>NZ_JBCNMA010000025.1:0-42522 GCF_039595165.1 Sphingomonas sp.
GCCAGGTGGCCACCGCCTTCCTCAGCCAGTCCATGGAGCACGCCGTCTATTCGGTGATCTCGCCCGAGGGCTGCGCCTCGATCCTGTGGCGCACCGCCGACAAGGCGGCCGAGGCGGCCGAGGCGATGAAGGTGACCGCGCAGCATCTCAAGGAGCTCGGCGTGATCGACACGATCGTGCCCGAGCCGCTCGGCGGGGCGCATCGCGACCGCGACGCCGCGATCGATTCGCTCGGCGATGCGATCGAGGCCGCGCTCGGCGAGCTTGCCGGGCAGGACGCTACGGTATTGCGCCAGAACCGCCGCGCCAAGTTCCTCGCAATGGGCCGCGCCTGACATTCAGCGGGGTGACGGTGTCACCCCGGGCGATCTCAGCTGGCCTTCATGTTCGAGGAGACGTTGGAGAACGTCTTCTTGGCGACGGGGATCAGGCCGTACTCGATGGCCGTGGCCGTGACCGCGCGTCGCGAAGCATGTGGGAGAATCGCTTTACCAGGCTTAGCTCCGGCACGAAAAAGGGGCGGCGAACCGAAGTTCGCCGCCCCCAATCTTTTCTTCGAAATGAGGGTCTTACGACGCCTTCATGTTCGACGAAACGTTGGTGAAGGTGGTCTTGAGCTGGTTGCCCAGGCCCTGCATCGCGGCGATCGCGGCAACGGCGATCAGAGCGGCGATCAGGCCGTACTCGATGGCGGTGGCGCCCTTCTTGTTGCCGAAAATCTTGCGGATCGTGTTCATACCGGTCTCCATCCTGTTCACAAGCTTCAGTTACCCGGCTGCACGCGGGATGAAGTCCCCCCGGTCCAGCAACTACGGAAATTACGGGGCGGAAGTTAACAAAGACCTTAGACGCCGCGAGTCGCGCGAAAGATCAGCGCGCGCTCTGGACGGCGGCGCTGACCTTGTTCCACATGCCCGTGGTGGTGCCGGCGAGTTCGATCAGCGCCAGCATCATGGCGAGGACGATGAGCGCGAGGATCAGGCCATATTCGACTGCGGTCGCGGCGCGCTCGCAACGGAGCAGCGGGCAGCGGGCAAGGTGTCCAGGCAGTGATTTCAGCGCACGCATGGACGCACTTTCTCCAATCGGGATTACCGGAATCTAGGGATTCAAGATTAACGAAATGTCGATGCTACAAACTGGAAACTCCGATTCGGAGGCGATGCGCCCGGAACCGCCGATGCCTGGCCCGTTGATGGTCGTCGCGGCGGCGCTGGTCGACGGCGAGGGCCGGGTGCTGGTGCAGCAGCGCCCGCCCGGCAAGCCGATGGCCGGGCTGTGGGAATTCCCCGGCGGCAAGGTCGATCCCGGCGAGCTGCCCGAGGCGGCGTTGTGCCGCGAGCTGGAGGAGGAACTGGGCATCGGCGTCGAGCGCGCCTGCCTCGCCCCCGCGACCTTCGCCAGCGAAGCGCTGGGCGAACGGCATCTGCTGCTGCTGCTCTACGCGCTGCGCAAATGGAGCGGCGTGCCGCAGCCGCGGCATGCGACCGCGCTCAAATGGGTGCGCCCGCTCGAGCTGCACCGGCTGGAGATGCCGCCCGCCGACAAGCCGCTGATCGGCCTGCTCGAAGCGCTGATCTAGGGCTTCGGCTTGAGTGCCGCGGCGAGCGACGCGGTCGCCGAGCCGCGCCGCGCCGGCTGGGGCTGCGAGGGATCGGGCGCCCAGCCGGTGACGAAGATCGCGTCGAAGCGCTCGGTCGTCCGTCCTTCGGCATCGCCGCGCGCAGCGAATGCCGCGGCGGCGCGCGCGACGGTCGCGCGGCTGAGTGGCGGGGGCGCGGGCAGCAAGCTGGTGCCGGCCATGCCGCGCAGGTCACGGACCAGCGCGAACAGGTCGGTATAGCGGACATCCAGGCTCTCGACGTCGGCGACCGGCAGCGCGAACCCGGCGCGGACGAGCAGATCGCCCGCCGCGCGCACGTCGACCTGCGGGTGGACGCGCGCCGCCGGACGATCGGCTTCGGCCTCGAGCAATACGCTGCGCAGCGTGGACAGGGTGACGCCGCCGAGGAACGCGCCGAGGAACAGCCCGTCGGGGCGCAGCGCGCGGCGGATCAGCGCCAGCGCACCGGGCAGGTCGTTGACCGTGTCGAGGCTGCCGGCGGCGATGACGAGGTCGAAGCTGCCCTCGGGAACGTACGGCCGGTCCTCGTCGCCCTGGATTCCGCCCGTCATCGCGGCGAAGCGTTCGCCCGCATCGATTCGCGTCACGCGCGCACCGGGTGGCGGGAGGAAGCCGCCGTCGAAGCAGCCGAGGTCGAGCACATCGGTGAACTCGCGGCGCACCGCGTCGAGCCGCTCGGAAATCCCCTCCAGCATCCAGTCGCGGATGAACGACGCTTCGGCGAACAGCGGGGCGGCGCGGTCGCGGCGGGCGCGGCGGCGGGCGCGGTCGAAGATTTCGGGCGGAGTCACGGCGGCGGTCACGGGGCGGCTTGTGCCGGTTTCGTCCGCGCGCGACAAGAAGCGCGTGGGGGCACGCCAACCGATCCTGAACCTCGTCGCGCTGGCGCTTCCGCCGCGCTGCCCGGGCTGCGGCGAAGTGGTCGAGGCCGACCATCGCTTCTGCGCGCCGTGCTGGGCACAGTTCACGCTGATCGCGCCGCCCTGGTGCGCGGCGTGCAACCTGCCGTTCGAGTTCGACCGCGGCGCGCAGGCGCTGTGCGGCCAGTGCCTCGCCGCGCCGCCCGTCCATGACGGCGTGCGCGCGGCGGTGGCCTATGGCCCGGCGGCGCGCGCGCTGGTGCTCAAGCTCAAATATGCCGGGCGCACCGCTTATGCCGCGACCGCCGCGCGGCTGATGGCGCGATTGCTGCCCGAGGATGCCGAGATGCTCGTGCCGGTGCCGCTCCACCGCTGGCGCATCTGGAGCCGCGGCTTCAACCAGGCGGCGCTGATCGCGCGCGAGCTGGCGCGCCTGCGCGGCGTCCCGCTCGAGCTCGATCTGTTGCGCCGGACGAAGGCGACTCCGGTGCTGCGTGGTCTGGGCGTGCGTGGCCGTGCCAAGGCCGTCGCGGGTGCCTTCGCGGTCGCGCCCGGCGCGCGCGAGCGGATCAAGGGCCGCTCCGTCGTCCTGGTCGACGACGTCTTCACCAGCGGCGCGACCACCGATGCCTGCGTGCGCGTGCTCAAACGCGCGGGCGCGGCGCGGGTGACCATCCTGTGCTGGACGCGGGTGCTCGATCCCGGCGCCGACGACTCTTGGGCCGATTGACAAGCGCGGGCCGGGCACTCACCTCAGGGCGATGGCGAAGATCGAAATCTATACCAAGGCATTCTGCGGCTTCTGCGCGCGGGCCAAGGCGCTGCTCGACAGCAAGGGCGTCGACTATGAGGAGTTCGACCTGACGATGGGCGGACCCAAGCGGCAGGAGATGCTCCAGCGCGCCAACGGCCGCAGCACCGTGCCGCAGATCTTCATCGACGGCGCGCATATCGGCGGGTCCGACGATCTCGCCGCGCTCGAGCGCGAGGGCAGGCTGGACGCGCTGCTCGGACGATGAAGGCCGCGATCCTCCAGATGACGAGCGGGATCGACCCGCTCGTCAATGCGCACACGCTCGCGGACGGCGTGGCGCAGGCCGCTGCGGACGGCGCCGCGATGCTGTTCACGCCCGAGATGTCGGGGCTGGTCGATCGCGATCGCGAGCGCGCGGCCGGGAATATCGTGGCCGAGGCGGATGATCGCGTTCTGGCGGCGGTGCGCGAGGCGGCGGCGAAGCACGGCGTCTGGGTGCATCTCGGCTCGCTCGCGCTCAAGGGCGAGGCGGACGGCCGCTTCGTCAACCGCGGCTTCGTGATCGACGGCGCGGGCGCGATCCGCGCGCGCTACGACAAGCTGCATCTGTTCGACGTCGACCTCCCGACCGGCGAGCGCTGGCGCGAATCCGAGGCCTATGCGCCGGGAACGGGCGCGGCGGTGGTGGAAACGCCGCTCGGGCTGCTCGGGCTCGCGATCTGCTACGACCTGCGCTTCCCCGATCTGTTCCGCGCGCTGACCGATGCCGGCGCGACGCTGCTCTCGGTGCCGGCGGCGTTCACCCGGCCGACCGGTGCGGCGCACTGGCATGTGCTGTTACGCGCGCGCGCGATCGAGGCCGGAGTGCACGTCATCGCCGCGGCGCAGGCCGGCGAGCATGAAGACGGCCGCGCCACCTATGGCCACAGCCTCGCGATCGATCCGTGGGGCGAGGTGCTGCTCGACCTGGGCGAGGGCGCCGGGCTGGGCTTCGCCGAGATCGATCCCGCGCAGGTTGCGGACGTGCGTTCGCGCGTGCCCGCGATCGCGCACCGCCGCGCGATCCCGCCGGTGGTGGTGACGTGATCGTTTTCGACCTTCGCTGCGGCGCGGGCCATGTGTTCGAGGCGTGGTTCGGATCGAGCGCGGACTATGCGAGCCAGCGCGAACGTGCCTTGGTCGCCTGTCCGCTGTGCGGCGACACCGCGGTCGACAAGGCGGTGATGGCGCCCAACGTCGCTGCCAAGGGCAATCGGCGCGCGGACAATGCGCCCGCGGCCGGCAAGCCCGATCCCCGGCAGCTGATGGCCGCCATCGCCGAGGCGCAGGCGAAGATGCTCCAGGGCTCGCAATGGGTCGGCGTCGCCTTCGCGGACAAGGCCCGCGCGATGCATCTCGGCGAGGAGGCGCATGCGCCGATCCACGGCCAGGCGAGCATCGACGAGGCGAGGGCGCTGATCGACGAGGGCGTGCCGGTCGCGCCGTTGCCGCTGCCCGTGGTGCCGCCCGAACAGCGCAACTAGGCGCCCGAAAATCTTCCCCCGCCAGGCGCAGCCTGACGGAAGGGGGCGGAAGCGACGAGGCCAGTGGCCAGGATGCCGCCGTCCTTCCCCTTCCGGCGCCACCTCCCCTGGCCGGGAGGGCTGCTTCAGCTCCGATCTCGCCGTCGTAAACAGGGTTGGCGGGGCCTTCCAAACCCGGTTATTGGGGCGCGAGTGACTCCGTAGCTCAGCAGGATAGAGCATCAGATTCCTAATCTGAGGGCCGCGCGTTCGAATCGCGCCGGGGTCACCATTTTTCCATCAATCGTGCAACGTCCCCGCGCGCACGGCAGGCCGTCCTTTCGCGCTTGCAAAAACTTGTGTGACCTTTAACGGCTCCTGCGAATCGTTATCAATAGCAGGAGTGTCGTATGTTCGTTCGCCGCCACGGGAAGATTGGGTCCGGTCTGTCGCGAGCGGCGCTGATCGCATGCGCGCTCGCGGCACCCGCGATCGCCTCGGCGAGCGAGGGCGAGGATGACGCCGCTCAGGACGGCAACACCGTGGTCATCACCGGCGTCAACACCAGGGGCACCGGATCCGGCACCAAGACCGACACCCCGCTGATGGAGACGCCGCAGAGCATCACCGTGATCGACGGCGCCGAGCTCGAGCTGCGCAACGCCCAGTCGATCAACCAAGCGCTCGGCTATGTCGCGGGCGTCTCGCCCAACCAGCGCGGCGGGATGGTGACGCGCTATGACCAGCTCATCCTGCGCGGCTTCGCGCCGGGCGTGTACCAGGACGGCATGCGGCTGATCGCCGGGCCCTATTCGACGCCGCAGATCGACTTCAACCGCGTCGAGCGGATCGACATCGTCAAGGGCCCGGCCTCGGTGCTCTACGGCAACTCGACCCCGGGCGGCCTGGTCAACCTGGTCAGCAAGCTGCCCGAGGCGACCGCGTTCGGCCGGGTCGAGCTGCAGGCAGGCAATTACGACACGCTGCGCGCGGTGGCCGACGTCAACCAACCGCTCGACAAGGACGGCCGCCTGCTGTTCCGCATCGTCGGCGGCTGGCAGAAGGGCGACGGGCTGACCGAGGGCACCTTCTCCGAACGCTATCATGTCAGCCCGATGCTGACGTTCGCGCCGACCGACCGGACCAGCCTGACCTTGCTCGCGGCCTATCAGCATTCGCCCTCGGGCGGCGGCTATTCGGGCGTGCCGGCCTATGGCTCGGTGCTGCCCAACCCGCTGGGCGCGCTGCCGCGCGACATCAACACCGGCGATCCCGGTTACGAGCGCTACAACCATAAGCAGAAGGCGATCGCCGCCTTTTTCCGCCACGAGTTCAACGATAGCCTGAGCTTCCGTTCGAACCTGCGCTTCCAGAACAACGAGCTGAGCTACCGCCAGCTCTATGTCGCGGGCTTCGCGCGCGCGGCCGATGGCCTCAGCAGCGACTATTCGACGATCACTCGCGGCGGCGGCGGCGCGGACGAGGACTTCGATACGCTGACGCTCGACAACCATGTCGCGGCCAAGTTCGCGACCGGTCCGCTGCGGCACAACGTCCTCGCCGGCATCGACTATCAGAACATCACCGGCGAGAATTTCCAGCAGTTCAACACCGACGTCGCCGCCGATCCGCTGAAGAGCGTCCCGCGGCTCGACCTGTTCAACCCGGTCTACGGCGGTACGCTGCCGAGCTTCGATCTCACCGTCCTGTCGTCCAGCTACATCAACACCTATGGCAAGCGCACTCAGGTCGGCCTCTACCTGCAGGACCAGATCGCGATCGGGCGGCTCCAGCTGATCGCGAGCGGCCGCTTCGACTGGTACGATCAGACGACGCGCAACAAGAAACTCGCGGCGGGTGGGAACGGTGCGGCAACCTTTCTGTCCCAGAGCGCCTTCACCGCGCGGCTCGGTGCGCTCTACGAGTTCGAGTTCGGCCTCTCGCCCTATGTCAGCTATTCGGAATCGTTCGAGCCGCAGACGGGCACGACCTGGGACGGCCAGCCGTTCGAGCCCGTCACCGGCCGCCAGTATGAGGCCGGGCTCAAATTCCAGCCCAAAGGTACCAGCGCGATCTTCACCGCCTCGGTCTATGACTTGCGGCGCCAGAAGGTGCCGGTGGGCGATCCCGCGGCCGGCACGGGCGGCATTCCCGCCAACGCGCAGATCCAGATTGGCGAGGTGCGCGTGCGCGGCGTCGAGCTGGAAGGACGGGGCGAGATCGTCCCCGGTCTCGATGTCATCCTCTCGGGCAGCTACACCGATGCGATCATCACCCAGGGCGTGCCCGCGATCCCGGCGAGCGCCACCACCGGCGCCGTCCCGACCACCACGGGCACCCGCCAGCTCGGCACGCCCGAGTGGCTGGCGTCGGGCTTCCTGTCCTATGATTTCGGCCGCAACCCGGCCGTGACCGGACCGCTGGGCGGGCTCACGCTGGGCGGCGGGGCGCGCTATGTCGGCGGGTCGGACGGCACCACCCAATATGCCGTGATCAACGGCCTCGCGACTTTCCAGCGCTTTACTACGGACTCGTTCACGCTGGTCGACGCGGTGATCGGTTATGATCTGGGCAAGGCGAGCGGCGCGCTCACCGGGATCAGCCTCGCGGTCAACGCGGCCAATCTGTTCGACACGCGCCACGTCAGCGCCTGCCCGTTCAACAACAGCTGCTATTTCGGCGCAGCGCGCACCGTGACCGGATCGCTGCGCTTCAGCTGGTAGGGGTGGACTTGAGCGACGATGGCGTACATCGTCGTCGCATGTCCTGTTCCGATCACCGGCGGCGATACCGCACCCATGCGGGACAACTCCTGGCGGGCAACTAGCCCCGGGCTCTCTGCGGCACGCCCTGAGGAGCTCGGGGCAAAGGATCGATGATCCGGGCGCCTCCTCATCCGGGGAGGCGCGTTCCCGTTACACAGGAGAGCGACGATGAGCGCGACCCGTGCGGCCCGGACCCGGCCGCAAATCCATATGATCGATACCGAGGCCGAGCGCCTTTCCGAGCTGGCCCTGAACGTCGAGGCTGCGATGCCGCAGGTCAGCGAGTTGCTGCTGCGCGAAGTCACCCGCGCGAAGCTGCACCGAGCCGCCGCAATGCCGGCGGCCGTGGTAACGATGGGCGCCGAAGTCGAGTTTCGCGATGAGGCCAGCGGCGTCACGCGCGTCGTGACCCTGGCTTGGCCGCAGGACGCCGACATCGCCGCAGGCCGCATATCCATCCTGACCCCGATCGGAGCGGGGCTGATCGGGCTCGCCGAAGGCCAGCAGATCCTGTGGCCCGACCGCGACGGGCGCGAGCGCAACCTGACGGTCGTGCGCGTGGCGCAACCGGTGGCGGGCTGAGCAGCCGCGCGCATAGAAAAAGCCCCCGAGGCGCGAACCTCGGGGGCTTTCCGCTGTCCTGACCGGCAGAAATGCCGGTCGCCGATCAGCTGACGTGCTTGGCGATGTGCTTGTTCAGCTCGAACATCGTCGCCTTGTCGCCGCCGAAGACCTTCTTCAGCTTGTCGTCGGCCAGGATCTCGCGCTTGTTGGCGGGGTTCTGGAGATTGTTCTTCTTGATGTGGTCCCACATCTTGCTGACGATCTCGCTGCGCGGCAGCGGACCGGCGCCGACGATCGCGGCAAGGTCGGCCGAGGGGGTGACGGGCTTCGCGATGCCGCCACGGGCCCCGCCGGATGCCTTCTTTTCCGCCATATTTTTTTCTCCTCTGCGAGCCGGTGATTAGCCCCCGGCTCAAATCTTGGTCAGCGCCGACGGTTTGTGGGCTGCTTTCCCACCGTTGTCGCTGGTGACGATGTACTGTGGTTCCGCCAGTGATGCACGTACTTGATGGCCTTTCAAGACCATATCCGACGTTTGTTTGTGGAGAACTTCGCCTTTTGCGGTGCCTCCATGCGATTTCCACGATACGCGGTCGCCCGCCTTGAACGACTTGGTCATGCCGATTCTCCTTTCGGAAGGATAAACGGCAAGGGCGCGCCCGGTTTCCCGGACGCGCCCTCCTGTCGCCGATAGCGACCGGCTGGTCCCGTTCAGAAGCGCACCCGCGCCTTCACCCCATAGAAGCGCGGCGGCGACGGATAGACCGCGAAGCTGCTGCCCTGCTCCGGAATGGGGAAGGAGGTGATGTTGTAGTAGGTGTCGAACAGATTCTCGACATAGGCTTCGATCCCGAACCGGCCGCCCTCGCCGAAGTTCAGGCCGACGCGCGCATTGACGATGCTGTAGCCATCATTGGTGGTGAACGGCCGCGCGATCGGGTTGTTGATCGTGTTCGCGTCGCTGTTGGTGCGCCAGTCGACATGGAACAGCGCGCCGACATTGTCGCTGAGCTGCGGCGTCCAGGTGATCGCGCCGGTGATCACGTTGCGCGGCGAGTTGGTCAGCGGCTTGCCATTGTCCGATCCCGCGAGCGGATCGCGCACCTCGGTCTCGAGCAAGGTGTAGTTGAGCGCGAAGGTCAGGTCCGAGGTCGGACGGATCACCGATTCAAGCTCGATCCCCTTCGAGATCACCTTGTCGAAGTTGCGCACCACGAAGCGCGAACCCTCGAACTGGAGGTTCTGATAGCCCTTGAACGTCTGGTAGAAGCCGGCGACGTTGAACTGGAAGCCGCGCAGCGGATTGGTCTTGAAGCCGACCTCGAACGCGTCGACCGTCTCGTTGTTGAACTCGAGATCGGTGACCTGCGCGCCGTTGCCGCCGAGCAGGACCGAGTCGAACGAGCCGCGGTCGAGATTGTAGCCGCCTGACTTGTAGCCACGGTCATAGCCGCCGTAGAGCAGCACGTCGTCGTTGAGCTTGAACGCGAGCTTGGCGGTGCCGGTGAACTCATCCTCGCTGCGGTCGCCGTTATAGGTTCCGTTGAACTCCGAGTTGATCGTCGGGTTGCAGGTGTAGAGATGCGCGAGGCTGAACAGCCCGGCGGCATTCAGCGCCCCTCGATACAGCGCGGCGTTCGGGTTGAGCCAGAAGGAGCAGGCCGGGACCGCCGCGTTGAGATCGGCGTTGATGTCCTTGGTCTCATGGTTCCAGCGCAGGCCGAGCGTCAGCGAGACATTGTCGGTGATGTTGATGATGTTGTGCGTGAAGACCGCGAACGCCTCGGTATCCACGGTGTAGCGGTCGGCCTGCTGGCCCGCGCCGTCGGGGGTGCGCGGGATCGGCTGGAGGAAGGTCGCGAGCACCGCCGGCCCTTGCGCGGCGGCGGCTGCTGCGAGCGCCGGGTTGCTGGCGAGCAGTACCTGGCCCATCAGCGGCACGCCGGGAAGGGTGCCGAACAGCTGCGCGCCGCTCGGCAGCGCCACGCTGCGGGTGAGCTGGTTGACGATGCCGTCGACGAACTGGTCGGTCTGGGTGCCGAAGCGGACCACGTCGGTCAGCGTCAGCTTCTCGTTGAGGTAGAAGCCGCCGACCAGCCAGTCGAGCTTGCCGTCGAACGCGCTGCCCTTGAGGCGGATTTCCTGGGTGAAGTCGCGGATGCCGGTCTTGTACCCGTCGCGATAGGCGCGATCGAGGCCCGAGAAGTCGATGTCCTGGCTGCGCGTCGCCTTCCAGTCGCGCCACGAGGTGATCGAGGTGAGCGCGACGTCGCCCAGATCCCAGTCGAGCTGGCCCGACACGCCCCATTCCTTGACGCGCTCGGTGAGGTCGCGGTTGGGTGAGGTCGCCATCTGGCGGCCTTCGGGATCGAACGGACGGACGATGCCGATGCGGCCGGCCGCGCCGCCCGCCGCCGGATTGGCGGCAAGCGCCTGGATCAGGTTGCTGGTGACGAAGCCCAGTACGCCGCCCGCGGTCGTGGTGTCGACGCCCGAGGGCAGGAGCACGAAGCCCGATCCGGTGTTGAGCGCGCCGCAGCATGCTTCGTCGGTCTCGGCATAGTCGCCGATCAGGCGGAAGACGACGTTGGTCGTCTCGAACTTGGCCTGGCCGCGCACGAACCAGCGGTCGACATTGTTGAAGTCGCGCCCGGTGTTGGGATCGGTGATGTAGCCGTCGCGCTTATGATAGCCGCCGTCGACGCGCAGCGCGAGCTGCTCGCTCACCCCGCCGGTGAGGCCGGCCTTGACCTCGATCTCGTTATAGTTGCCGTAGCTGCCCTCGACATAGCCGCCGAGGTCGAACGAGGGGCCCTGGGTGGTGATGCTGAGTGCGCCGGCCGAGGTGTTGCGGCCGAACAGCGTGCCCTGCGGACCGCGCAGCACCTCGACGCGGTCGATCGGGGGCAGGTCGGCCAGCGCGACGCCCGCGCGGGCGCGGAACACGCCGTCGATGAACACACCCACCGCCGGCTCGAAGCCGGGGTTGTCGCCCGCGGTGCCGATGCCGCGGATGCGCAGCACCACGCCGGTCGCGGCCGACTGGCCGGTGGTCACCTGAAGGCTCGGCGTGACCTGGCGCAAGCCACGGATGTCGCTGGCGCCGGTATTCTCGAGCTGCTCGGCGCCGACCACGCTGACCGCGATCGGCACGTCCTGCGCGACCTGCGCGCGGCCGGTGGCGGTGACGACGACCTCGCCCTCATCGGCTTGGGTCGTCTCCTCCGGGGCGGGGGCGGGCGTCTCCTGCGCGAAGGCGGGAGCCGTGGCCATCAGCGCGATGGCGGACGCGGTGAGCAGTTGGAACTTCCGCATGAAAGGCCTCCTCTCTGGGCGGCGCCGCTGCTTTGGCGGTCACCTGTCTAAGTTGTTGCGGAAGCTACCGCTCCCGGAATCCTTACGTCAACGTCAAATCACGCTAGGAATCCCGCGGAAATGCTTGCTATTCCGGTTCGGGAAAGGTTGTTGCCGAAGCGCAACACAGGCAAGTGCGCTTGCCGTAGCGTCAGGCGCAAAGGATGAGGCGGCCACGACCATGAGCGTTCACGACCACGACGAACCCGACGACGGCGACATCGTCGCCCCGCTGCCCAAGATCGACGTCCCCGACGAGGTCGCCGAGGCGGTGCGCACGCTGCTGCGCTGGGCCGGCGACGACCCGAATCGCGAGGGGCTGATCGATACGCCGAAGCGTGTCGCCCGCGCCTGGAAGGAATATTGCCAGGGCTATGGCGAGGACCCGGCGCATCACCTCAGCCGCGTGTTCGAGGAAGTTGGCGGCTATGACGAGATCGTGCTGCTCAAGGACATTCCGTTCCAGTCGCATTGCGAGCACCACATGGCGCCGATCATCGGCAAGGCCTCGATCGCCTACCTCCCCCAGCACCATGTCGTCGGCATCTCCAAGCTCGCGCGCGTGCTCCATGCCTATGCCCGGCGGCTGCAGGTCCAGGAGCGGCTGACCGCGGAGGTCGCCGACTGTATCTGGAACCACCTCCACCCGGCTGGCGTCGCGGTGGTGATCGAGGCGAGCCATGCCTGCATGACCGCGCGCGGCGTGCGCACCCCCGGCGTCGGCATGGTCACTAGCCGCATGATGGGCGTGTTCCGCGAGGACGAGCGCAGCCGCAAGGAAGTGCTGGCGCTGATGGGCTATTGATGCGCCGGGCCGCCAATATCCCGACCGTTCGCCCTGAGCCTGTCGAAGGGCGTGGCCTGACAAATCGGCGTCGTGCCGTTACCGGCCCTTCGACAAGCTCAGGGCGAACGGAGCGCGGGGCATGAGGGTTCTCGTCACCGGCGGCGCGCGGCGGATCGGGGCGGCGATCGTGCGCCACCTCGCGGCGGCGGGGCATCAGGTCGCGGTGCATCATCATGACTCGCATGACGAGGCGGAGGCGCTCGCCGCCGAACTCGGCGTGGTGCTGGTCGCCGCCGACCTCGCCGATGCGGCGGAGACGCGCGGGCTGGTGCAGGCGGCCGCGGCGGCCCTGGGCGGCCCGGTCGAGGGGCTGGTCAACAACGCCTCGATCTTCAGCTGGGACGCGGTGCCCGTGGCCGATTATGCGGGCCTCGACCGGCACATGCACGTCAATCTCGGCGCGCCGCTCGTCCTCGCCTCGGCGCTCGCCGCGCAGACCGGACTAGGGGAGGGCGCGGTGGTCAATTTGCTCGACCAGAAGCTCGCCAATCCCAATCCCGATTTCCTGACCTACACGCTGAGCAAGGCGGCGTTGGGCGAGGCGACGCGGCTGTTGGCGATGGCGCTCGCCCCGCGCATCCGGGTCAATGCGGTGTCGCCGGGCCTGACCTTGCCCTCGCTCGACCAGAGCGCGGACGAATTCGCGCGCGTCGCGTCGCGCAACCTGCTCGAGCGGCCGGTGGAGACCGAGGACATCGCGCGCACGGTCGAGCATCTCCTCACCGCGCGGAGCATCACCGGGCAAAACGTCTTCGTCGATTGCGGACAGCGCTTCGTGCGTCGCGAGGGCGACGTGATGTTCGAGACGCGGGAGCGCCCGGGTGGCTGAGTACACGATCCTGCTCGAGGGGCTCGAGGTGGCGATCGGCCTCGGCATCCACGACCACGAACGCGCCGCGCCACAGCGCGTGGCGGTGAGCGTGTGGCTGACCTGCGCCTATGACGGCGTGCCCGAGGACCGGATCGAGGCGGTGGTCGACTATGACTATCTCCGCGAAGGCATCCGCGCGCTTGGCGAGGCGCGGCACATCGAGCTGCAGGAGACTTTGTGCGACGAGGTCGCGCGGCTCGCGCTCGCCGCCGACCCGCGGGTGCGCGCGGTCAAGGTCCGCTCGATGAAGCTCGACGTCTATCCCGACGCGCGCGTCGGGTGCGAGGTAGTGCGGACGCGCAATTGAGCTTTTGGGCTTGGAGGAAGCCGACTCCCGCCCTATGTCCGCACGGCTCATCGTTCAGCGCTGGGCAACATGGGGACGTTACGAGTTAGAATCGTGCAATTGCTGCTGTTTCTTTCCGCGCTGCTGGCGGGTCTGACCGGTGCCTTCACCGGCGACCGCGACCTGCGCGCGGCGCAGCGGCAGAGCGAGACGGCGATCACCCGCGCCGCCGAGACGGTGGCCGAGGCGGTCGCCGCCACCACCGCCGCCCGCAGCATCGTCCCCGCCGCATTGCCGCAGCGTCCCGCTGCGGCGTCGTTCGCCATCCATGCCGCGCCGGCGCTTCGCCCCGCGCGCCTGACGAGCGAACGCCGGCTCGAATAGCCGCGCCGCCGCCCGGTCTGCGGGCGGCCACCCTCGAATTTTTAGACGATGCGCCCGGGCCTCCGGGCGCGCATCCCGCAATTTCACACGACAGGAATCCATCATGCTCGGCGGTTTGGCCAAGTCCCTCTTCGGTTCGTCCAACGACCGGTACGTCAAAGGCCTCGGGGCCATCGTCCAGAAGATCAACGGCTTCGAGCCCGCGCTGCAGGCGCTCTCCGACGAGGACCTCGCGCGGCAGACGGTGAAGTTCCGTGAGCGGCTCGCGGCCGGCGAGAAGCTCGACGCGATCCTCCCCGAAGCCTTCGCCACGGTGCGCGAGGCTTCGCGCCGCGTGCTCGGCATGCGCCACTTCGACGTGCAGATGATCGGCGGCATCGTGCTTCACCGCGGCGAAATCGCCGAGATGCGAACTGGCGAGGGCAAGACGCTGGTCGCGACGCTCGCGGTCTATCTCAACGCGCTGCCGGGCGAGGGCGTCCACGTCATCACCGTCAACGACTATCTCGCCCGGCGCGACGCGGAGTGGATGGGACAGATCTACAGGTTCCTCGGCCTCACCGTGGGCGTGATCGTGCCCAACCTCGCCGATCACCAGCGCCGCGAAGCCTATGCCGCCGACATCACCTACGGCACCAACAACGAGTTCGGCTTCGACTATCTGCGCGACAACATGAAGTACGACCGCGCGTCGATGGTCCAGCGCCCGTTCAAGATGGCGATCGTCGACGAGGTCGATTCGGTGCTGATCGACGAGGCTCGGACGCCGCTGATCATCTCGGGCCCGACCGACGACAAGTCCGAGCTGTACATCGGCGTCGACGCGATCGTGAAGCAGCTCGACGAGAGCCTCTACGAGAAGGACGAGAAGCAGAAGAGCGTCGTCCTGACTGAGGAAGGGATCGAGACCGCCGAGCGCATGCTCGAGGCCGCCGGGCTGCTCCAGGGCGCCAACCTCTACGACTTCGAGAACACGCAGGTGGTGCACCACCTCAACCAGGCGCTGCAGGCGAACGTCATGCGCAAGCGCGACATCGACTACATCGTCAAGGACGGCAAGGTCATCATCATCGACGAATTCACCGGGCGCATGATGGACGGCCGCCGCTGGTCGGACGGCCTGCACCAGGCGGTCGAGGCCAAGGAAGGCGTCAACATCGAGCCCGAGAACCAGACGCTCGCCTCGATCACGTTCCAGAACTACTTCCGCATGTACCCCAAGCTCGCGGGCATGACCGGCACCGCCGCGACCGAGGCGCCGGAGTTCTTCGACATCTACAAGATGAACGTCGTCTCGATCCCGACCAACGTACCGGTGCAGCGGATCGATCAGGACGACGAGTTCTACAAGACCCAGCAGGACAAGTTCATCGCCATCGCGCGCACGATCAAGGAGCATGCCGCCAAGGGCCAGCCGGTGCTGGTCGGCACCGTGTCGATCGAGAAGTCGGAGCTGCTCTCCGACTATCTCGCCAAGGAAGGCGTCGACCACTCGGTGCTCAACGCCCGCCAGCACGAGAACGAGGCGCACATCGTGGCGCAGGCGGGCCGGCTCGGCGCGGTGACGATCGCCACCAACATGGCCGGCCGTGGCACCGACATCCAGCTCGGCGGCAATGTCGAGTTCCGCGTCAACGACGAACTCAAGGACCTGCCCGAGGGGCCGGAGCGCGAGGCCGCGATCGCGCAGATCAAGGCCGAGGTCGCGGCCGAGAAGCAGAAGGTGCTCGAGGCCGGCGGCCTGTTCGTGCTCGGCACCGAGCGCCACGAGAGCCGCCGCATCGACAACCAGCTGCGCGGCCGCTCGGGCCGCCAGGGCGATCCGGGCCTGTCGCGCTTCTACTTGAGCCTCGACGACGACCTGCTGCGCATCTTCGGCCCGGACACGCTGTTCGCCAAGATGATGCGCAACAACATCGCCGACGGCGAGGCGATCGGGTCGAAGTGGCTGACCAAGGCGATCGAGACCGCGCAGAAGAAGGTCGAGGCGCGCAACTACGACATCCGCAAGCAGGTCGTCGAATATGACGACGTCATGAACGACCAGCGCAAGGTGGTGTACGAGCAGCGCGCCGACATCATGGACGCCGAGACCGTCGGCGACGTGGTCGAGGACATGCGCGCCGAGACCGTCAACGACATCGTCGGCCAGGCCTGCCCGCCCGAGACCTATCCCGAGCAGTGGGACCTCGAGGCGCTCAAGGAGAATGTCCACAAGACGCTCGGCGTCGAGGCGCCGATCGAGCAGTGGATCGCCGAGACCGACGGGATCGAGCCCGAGGATGTCGAGAACAAGGTGCGCGAGCTCGCCGACGCGCGGGTCAAGGCCAAGTCCGACGATCTCGATCCCGAGACGTGGATGCAGATCGAGAAGTCGATCCTGCTGCAGAATCTCGACCATCACTGGAAGGAGCATCTCGGCCTGCTCGATGCGCTGCGTCAGGTGGTTCACCTGCGCGCCTATGCGCAGAAGACGCCGATCAACGAGTATAAGCAGGAAGCCTTCGCGATGTTCGAGCGCATGCTCGCCAACATCCGCGAGGACGTGACGCGCACGCTGGCCTGGGCCGAGTTCCAGTTCCAGCCGCCGCCCGAGCTTCCCGAACTGCCCGACTTCCTGACCACGCACATCGACCCGCTGACCGGCATCGACAACAGCGCCGACTGGGATGCGGGGGCGGCGGGACTGATCTCGAACGAGCTGCCCCCGATGCAGATCCCGCGCCCGGAAGGCGAGCTGCTGAGCGACGATCCCGCGTCCTGGGAAGGCCGCGTCAGCCGCAACGCGCCGTGCCCCTGCGGCTCGGGCCGCAAGTACAAGCACTGCCACGGGGCGCTGTAGCTTCTTAGCCCCTCCCCCTTC
Source organism: Sphingomonas sp. (assembly GCF_039595165.1). Lineage (GTDB taxonomy): Bacteria > Pseudomonadota > Alphaproteobacteria > Sphingomonadales > Sphingomonadaceae > Sphingomonas. The sequence continues at coordinate 16,675 of NZ_JBCNMA010000025.1, forward strand.
AGGGGAGGGGCTAAATGAAGAAAAGGGCCGCCCGGTCTCCCGGACGGCCCTTTTTTCTTGTCTCAGGCGCGTCTCAGCGCGGACGCGGCGGCTGGGCGATCGAGGGGCCGAGATTATCGAGCACCTCGCGCGCGTTGAACGAGCGCACATTGTCGGGCTTGCGGCCGCGGCCGACCACGATCTCGGCGCTCGCCTCGTAGCGGTCGACGGTGCGCACGTCGATGTCGCGGTCCCAGAAGGGATCGCCCCAATAGGGGCTCCAGCCGCGCCAGCCCCAGCGCGGGCTGTAATAGCGCCACGACGGGCCCCAATAGCCCCACGGGCCCGAGTTGAACGGGCGGTCGATATAGGTCCGCGTCTTCTTCTCGGTGTCGCGGTCGGCGAGGGTGAAATAGTCGTAGCCGCGCTCGGCGGTGAGCTGCGCGGCGCGGTAGAGCAGGTAGCGCTCGACCGTCTCGCGCGAGGTGAGACTGTTGCCGGCGAAGGTGACGCGGAAGCGGTCGCTCTCGATCTGCTCGTCCCAGTAACCGGTGCGGTAAGAACCGCTGCCGGTGGCGGGCTGATAGGGCGTGGGCGTGGCGCAGGACGCGAGCACGGATGCCGACGCGAGGGCGAGGGCAAGCGCCGCGGCCCGCGAGCGGCGGGACTGGCTGGTGCGCATGGGATTCCTCCTAATCATCTGCGGCGACTCGTGCCGATATGTGGTTGTAACGAATAGTCTAACGCAAATGTCCATTCGCTGAACGATCATTCAAGGAACGGAGTGGCGCGCACAGACCCGTAACCGCGGGCGCGCACGTGTCCGCGCCGCGCATCGACTGCCGATCTGGAGGAAAACTCGCTGGCTCCCTGAGTAGGATTCGAACCTACGACCGTCCGATTAACAGTCGGATGCTCTACCGCTGAGCTATCAGGGAACACCAGCGAGGGCGCGCCTATACGAAGGGGTTTCCCGCTTGGCAAGCGCGTTAAGGCGGGTTTTTGTCGGCTTCGCCGATACGGCACCAGCCCGCTCCCCCACTCGGCCATCCATATGATACGGCCGTTGGGTGGCCGGGTGGGGAGCGGGCTGGTGCCGCCACCCAAATCAGGCCACGAACTGCTCCATCGTGATGCGATCGTCGAGCGCGTGCTCGGGGTCGAACAGCAAGGTGAGGTCGCGCTTGTGGTCGATCGCGATGTCGACGCGGGCCACCTCGCGCACCTCGCGCTGGTCGGCCACCGCGCTTACCGGGCGCTTGCCCGGATCGAGCACGCGCAGCGAAATCCGCGCCTTCTCGGGCAGGATCGCGCCGCGCCAGCGCCGCGGGCGGAACGGGCTGATCGGGGTGAGCGCGAGCAGCTGTGAGCCCAGCGGCAGGATCGGCCCGTGCGCCGAGAGGTTGTAGGCGGTCGAGCCCGCCGGCGTCGCGACGAGAATGCCGTCGCACACCAGCTCGGGCAGCACGATGCGGTCGTTCACCGTCACCTCGAGCTTCGCGGTCTGCCGCGTCTCGCGCAGCAGCGACACCTCGTTGATCGCGGGCAGGACATGCGTCTCGCCATGCACCGTGGTCGCGGTCATCACCAGTGGCGTCACCTTGAACGGGCGCGCGCGCGCCAGCCGTTCTTCCAGCCCGTGCGGCTCCCATTCGTTCATCAGGAAACCGATCGTGCCGAGGTTCATCCCGAACACCGGCAGGCTGCGATGCTTCTCGAGCAGCATGTGCAGCGTCTGGAGCATGAAGCCGTCGCCGCCCAGCGCGACGAGCATCTCGGCCTCGTCCAGATCGACCCAGTCATGCGCGGCGATCAGCTCGTGCGCCGCGGTTTCGGCCGGGTTGGTGGGCGAGGCGAGGAGCGCCCGGCGGATCATGGTCATCCGCCGGTCACGCTCATGTGGCGGCGCACCGCGGGGGTGGCGCCGCGTTCGACGCTGAAATCGTGCCGCGCCGGCTTGGCGGCGAGCGCGTCGTCGATCGCGGCATCGACCGCGGCGAGCCCGCCGCCGCGGATCGCGGCCTTGAGATCGACCTGGTCCTCATGGCCGAGGCAAGTGAACAACCTGCCCTCGGTGGTCAGGCGCACGCGGTTGCAGCTCTCGCAGAAATTGCCGGTGAGCGGGGAGATCAGACCGAGCCGCGCACCGGTCTCCGCGACGCGCCAGTAGCGCGCCGGGCCGCCGCTCGAATGGCCGTCGCGGGTCAGCGTGAAGCGCCGCGACAGATCCTCGAACACCTGCGTCAGCGGCACGAAGCGGTCGGCGCGGTCCTCGTCGATCGCGCCCAGCGGCATCGTCTCGATCAGCGTCAGGTCCATGCCGCTCGCGCCGGCCCATTCGAGCATCGGGGCGATCTCATGGTCATTGAGCCCCTTGAGCGCGACCATGTTGATCTTGACCGCGATCCCCGCGGCGCGTGCGGCCGCGATCCCTTCGAGCGCCCGCGCGACGTCGCCATGGCGCGTGATGTAGCGGAAGGTCTCCGGATCGCGGCTGTCGAGGCTGACGTTGATCCGCCGCACGCCCGCGTCCGCCAGCGTCCCGGCGTGCCCGGCCAGCCGCGTGGCGTTGGTGGTCATCGTCAGCTCGTCGAGCCCGTTTCCGACCTGCCGCCCGAGCCGGCGCACCAGGTCGATCGCGTCGCTGCGCACCAGCGGCTCGCCCCCGGTCAGCCGGATCTTGGTCACCCCGCGCGCGATGAAGCGCTCGGCGATCAGCGCGATCTCCTCGAGCGCGAGCAGTTCGCTGCGGGGCAGGAAGGTCATCTTCTCCGCCATGCAATAGCGACAGCGCAGATCGCAGCGGTCCGTCACCGATACCCTGAGGTAGCGGATCGTGCGGCCGTGGCGGTCGATCAGGGCGGGCGCGGTCGCCATGCACAAGCAGCTAAGCCGTTGATGGCGTCGCAGCAAGCCTTGGGTTAGGGATGGGCCCGATGAACGATCCCGCGCTCCTGTCAGCCACTCCCATGACCGGGCGCGAGCGGCCGTTGTTCCTGCTTTCCTTCCGCCAGCGCGACGAGCTGGCCGGGCTCGCCGCCGGCGCCGGCTGGCGCGTCGTCGCCGCGCGCCGCGCCGACGGCGCCGAGCGGCGGCTGCTGGCGAGCGGCGCGGCGGTGGCGGTGGTCGATGCGCGCGGCGCGGCCGAGGAGGGGCTGGCGGCGGTCCGGGCGCTCGCCGGCGCCGCGGCGGCGACCGGCAGCGCGCTGCTTGCCCTGGTGTCGCGCGGCGATGCGGCGCGGCTGGACGCCTTCTACGACGCCGGCGCCACGCATTTCCTCGCCAGCCCGATGCGCGAGGCCGAGTTCGTCCAGGCGCTGCGTTTCGCCGCGCGCCATGCCGAACGCGTGAACGGCGAGGCGATCGCATTGCCCGGCACGGGCGAGACGCTCGGCTGGCGCTACGATCCGGCGCTCGGCTCGATCCAGGTGACGCCCGCGCTCGCCGCGCTGCTGGGGCTCGGCGAGCAGCCTTCGCCGCGCGCGATGCTGCGGCGGGTGGAGACGGCCGACCGCGCCGCGCTGCGATCGGCCTTCGCGCGGCTGCGCGACGGGCTCGCGGCGACGGCGTTCGCGCATGATCTCCGCGGCGCCGGGCGCGTGGTCGAGCATCTCCAGCTCGATCCACGCACGGGCCGCGTCCATGCGCTGATCGAGCGGTTGGGCGAGGTCGATGCCGGTGCGGCGGTGCGCGACGCGCTAACCGGGATCAATGACGGCGCCGGGGTGCGGCGCTGGATCGAACGGCGGCTGGGCGAGGGACATCCGGTCGGCGTCGTGCTCGCCGCGCTCAACCGGTTCGAGGTCGTCAACACCGCCTATGGCCGCGTCGCGGGCGATGCGCTGCTCCGCGCCGCGCTGGCGCGGCTGACCGAGGCGGCGCGCGAAGTGCTCGGCCGACGCTTCGTCGCCGCGCGCATCGCCGGCGCTGAGTTCGTCGCGGCGACCGAAGCGGCCGCGCCCGAGCTGCTCGACGCCGCCGCCGCGCGGATCGAGGAGGCGCTGGCGCGCCCGTTCGTGATCGGCGACGAGATCATGCCGCTCGGCGCGCGCACCGCGGTGGCGCTCGCCGCAACGGACGACAGCGCCGCCGACCTGCTTCGCCGCGCCAGCGACACGCTCGCCGGGAACGATGCGCCCGCCGGGGCGGTGCCGGTCGATGTGCTGGCGGTGGACTTGCGCCGCGCGCTCGACGCGGGCGAGATCGAGCTGCGCTTCCAGCCCCAGGTCGCGGTCGCCGCCGGGGTCGTCGCCGGTGCCGAGGCGCTGGCGCGCTGGCGCCATGCGAGCGGCGAGATCGGCGCTGAGATGCTGTTCGCCGCGGCCGAGCGCGCCGGGCTCGAGCTTGCCCTCTCCGAGCACGTCCAGCGGCTCGCGCTGGCCGAGGCGGCGCGCTGGCCGGCGTCGCTCCATGGCCTGCGCCTGTCGGTCAACGTCACCGCCGCCGATGTCGCACGCAGCAACTTCGCCGATCTGTTCCTCGACTGGGTGGACGCAAGCGGCTTCCCGCGCGGCCGCCTGACGGTCGAGATCACCGAGGGCGGGCTGATCGGCGACTTGAGCGAGGCGGCGCGCCTGCTCGCCGAGCTGCGCACCGCCGGCTGCCGCGTCGCGATCGACGATTTCGGTACCGGCTATTCGAGCCTCGCCTATCTGAAGGCGCTCCCGCTCGACTATCTCAAGATCGACCGCAAGCTCACCCAGGATATCGCCGGCTCGGCGCGCGATCGCGTGGTGGTGCGCGGCGTGATCGACATGGCGCGCTCGCTTGGCCTCGCCGTGGTGGCGGAGGGGGTGGAGACGCAGGAGCAGCTCGAATTGCTCGCCAAGGAGGGATGCCAGTTCTACCAGGGCTTCCTCTGTGCCGAGCCGCTCACCGTCGACGCGCTGGCCGCGCTGGTGGATGGCGCGTGAACGATCCGCGCGACGTCGGGGGCGTCTGGTACGGCCGCTATTTCTCTTCGTCCTGGGAAGTCGAGGAGAACAGCTTCATCGCGCATCTGGACGAGACCGGCGGGGCGGTCACCGGCACGATCACCGAGCCGGACACGACCGGCGCGGCGGACATCCGCCGCGCCTTCGTCGACGGCAGCCGTACCGGCGACCAACTGCGCTTCACCAAGCAGTACGACCCGGCTGGCGCGCTCGCGCACTCGGTGGCCTATGCGGGTACGATCAACGAAGACGGGACCGAGGTATCCGGCGAATGGCGCTTCTCGGGCTATCACGGCAGCTTCGTCATGCACCGCGAAGCGTTCGCGATCGAGGAGCTCGATGAGCAGGCCGCGGTCGACGAGGACATCGTGATCGAGATGGACGCGCCGATCGTGCGCCGATAGTTTCGCTCGAAACCGGGAGGACTGCCATGATTCACCGCCGCGGCCTGTTCGCGCTCTTCGCCATGCTGCTGACCGCGGCGCTGCTGCCAGCGCCCGCCGCGGCGAAGGACTTCGCCTCGACCCGCATCACCGTGGCGGTGGAAGGGCAGGGCAAGGACGTGATCCTGATCCCCGGCCTCTCGTCCTCGCCGCGGGTGTGGAAGGAGATGATCGCGGCGGTGCCCGGCTATCGCTATCATCTCGTGCAAGTGCACGGTTTCGCGGGAACGCCAGCCGGCGGCAATGCCGAAGGCGATGTCGCCGCTTCGGTAGCCGAGGACGTCGCCCGCTACATCGCCGAGCAGAAGCTGGGCAGCGTCGCCGTGATCGGCCATTCGATGGGCGGGACGATGGGCATGATGCTCGCCGCGCGCCATCCGGCGAGCGTCTCGCGCCTGTTGGTCGTGGACATGCTGCCCTTCATGGGGGCGCTGTTCGGCAACGCCGATGCCACGCCCACGACCCTGAAACCGATTGCCGACTATCTCTACAACCAGTCCCGCGCCGCCACGCCTGAGGCGCGCGACAAGCAGCTCACAGGGATCATCACCGCCATGGTGAACAGTGAGACGATGCGTGCCGGCGCGCTCGAGGACGCGCGCAAGTCGGACCCCGAGGTGACCGCGCGCGCCTATCGCGACCTCATCCTCACCGATCTTCGCCCCGAGCTGCCCCGGATCACGGCCAGGACCACGATTCTCTACATCACGCCGAAAGGCGTTACGGTGAACGACGCCCAGGTCGACGCGCTCTACCAATCGGCGTTTGCCGGCCTGAAGGGCGCGGTGCTCAAGCGCGTGCCCAATTCCGCGCACTTCATCATGTGGGACAATGCGCCCTTCTTCCAGAGCGAGGTGAAGGCGTTCCTAACGGATTGAGATGCCTCCAATCGTCACCCCGGCCTTGAGCCGGGCCGAGCTTCTGGCCCGCTAGAAACGAAATAGCCTGGTCCCGGCTCAGGGCCGGGGTGACGAAAAATAGGAAGCGGCGAGCGCGCCAGTCGCGCCGTCGCCTACTCCAGCGCTTCGAACGCCCCCGTCTCGAAATCCTCGCCGAGCAGCGCGACGATCCGCTCGGCCACCACCTCGGGCGGCTTGACGCTCTCGGGCGCCTCGCCGGGATAGGCGCGGGCGCGCATCTTGGTGCGCGTGGCACCCGGGTTGAGCAGCGCGACGCGCACCTTCGTCAGATTGCGCACCTCCTCGCCATAGCTCAGCACGAGGTTCTCGAACGCCGCCTTGGTCGCGCCATAGAGGCCCCAGAAGGCGCGCGGCTTGCGCGCCACCGTCGAGGTGAGCCCGATCACGCGCCCCGCCTCGGCCTTGCGCAGCAGCGGATCGAACGCGCCGAGCAGCGCCGCCTGCGCGCTGACGTTGAGCGCCAGCACCTTGGCCACTTCCTTGGGGTCGAACGCCGCGATCGCAGACAGCGAGCCCAGCGCCGCGGCGTTGAGCAGGAGGACATCGAGCTGTCCCCAGCGCTCGGCCACCGCGGCGGCGAGGCGCGGGATCGAATCGCTCTCGAGCAGGTCCATCGGCGCGATCGTCGCGGTGCCGCCGGCGGCGTGAATCGCCTCCTCGACTTCCTCGAGCCCGCCCGCCGTGCGTGCGGTGAGGATGACGTGCGCGCCCTGCGCCGCGAGCGCCTGCGCGGTGGCGGCGCCGATGCCGCGGCTCGCGCCGGTGACGAGCGCGACGCGCCCGGTGAAATTGCTGGTCATGGGTCTCAGGCCGGTTCGTCGAGCAAGGCGAGCTGGTCTGCGCCCTGCTCGTTATGGTCGGTGAGGGAGGTCGGATAGTCGCCGGTGAAGCACGCGTCGCAATAGCGCGGCAGCACGTCGCCGCGCTCGGCCTCGCCCAGCGCGCGGTAGAGACCGTCGATCGACACGAACGCCAGGCTGTCGGCCTTGATGAACTCCGCCATGGCGGCGACGTCCATCCGGGCGGCGAGCAGCTTCGATCGCTCGGGCGTGTCGACGCCGTAGAAGCAGCTGTGCGTCGTCGGCGGGCTGGCGATGCGCATATGCACCTCGGCGGCGCCGGCCTCGCGCATCATCTCGACGATCTTGAGGCTGGTGGTGCCGCGCACGATCGAATCGTCGATCAGCACGATGCGCTTGCCCTGGATCAGGTCGCGATTGGCGTTGTGCTTGAGCTTCACGCCCAGGCGACGGACTTCGGCGCTCGGCTGGATGAAGGTGCGGCCGACATAGTGCGAGCGGATGATGCCGAGTTCGAACGGGATCCCCGATTCCTGGGCATAGCCGATCGCGGCGGGCACGCCCGAATCGGGCACCGGCACCACCAGGTCGGCCTCGATCCCGGATTCGATCGCCAGCTGCGCGCCGATCGCCTTGCGCACGCCATAGACCGAACGGTCCTGCGCGATCGAATCGGGGCGCGAGAAATAGACCCATTCGAAGATGCACGGCCGCGGCGCGATCGCGGTGAAGGGGCGGATCGAGCGCAGCTCGCCGTCCTGCACGATCACCAGCTCGCCGGGCTCGACGTCGCGGACATAGTCGGCGCCGACCACGTCGAGCGCGACCGTCTCCGACGCGAAGATGAAGCTGTCGCCGAGCTTGCCCATCACCAGCGGCCGGATGCCCAGCGGGTCGCGGCACGCGATCATCCCCTCGGGCGTCATGCAGATCAGCGAATAGGCGCCCTCGACCTGCTTCAGCGCGTCGATGAAGCGGTCGAGCAGGTCCTTGTAGCCGCTGGTCGCGACCAGGTGGATGATCGTCTCGGTGTCCGACGTCGACTGGAAGATCGAACCGCGCTGGATCAGCTCGCGGCGCAGATGGATCGCGTTGGAGATGTTGCCGTTGTGCGCCACCGCGAAGCCGCCGTTCGCGAGCTCGGCATAGAGCGGCTGGACGTTGCGCAGCGCGGTCTCGCCGGTGGTCGAGTAGCGGACATGGCCGCACGCGACGCCGCCCGGCAGCGCGCGGATCACCTCGTCGCGGTCGAAATTGCCCGCGACATGGCCCATCGCGCGATGGGTGTGGAAATGCGCGCCGTCCCAGCTGGTGATCCCGGCGGCCTCCTGGCCGCGGTGCTGGAGCGCGTGGAGGCCAAGCGCGACGAGCGCAGCCGCGCCGTCGGCACCTGAAACGCCGAAGATGCCGCACTCTTCGCGCAGCTTGTCGTCATCGAACGGATTTGTGGTCAGCATCGGCCCTTCGCGGGGGATTCGTGGTCGATGGGCGCGCATATAGGCGCTCGATCGGCTCTTGTCGCCCTTTTGTCACATAAACCTTGGGACCTCACCGTTTCCGGATGCGTTGCTTGCCCGAACGGCAAGGAGAATGACTCGTGACGAAGGACCACGGCCCGACGATCAAGAGCGACAAGGTCTATGAGGACCTGCGCGAGGCCGGCGCGAGCAAGGAAAAGGCCGCGCGCATCGCCAACGCCTATGCCGGCGGCACGATCGACCATGACGGCACGCACCTCGAGAACCGCAGCAAGGATGAGCTCTACGACGAGGCGAAGGAAATCGGCATCGAGGGCCGCTCCGACATGGACAAGGACCAGCTGATCAAGGCGATCCGGAAGGACTGACCTTCCTTTTCAAGCCCCTCCCGCTTGCGGGAGGGGTTGGGGAGGGTCTCTTCTTCTTCTTCTTCTTCTTCTTTCCTCGCCCGAAGCGAGGCCGGAAACCCCGTCGTCACCCCGGCCTTGAGCCGGGGCCGGGCTTCTTCTTCTTCTTCTTCCATACCGCCCGAAAAGCCCCGCCCCGGCTCAAGGCCGGGGTGACGATGACGAGCAAACCCTGTTCGCCCCATTCGATGACACATCCATTACCTGATCGATTCTCTCGTTCGCACTGACCTGTTTATCTCGTTTTAGGCGGGCGGCGCCTTCCGTTAGCCTCCCTCCAGAACCACACCATAAGGAGGGATCAGCACATGGACGCGAAGACCGGATCGATCGACGGTGGCGGCTGCCCGATGCACGAACCGGGCGGCATCCGCGCCTTGCTCGGCCGCACCAACAAGGACTGGTGGCCGGAGATGCTGGCGACCGAGATCCTCAACCCCAACGGCCCGTCCAACCCGATGGGCGCCGACTTCGACTATGCCGCGGCGTTCAAGCAGCTCGATTACCAGGCGCTCAAGGCCGATCTCGTCGCGCTGATGACCGACAGCCAGCCCTGGTGGCCGGCCGACTATGGCCATTACGGCCCGTTCTTCATCCGCATGGCGTGGCACGCCGCGGGCACCTATCGCACCGCTGACGGCCGCGGCGGCGCAAACAGCGGGCAGCAGCGCTTCGCTCCGCTCGACAGCTGGCCCGACAACGGCAACCTCGACAAGGCGCGCCGCCTGCTGTGGCCGATCAAGCAGAAATACGGCAAGCACATCAGCTGGGCCGACCTGTTCATCCTCACCGGCAACGTCGCGATCGAATCGATGGGCGGCCCGGTGTTCGGCTTCGGCGGCGGCCGTGCCGACGTGTTCGAGCCCGAGCGCGACATCTACTGGGGCTCGGAGGACAAGTGGGTGAACGAAGGCGTGCAGACCCGCATCGCCCCCGAGCACGGCATGCACGAGCTCGAAGGCCCGCTCGCCGCGATCCAGATGGGCCTGATCTACGTCAATCCGGAAGGGCCGGGCGGCAACCCCGACCCGCTCCAGTCGGCGCGCGACATCAAGGCGACGTTTGAGCGCATGGCGATGAACCACGAGGAAACCGTGGCGCTCACCGCCGGCGGCCATACCTTCGGCAAGGCGCACGGCAATGGCGACGCGTCATTGCTCGGCAAGGCGCCCGCCGGGGGCGATCTCGTCGCGCAAGGCTTCGGCTGGGTCAGCGGCCATGAGAGCGGCGGCATCGGCGAGCACACCGTCACCAGCGGGATCGAGGGTTCGTGGGTGAACACGCCGACGCAGTGGAGCGAGAATTATTTCCGCCTGCTGCTCGACTATGAATATGAACTGGTGCGCTCGCCCGCCGGTGCGCAGCAATGGCAGCCGATCGACCAGAAACCCGAGGACATGGCCCCCGCCGCCTGGGATTCGAACATCAAGGTCCCGACGATGATGACCACCGCCGACATGGCGCTCAAGGTGGATCCCGAGTTCCGCGTCATCTCGGAGAAGTTCCGCAACGACCATGAGGCGTTCAAGGACGCCTTCGCCCGCGCCTGGTTCAAGCTCACGCATCGCGATATGGGGCCCAAGGTCCGCTACCTCGGTCCCGAAGTGCCCGAGGAGGACTTGATCTGGCAGGATCCGATCCCCGCCGGCACCATGCCGTCGGATGCCGACGTCCAGTCGGTGAAGCGCGCGATCGCGTCGAGCGGCCTCACCGTCAGCCAGCTGATCAAGACCGCCTGGGCCTCGGCCTCGACCTATCGCAAGTCCGACTATCGCGGCGGCGCCAACGGCGCGCGCGTCCGTCTCGCGCCGCAGAAGGACTGGGAGGTCAACGAGCCCGACATGCTAGCCAAGGTCCTGTCGACGCTCGACGGCCTGCGCGGCAACCTGTCGATGGCCGACGCGATCGTGCTCGGCGGCGTGGTCGGCCTCGAAAAGGCGATCAGGGATGCCGGCTTCAGCGTCGCGGTGCCCTTCACCGGCGGCCGCGGCGACGCGACCGAGGAGCAGACCGACGCCGAGAGCTTCGCGGTGATGGAGCCGGATGCCGATGCGTTCCGCAACTATCTCGGCAAGAAGAAGCTCGCGGTGAAGACCGAGGAGATGATGCTCGACCGTGCGTCTCTGCTCGGGCTGTCGGTGCCAGAGATGACGGTGCTGATCGGCGGCCTGCGCGTGCTCGGCGCCAATCACGGCGAGCGTGGCCACGGCCACTTCACCAAGCGTGCGGGCCAGCTCACCAACGACTTCTTCGTCAACCTGCTCGACATGACCAATGTCTGGAAGGCGGTCGATGGCTCGGACGATCAGGAGTATATCGCCACCGATCGCGCCGGTGGACACGAGACCTGGCGCGCGACCCGCGCCGACCTGATCTTCGGCTCCAACGCCGAGCTGCGCGCGGTCGCCGAAGTCTATGCCGAGAAGGGCCATGAGGAGAAGTTCGTCAAGGACTTCGTCGCGGCCTGGACCAAGGTGATGAACGCCGACCGCTTCGACCTGGCGGCCTGACGGCAAGAGTCCCAAGCGAGCGGCCGCGGCGGGGAGACCCGTCGCGGCCGTTCTCGCATTCGCGAGCGTTGCCGCCTATCCGTCATCCCGGCCTCGAGCCGGGACCGGGCTTCTTCTTCCTCTTCTACGCCGCTTGAAAAGCCCGGCCCCGGCTCAAGGCCGGGGTGACGGGGAAGGGCGTCCAAGCTAACACCGCCCCCATGACCGACCCCCGCGACTCTACCCTGACCCTCGATCCCAAATACGACGCCGCCGGCCTGATCACCGCCGTCGCCACCGACGCCGCGACCGGCGAGCTGCTGATGCTCGCCCACATGAACGCCGACGCGCTGGCCAAGACGCTCGATACAGGCGAGGCCTGGTTCTGGTCGCGCAGCAAGGGCCGTCTCTGGAAGAAGGGCGAGAGCTCGGGCAACGTCCTGCGCGTGGTCGAGGCGCGCATCGACTGCGACCAGGACGCACTGTGGCTCAAGGTCGAGGCCGCCGGCCCGGCCTGTCACACCGGCCAGCGCAGCTGCTTCTTCCGCCGCATCGAGAGCGGCGCGCTGGTCCGCGACGCATGAGGCTGGGCCTTTTTCAATCCTCCCCCGCCAGGGGGAGGTGGCGCGCGCAGCGCGACGGAGGGGGAGGTAGCCCCAACGCAAGTGGTCGCATCCTCCCCCTCCGTCAGCCTGCGGCTGACACCTCCCCCTGGCGGGTGAGGATTGTCATTCTGCCGCTCCTCCTCGCCGCCTGCTCCGGCGCCGGCACCAGCGGCAACTCCGCCACCCCCCAGGACCTCGAATCCGCCGCGATCGAGCGCGGTCTCGTTCGCGATCCAACCGACACCGACATCACCGGCCTCTATGCCCGCGACACCGACCGGGTGTGCGTGATCCGCAAGGGCGACGCATACCGGATCGGCGCGTTCGTCGACTATGGCGACGGCCTGTCCTGCACCGGCGCGGGCACCGCGACGCGCGCCGGCGAGACGCTGTCGGTCCAGCTCAAGGGCAGGAGCGGCATCACCTGCGCCTTCGACGCGCGCTTCGACGGCGACCGCATCACCTTCCCCGCCAACGTCCCGCCCGAATGCGCGCGATTCTGCGGTCCGCGCGCCTCCTTCGTCGCGCTCGACGTCGATCGCCTGAGCGAATCCGCCGCCGAGGCCCGCGCCCTGCGCAGCGCCGAAGGGGTACGTCTTTGCGGCGATTGACGTTAACGTAAGCTGGGCGTAAATCTGCGCCATGGCAACGACCGTGAAGCATGTGGCCAGCTTCGCACCGATCGAGGCACGGCCGGACAAGGAGAGCTTCTCGATCTCGGACCTGTGCGCCGAGTTCGAGGTGACCGCGCGCGCGCTGCGCTTCTACGAGGACGAGGGGCTGATCGCGCCCGAGCGCCGCGGTCTCGCGCGCATCTATTCGCATCGCGACCGCGCGCGGCTCGCCTGGATCCTGCGCGGCAAGCGAGTGGGCTTCAGCCTCGCCGAGATCCGCGAGATGATCGATCTCTACGACCTTGGCGACGGCCGCAAGACTCAGCACCAGGTCACGCTCGACAAGTGCCGCGCGCGCATCGAGCTGCTCGAGCGCCAGAAGGTCGACATCGACGCCCACATCGCCGAGCTCGAAGATTTCGTCGCGGTCCTCGAAGGCCGCGCCCAGCCTGCGAAGTGATCGCGCCACTGAAATCCTCCCCCGCCCGGGGGAGGTGGCACGCGAAGCGTGGCGGAGGGGGAGGCAGCCCCGACGCAAGTGGTCGCATCCGCCCCCTCCGTCAGCCTGCGGCTGACACCTCCCCCTGGCGGGGGAGGATCTAGAAAACAAAGGACCAAGAGAGATGCCGCAATATACGCCCCCCGTGCGCGACACGCGCTTCGTGCTCGATCGCGTCCTCAAGATCGACCGCTACGCCAATCTCCCGGGTTTCGCCGCCGCGACCCCCGACGTGGTCAGCGCGGTGCTCGAGGAAGGCGGCCGCTTCGTCGCCGAGGTGCTGTTCCCGCTCAACCTTCCGGGCGACCAGCAGGGCTGCAAGCGCAACCCCGACGGCAGCGTGACCACCCCCGACGGCTTCAAGGAAGCCTACAACCAGTTCGTCGAGAGCGGCTGGGGCACGCTCTCCGCGCCCGAGCAGTTCGGCGGCCAGGGCATGCCGCACGTCGTCTCGACCGCCTTCCAGGAGTTCATGATCAGCTCCAACATGGCCTTCGCCATGTATCCCGGCCTGACGCACGGCGCGATCGCGGCGCTGCTCGCCAAGGGCAGCCCCGAGCAGCAGGCCAGATACGTGCCGAAGATGATCTCGGGCGAGTGGGGCGGCACCATGAACCTGACGGAGCCGCAATGCGGCACCGATCTCGGCCTGATCAAGACCCGCGCCGAGCCCAATGCCGACGGCAGCTATGCGATCACCGGCACCAAGATCTTCATCTCGGCCGGCGAGCACGACCTCACCAGCAACATCATCCACCTCGTCCTCGCCAAGACCCCCGGCGCGCCCGAGAGCAGCAAGGGCATCAGCCTGTTCGTCGTGCCCAAGTTCCTGGTCAATGACGACGGCTCGCTCGGCGAGCGCAACGCGGTCTCGTGCGGCTCGATCGAGCACAAGATGGGCATCCACGGCAACTCGACCTGCGTCATGAATTATGACGGCGCCACCGGCTGGCTGGTCGGCGAGGAGATGAAGGGCCTCGCCGCCATGTTCATCATGATGAACGCCGCACGCCTCGGCGTCGGGCTCCAGGGCCTCGGCATCGGCGAGGTCGCCTATCAGAACGCCGTCCAGTACGCCGGCGACCGCCGCCAGGGCCGCGCGCTCACCGGCCCGGCCGAGCCCAATGAGAAGGCCGACACCCTCTTCGTCCACCCCGATGTCCGCCGCATGCTGATGGAGGCCAAGGCGATGACCGAGGGCCTGCGCGCGCTGTGCCTGTGGGGCGGCCTCCAGGTCGACCTCGCGCACCAGGCCGCGACCGAGGAGGAGCGCCAGCTCGCCGACGACCTCGTCGGGCTGCTCACGCCCGTGATCAAGGGCGTCGGCACCGATGCCGGCTACAAGATCGCGACCGACGCGCAGCAGGTCTATGGCGGCCACGGCTACATCGCCGAATGGGGCATGGAGCAATATGTCCGCGATGCCCGCATCTCGATGATCTATGAGGGCACCAACGGCGTCCAGGCGATGGACCTGGTCGGCCGCAAGCTCGCCCAGAATGGCGGCCGCGCGATCCAGGCCTTCTTCAAGGTGGTCGGCGAGGAAGTCGCCGCCGCCAAGGGCAAGCCCGAGCTGGCGAGCTTCGCCGAGGCGCTGGAAAAGGCCAATGGCCAGCTCCAGGCCGCGACGATGTGGTTCATGCAGAACGGCATGCAGAACCCCAACCAGGTCGGCGCCGGCGCCTACAGCTACATGCAGCTCACCGGCATCGTCGCGATCGGCCTGATGTGGCTGCGCATGGCCGAGGCCGCGGTCGAAGCGCTCGCCTCGGGCGATGCGGAGGACAAGGCGTTCCTCGAAGCCAAGCTCGTCACCGCCCGCTTCTACGCCGAGCGCATCATGCCCGACGCGGGCGCGCTGCGGCGCAAGATCGAGGGCGGGGCGGAGACCATCATGGCGCTCCCGCCGGAGATGTTCCGCGCGGCATGAGGTGTGGAGGCGCTGCGCGACGGCGGCGCCTCAGCCCCCGGTCCCCGGCAGCATGTTCACCCCGTATCGCGGCCATTCCGGCCTGATCAGATGGTGCCGCACATAGGGCGTGCCCTCGCAGGTCAGCTCGAACACCGTGGTGGGATCGTCCGGCGCCGCCTCGGGCAGGCCGGTCAGCCGCAGCGAATAGGCGTCCTGCTCGAACTTGACCGGCTCACCGGTCTTGAGCAGCCGCGCCGACAGCACCTTGCTTCGCACCCCGCCCACGGCGACCACCGTCTCCGGGCGAAGGAAGTCGAGCATCGCCGCCGCCGGGCTCTTCGACGGCCAGCAATAGACATGGACGTAGAGCTTGTCCTTCGCCTTGGTGAAGTTGGTGTAGTTGCCGAACGCCCCTGCCGCACGCCCGTCCGCGTCGTAGATCGACGCGCCGTTGGTCTCGAGCCAGGCGCCGACGCGCTCGAGGATGTCCACCGACGGCTGCGGCACCGATCCGTCCGCCTCGGGCCCGATGTTGAGCAGGAAATTGCCGCCCTGCTGCACGCACAAGGTCAGGTCGTTGACGATCCGCCTGGGCGATTTCCACTCGTCGTCCGTGCGCTGATAGCCCCAGCCGAGGTTCATCGTCTCGCACGTTTCCCAGGCGCGGCTGTCGGCCGCCACCTTGTGCTCGGGCGTCGAGAAATCCCCGGCGAGGCCGTTGCGGTTGTTGACGACGATGTCGGGCTGAAGCTCGAACACCATCTTGTTCATGTCCGCCGCACGCCATTGCGCCGGGGTCAGCGGCCAGTCGACATCGTACCACAGGATGTCGATCTTGCCGTAATTGGTCAGCAATTCGCGGACCTGCGCATGGGCGAAGGCGACGAAGCGCTCGCGCGCCGCGGGATCGTCCTTGCACCGCGCGCCGTCCGGGTGGTGCCAGTCCATCAGCGAATAATAGAGCCCGACGCGAAGCCCTTCGGCGCGTGCCGCCTCGACGAACTCGCGCACGATGTCGCGCCTGGCGCCCTGCCGCGCCGAATTATAGTCGGTCTGCCTGGTGTCCCACAGGCAGAAGCCCTCATGGTGCTTGGTGGTGAGCACCATGTATTTCTGCCCCGCGCGCCTGGCGAGCCTCGCCCATTCGCGCGCCGCGCCGGGCTTGGGCCGGAAATGCCGCGCCAGCCGCTCGTACTGCGGGATCGGGATTCCCTCATTCTCCATCGCCCACTCCTGGTGGCCGATGATGCTGTAGAGGCCGTAATGGATGAACATCCCGAACTTGGCGTCGTGCCACCACTGCATGCGGCGCGCCCGCGTCTCCTCCTGATAGGGGAGCTTCGCCGGAGCAGAGGCGGCGCTGTTGCCGTCCGCCTCCTGGGCATGGCCGGGGGCCGCGACGAACGGCAGCGCGCCGGCGGCGCCGGCATAGGCGAAGAAGTTCCGGCGATCGATGCGATCCATTTCGCGCTTCCCTCCCGCATGCCGAACCGGATCGGCTTCGGAACCTGTCTTACAGGGTCGGGAAGGCGATGCAACTGGCGCCACGGATATCGTGTCGCGAGAGGGAGTTTGCTGGCGCGGCGTCGCGCTCCGGCTCAAACGGTCATGTCGTCATATCCGCTTGGGCCCGCCGCGATTGCCGGGACTGCCGGGTTTGGTGCCAGGCCCGTCGTTGATCGGCGGATTGCCGGGAGGCTGCGGATCGGGACCGTTTCCCACGCCGTTATTGCCGCGGCCTCTGCCTCCGCCGCCACCGCCTCCGCCGCCACCGCCGCCGGTCGATTTGGCTATCGCGGGCGAGCTGAGCGAAGTCGACAAGAGCACCGTCATTACCGGCGGGACCGTCAAGGCGAAGCGGCCGCATGATTTCAGAAAGTCCCGACGATCGTCATCGCCTTCTGCGGGCTTTTGGTCCAAATTTTCCATTCTGGAATCCTTCTCTGCGCCAGCCGGAGCATATTCCAGTTCGTCCTCACCGGCTCGCTGGACAAAGGAGCTACCCCCGATGTCCGCGATATGCGCCTGGGCCGCTCCACAGCGAGACATCGGAGCGCGTTCGGAAGCGGGCAATCATAATGCGCCACTACCCGCGCGGATTTACGCCGCTACGTCGAGGATAGGGCCGCGGTCGAAGGGGCAACTCGGCCGGCCGGGCCTCGCGGACATTGGGGCGGGTCAAACACCACATGGAAGCTGGTTCATTCCAATTCGCGGCGGATGTTTCCGAACCGATCCTTTGCGGGCTTGCGAAAGGCGTCCATCCGCTTTCGATCGGCAAGCGCCGGATGCTCTTCTCCGCAGCGGCCGAAACGCTCTACGAGCTCAACGCCCCGGCTGCGTTGCTCGCGTCGATGTTGCGAGAAGGGAGCCCGGTCGCCGCATTGGCGGCCGCGCTGGAGCGCGATGGATTTGATCGCGACGCGGCGAAGGGCACCGTGCTGGAGCTGCTTTGCCGATGGTCGGCACGGAATATCGTGCACGCCACCATTTCTCCGCGTGGCTCGCCCCGATCCTGGAAACAGTGCATTCACATCGCCGGTGTCGACGCTGCGATCCATTATGCCGACGTCGGGCAACATGCGCGGACGTCACCGATATTCTCGCACCTGGCGCGTCCGATCGGCGGTTCCGCGACAAGCATAGCGGTCGTCGACGCGGACGGGTTGACCTTCGTGTCCCGCAACGGCGGCCCGGCTTCAGTGATCGGCCCCGCCCAAGCGGCCCCCTTCATCAAGGGCCTTCTGGTCGAGGAGGTCCTGGCGGCGGCGCCGCCCGATATCGCGCTGCACACCGCTTGCCTTCGGCATCGCGGCCGCGCCCTGCTGCTGGGCGGGCCGCCGGGGGCTGGCAAGACGACGCTCGGCGTCGCTCTCGCGCGGTCGGGTTTCGAATATGTCTCCGACGACATGAGCCTGTTGGGCCGTGATGGCCGCGTGCGAGGGGTGCCCTTCGCGCCCGCGGTCAAGGAAGGCGCGTGGCCGCTTCTGCGCCGCTATTGCCCGGAACTGGCGGCCTTGCCGGCCCACATGCGGCTCGACGATATTCCGGTGCGCTATCCTGGCCTGGTCCAGGCTCCGCGCATCGCCTGGATGGATGCCGGGTGGATCGTGCACCTGCGCAGACTGGCCGGCGCGACGCCCGAACTTCGCCCGCTCGATCCGGTCGAGGCGCTCGTGCGGCTCATGGATGAGGCACACTCCGCTGCGGGCGCGGCGACCATCGCGGACATGCGCGCCCTGATTGCGCTGGTCGAGCGGGCGCGTTGCTTCGACCTGATCTATTCGGATCTGGATGCCGCGATCGCAGCCTTGTCGGTGCGCTGTGCCGAAGATTGACGTCGAGCCGCTCCGAACATTGCTCGCCTGTCTCGCGGGCGAGGCGCCGGAGGATGCCGACTGGCCGAACCTGCTCGCGGCGGCGAACCAAGCGCTGGTGACCGGTATCCTCGCCGCACGGATCGACGGCCACGTCCCCGAAGCGGTCCGGGCGTTTCTCGGAACGATCCACCGGCGAGCGCTGGAACGCAATTCGCGCCTGAAACGGCAACTCGAGGAAGCGGCGTCGTCGCTGAACGCGGCCGGCATTCAGCCGATCCTGCTCAAGGGAACGGCCATGCTCGATACGGCCGGACTCGACTATGGCGCGCGCATCCTGTCCGACCTCGACATCATGGTTCCGGCCCGCGCGATGGCGACCGCCCGGCATTGCCTCGAGGCGGCCGGCTATCGATTGTGCGTGCACGAAGACAATCCCTTCGCCGCGATGAACCTCTGTCGCGAGCAGGACGTGGGAATGGTCGATCTGCATTGCCGGACCAAGGTCCGGTACCCCGGTTTCGACTTCGAGGACCTGGTCGGCGATTGCGCCGCGGTGCGCTGCGGCCGAGCAAGTGCGTGGCTTCCGTCGCCAACCTCGCAGGCGCTGATCCTGATCCTGCACGACCAGCTGCAGGAACGCGACTATTGGCGCGGCCTCATCGACCTCAGGCATCTGCTCGACCTTGCCGAACTCGCGCGGACACCCGGTATCGACTGGGAACGGCTCGCGGCGCACTTTCCCCGGGGACATCCGCGAAATGCGCTTGATGTGCAGCTGGCCACCCTCGAATTGCTGTTCGGCGTGCCTGCGCCCGTGCCGCATCGCCCGCGATGGACCTCACTTCAGCTTCGCCGCCGCATCCTCCAGTTGCGCTGGCCTGGGCTCGGGTCGTTCTTCACGTTGCTGACTCTGCTGTTCGATCCGCCACGACAGGCCGGCTTCGGGCGGGGGCGGACCATGCCGGCCGGCCGGGGGAGGTTCCGCAATGCCACCTTCTCCGCGCGGCTCCGGCATGCGCCGGCATCCGTGAACCGGTTCCTGGTCCGGAAGAATCCGGGGAAGATCTAGGTTGGACTCGTATCGCCCGTCCGCTAATCCCCCTTGAGCCTCCTCCGCATCCCGCCATAACAGGCGCATGCTCCTCCCCGACATTCCACTTCAGCCGCTCGAGCGCGGCCAGCTCAATGTGATGCGCGTCGGCACCACGATCACCACCGCGCTCGTCACGATCGGAGCCGGGGTGACGAGCTGGGGAATCGGTCACGCCGTTCCCTGGCTGCCGATCTGGGCCGCGCCGCTCGTCGTCGCGCTGCTCGGCCTGTGGTCGATCGCCTGGGCGCCCCGGCGCTGGGCGCGCTGGGGCTGGGCGTGGACGGGGAAGGAACTTCACGTCGCCTCGGGCTGGCTGACGCGCAGCCACACCATCGTCCCCGCCTCGCGCGTCCAGCATATCGACGTGACGCAGGGGCCGCTCGAGCGGATGTTTGGCGTTTCGACGCTCGTGCTGCACACCGCCGGCACCGCGAGCAGCGAGGTCGACCTGCCGGGTATCTCGCGTGAGACCGCCGAGGAAATCCGCGACGCGATCCGCGAGCATCTGTCGAGCGATCCCTGGTGAGCGACGGCGCGAACGCGGAGATCGGCGCGAGGCGCGTCCATCCCGGCACGATCGCGATCGATTTCCTGCGCCGCGCGCCGCAGACGGTGATCGGCCTTCCGGCGATCGCCGGCTGGAGCTCGGGGCGCGGCCTCGGCTGGATCCTGCTCGCCGCCGCGGTGGTGGGCGCGATGACCCTGTTCTTCACCTGGCTCGGCTGGCGCCGCTTCACCTACACCGTCGCGCCGAACGAGCTGGTGATCGAGCGCGGCGTGCTGAGCCGCAGCCGCCGCTCGATTCCGCTCGAGCGCATCCAGGACGTGTCGATCGAGCGCAAGCCGCTCGCCCGTTTGTTCGGGCTTGCCGAGGTGCGCGTGGAAACGGGGGGCGGAGAATCCGACGAGGCGGTGCTGGACAGTGTCTCCGTTTCAGAGGCGGAGCGATTACGCGCCGCGTTGCGCGGACACAACTTGGAAGTCGACATGTTCTCCGTTGCCGAGGGGAATGTACACTCTCCCGAGTCCGCGGTCGCCGCCACCATATTCCACATGTCCCTCGGCCGCGTGATGCTGCTCGGGCTGTTCGGCTTCTCGCTGGTGTGGATCGCGGCGCTGTTCGGCCTGCTGCAGTTCTTCGACCAGTTCCTCGACCTCGGCTGGGACCAGCTGCGCGACTGGGCGCAGGTCGCGGAGGACGAGGTCCGCGCCCGCTTCAGCCTCGCCGCCGCGTTGATCGTCGCGGGGATCGCGCTGGTGCTCGGCGTGGTCAGCGGGGTGGTCCGCGCACTATTGCGCGAGTATGGCTTCACGCTGCGCGCCGGCACCGGCCGCTTCCGCCGGACCCGCGGCCTGCTCACTCGCACCGAGGTGGTCGTCGCGATGCGCCGCATCCAGCTCGCGATGATCCAGCGCGGCCCGCTGCGCGGCTTGTTCGGCTGGAACGCGCTGAGTTTCCAGACACTTGGCGGCAGCAACGATCCGAGCGGACGCCAGGCGATGGCGCCCCTGGCGCGCGAGCACGAGGTGGCACGGATCGTCGACGCCGCCGGCCTGCCGCCGTTCGAGCGCCTGCCGCTACGGCGCGTCGCGGCGGGGCATGTGATCCGTTCGCTGCTGCTCGCGCTGCCCTGGCCGGCGTTGGCGATCGGAGCGTTGGCGCTCGTGACGCCCCTGGCCTGGCTCGGCCTGTTGCTGCTGATCCCGATGGCGATCGCCGCGTTGCTCCAGCGCCGCTTCCACCGCTACGCGCTGCGCCACACCAGCTTGCAGGTGATGCGTGGCGTGATCGCCCAGCGCGACTGGATCGTCCCGTTCGAGAATGTCCAGGTGGTCACGCTGCGCGCGAGCTGGCTTCAGCGCCGGCTGGGGATCGCGAGCGTGCTGGTCGACACTGCGGGGGCGGGCGGCGGCGGCGCGCCGGACGTGGTGGACATCAACCTGCCCGAGGCCCGCGCGCTGGCGACCGGCCTGGTCGAGCGGGTCGGCTAGCGCCCGGCGGCGGGCGTCGCGCTCGGCTGCGGGGCGGGTGCGGTCGCCGCCGGGGGCGTGACCTCGACCTTGCGGCGCACCCCGGTAAGACCGTCGGGCGCTGACTTGGCGGCCGGATCGGCGCGGATCGCATTGAGATCGGGCGTGATCGTCGGAGCGGCGAGGACAGGGGTGCGCCGCATGCACTGCACTGGGCTCGGCCGCTTGAACTCGTTGCAATTCCACAAGGCCTTGCCGAACCCCTGAGTCTGGTCGCGCAGATAGCTGAACGACATCGCCTCGATCTGCCCGGGGTTGGGCGCGGCGCCGGCGGCGGGCACCTTGCCGTGATCGGTCCAGCCGAGAAACTTGCAGAAGGGCCGCTCGCCGCAGGTGCGGATCGCGAGCGCGGCGAAGGCGTCCGCGCCCATGCTGCGGTCGAGCGCGGCATGGAAGACGTTGCGGGCCTCCCCCGTCACCGGCTGCGGGATCGCGCTTTCCGGGATAATCGCGGGGTCGATCGCCACCCCCTCGACCGCCAGGGCCGCGAGGACTGCCGGGTCGCTACCCGCAGGATGGGCGGGGGAAAGGCGCGCCATCTTGGCGATCACCGGCTCGGCACCGGCATAAGCGCGGCGGAACGCGGGCGGCGTGCCCCACCAGCCGGTCCAGCGGAAGAAGAGGTGGGTGTGCACCTCCGCCACCTTGTCCAGGCTCGCGCTCCAATACGGCACGACCCAGTCGGTGTGATAATGAGTCGCGTGACCCACTTTTGTATAGACATATCCGGCGAGCGCCTGCCGCGCGACGTCCTGCGCGCGCGCCCAGGCGGCGGGGGAGGGGGTGCGCGCCATCGCGCCGTCGCAGGTGAAGGTGAACTGGCAGCCGGTGCGCCGCTCCTGCCCCTGGAACACCACGCCGCACACCGATTTGGGGAAGGCGGGGTGGCGCATGCGGTTGAGCACGATCTGCGCCACCGCGCGCTGGCCTACGGCATCGTCGCCGGCTTCGTAGTAGGCGGCCGCGGCAAGGCAGTCTACGGCGCGCGCGCGGTCCTCAGTGCTGCCGGTGAGGAAGAAAGGCCGCGCGGCCGGGTTGGGCGCCGTGGAGAAAGGGATCGAGGCGTTGTAGAGCCGCGCCTCGTCCCGGGGCAGCGCGGCGAGGCGAACGGGCTCGACCTGCGGCAGTTCGGCCTTGGGTACCACGGGCTTGGGGCGAGCGATCTCGGCCAAGGTCGGGCTGTCGTTCGCCACGCGCGGCGCATTCAGCACGACGAGCAACGGCGCGAGCACAGCGACCAGCGCCGTGAGTGCGAGCGCGACCCACAGGCCGGGCGCGATCCGCGGCGCCGGGTCGGCAGAGGGGACGAGGCTGGTCACGGGCGTGCGATGGTCCTGTCGAGCAAAAGGCCGACGCCCATAACGCACGCGTGACGAAGTTGGAACCGTCGCGGACGAACCGGAGCGGTGGCGCGTGCCCCCGCTCCGGCGCTGCGATCAGCTTTCCGGCAGGAAATCGGGCACGCTGAGATAGCGCTCGCCGGTGTCGTAGTTGAAACCGAGCACGCGCGAACCCGCGGGCAGGTCGGGCAGCTTCTTGGCGATCGCCGCCAGCGTCGCGCCCGAGCTGATGCCGATCAGCATGCCTTCCTCGCGGGCGGCGCGGCGGGCATATTCCTTGGCGTCGCCGGCATCGACCTGGATCGCGCCGTCGATCGAGTCGGTGTGGAGGTTGCGCGGCACGAAGCCCGCGCCGATACCCTGGATCGGGTGCGGCCCGGGCTGGCCGCCCGAGATGACCGGCGACAGCTCAGGCTCGACCGCATAGACCTTGAGGTTCGGCCAGCTCTTCTTGAGCGTCTCGGCGACGCCGGTGATATGGCCGCCGGTGCCGACGCCGGTGATGACCGCATCGAGCGGCGCTTCGGCGAAGTCCTTGAGGATCTCCTGCGCGGTGGTCTTCACATGGACGTCGATATTCGCCGGATTCTCGAACTGTTGCGGCATCCACGCCCCCGGCGTCGATTCGACGATCTCGATCGCGCGCTCGATCGCGCCCTTCATCCCCTTCTCGCGCGGGGTGAGGTCGAAGGTCGCGCCATAAGCGAGCATCAGGCGGCGGCGCTCAAGGCTCATGCTCTCGGGCATCACCAGAACCAGCTTGTAGCCCTTGACCGCGGCGACCATGGCGAGGCCGACGCCGGTGTTGCCGCTGGTCGGCTCGACGATCGTGCCGCCGGGCTGGAGGCTGCCGTCAGCTTCCGCCGCTTCGATCATCGACAGCGCGATGCGGTCCTTGATCGATCCGCCGGGATTCGAACGTTCCGACTTGATCCACACCTCGGCGCCGGGGAAGAGGCGCTGGACGCGGATGTGCGGCGTGTTGCCGATCGTCTCGAGGATGGTGTTGGCCTTCACGTCTTCGTCTCCTCAGCAATAGGCTCCACAAGCGTCACGGGCGGGTCGAACGTGCGAGCCCGCCGCAATTCGGGGAAGATACGCGCCCAGTACGCAGTTACCAAGACCGCGAGCACGCCGCCGCCCACGGTCGCGACGACCGGTCCGATCGCGGCGGCGAGAAAGCCCGAGCGCGCCTCGCCGAGCTCGTTGGAACTGGACACGAACAGCGTCGAGACCGAGCCGACCCGGCCGCGCATCGCGTCCGGCGTGTAGAGCTGGATCAGCGAGGAGCGGACATAGACCGAGATCATGTCGAACGCTCCGAGCGCGGCGAGCGCGGCGAGCGAGACCAGCACCGCAGGGGCGAAGTCGTGGCCGATCATCGAAGACCCCCACCAGCTCGTCATCAGCGGGCCGGCCCAGCCGAAGATGACGGTGGCGACGCCGAAGCCGACCACCGACCACAGCATCTTGACCCCGACATTGGTCTTGAGCGGCCGCCACGACAGGACCAGCGCGACCGCCACCGCACCCACGGCCGGCGCCGCGCGCAGGTGACCGAGGCCGTCGGCGCCGATCATCAATATGTCGCGCGCATAGATCGGCAGCATCGCGGTGGCGCCGCCGAGCAGCACCGCGAACATGTCGAGCGAGATCGCGCCGAGCACGAGCCGGTTCCGGCGGACATAGTGGAGACCGTCGACCATCTGGCGGAACGGGCTCCCCGTGCGCGCGATCTGGCTGCGCGGCACCGGCCCGACCAGCAGCATCATCAGCAGCGACACGAGGAACAGCCCGCCAGACACCGCATAGGGCAGGGCAGGCGACGCCGCGTAGAGATAGCCGCCCATCGCCGGCCCGGCGATCGAGCCGACCTGCCAGGCGAGCGCGCTGAGCGCGATCGCGGTGGGGAGCGAGGCGGCGGGCACCAGGTTCGGCGCCAGCGCCTGTTGTGCCGGGGCGAGAAAGGCCCGGGCAACTCCGAGCAGCGCCGCGACCCCGAACAGCGCGGGCAGCGAGATCGTACCGTGCCAGGTGAGCCAGGCGAGGCTCAGCGCACAGAACACCTCGAGCGCGATCGCGGTGCGGATGATCCAGCGCCGGTCGAGCCGGTCGGCGACCCAGCCGGTGACCAGGGTCAGCGCAAGCAGCGGCAGGAACTGCGCGAGCCCGACCAGGCCGAGCTGAAGCGCCGCCTGCTTGATGCCCATGGTCTCGCGGGCGATGTCATAGACTTGCCACCCGATCACCACCACCATCGAGAGCCCGGCAAGCGTCGAGGCGAGCCGGGCGATCCAATAGGCGCGGTAGTTGTGGATGGTGAAGGGATGGGCGGCCATGCGATCCTGGTGTCAGGCCGCCCATCGGGAAGGGAGCGGCGTCACCGCGCCTCTAGGGTCTCCGTACCGGGTCGCGCAATGAAGGATTCGTCGCGCGTGCCGCGTGCCGGGCTTTCGAGGAAGGTCAGCAGATCCCTGGTCAGCCGGTCGCTCTCGGTCGCGAACAGGCCGTGCGGCGCGCCGTCATATTCGACGAGCTGGGCGTTGGCGATGCCGGCGGCGGCCCTGCGGCCGGTGGCGTCGATAGGCACCGTGGCGTCCGCAGTGCCGTGGAGGACGAGAGTCGGCACGTTGAACGACGCGAGATCGCCGCGGAAATCGGTGAAGCCGAACGCCTTGGCGCATTCGAGAGTCGAACGCTGGCTCGCCTGCATCGCGATCGTCCAGGCCCAGTCGATCACATCGTCGCTCACCGGATGGGAGATGATCCCGACGCCGAAGAACTGTCGGAAGAAGCTCCGGAAGAATTTCGGGCGGTCCTGCTCGATTTGCTCCGCGATCTGCGCGAGCTGTGCTTGCGGTACGCCGTCGGGATTGTCGTCGGTACGAAGCATATAGGGCACCACCGAGCCGATCAGCGCAGCCGAGACCACGCCCTTGCCGCCATGGCGCGACATGTAGCGCGCGACCTCGCCTGCATGCCCA
>NZ_JBCNMA010000026.1:0-38798 GCF_039595165.1 Sphingomonas sp.
CTGCTCACCAACCTCGAGGACGGCGACGTCCTCTTCATCGACGAGATCCACCGCCTCCAGCCGCAGGTAGAGGAGGTGCTCTATCCGGCGATGGAGGATCGCGCGCTCGACCTGATGATCGGCGAGGGGCCGTCGGCGCGCAGCGTGCGGATCGACCTGCCGCGCTTCACCCTGGTGGGCGCGACGACGCGGCAGGGGCTGATCACCACGCCGCTGCGCGATCGCTTCGGCATCCCGATCCGCCTGCAATTCTACACGGTCGAGGAGCTGGAGCGCGTCGTCAGCCGCGCCGCCCGCCTGCTCGACCTGCCGATCGCTTCCGACGGGGCGATGGAGATCGCCCGGCGCGCGCGGGGCACGCCACGCATCGCCGGGCGGCTGCTGCGCCGGGTGCGCGACTTCGCCCATGTGCTGGGCGCCGACATCGTCGACGCCAAGGTCGCCGACCAGGCGCTCAACCGGCTGGAGGTCGACAATCTCGGCCTCGACGCGATGGACCGCCGCTACCTCCTCATGATCGCCGACGTGTATCGCGGCGGCCCGGTCGGCGTGGAGACGCTCGCCGCCGGCCTGTCGGAGCCGCGCGACACGATCGAGGAAGTGATCGAGCCGTACCTCATCCAGATCGGCATGATCGCCCGCACCGCCCGCGGCCGCTGCCTCAACGCGGCCGGCTGGAAGCATCTCGGCCTCAACCCGCCCGCCGGATCGCAGGACGGACTGTTCGACGGGAAGTAACCTCCCGCCCGGAGAAGGGCGTGGGAACCTAACTTACCCTCCCGCCTACGGGAGGGGCAGGGAGGCTTTTCTTCCCTGCCTCCTCCATTCTCCTTTCCCTTATCCCCGTACCATTCGGACGCTTGCGCTTCCCGCGCGAGCAAGTTAGACACTGAACCATATGGTTCAGTATGCAGATACGCCGCTCGATCTCTCCTTTGCCGCGCTGTCCGATGCGACGCGCCGTGGGATCATCGATCAGCTCGGGCGAGGGGACGCGTCGATCACCAGTCTCGCGGACAGGTTCCAGATGACGCTGACCGGGATGAAGAAGCACGTCCAGGTGCTCGAGCGGGCGGGACTGGTCATCACGCAGAAGGTCGGACGGGTGAGAAGCTGCAAGCTCGGGAAACGCGGCCTCGCGGCGGAGGCCGAATGGATCGAGGCGCACCGCAAGCTCTTCGAGGCCCGTTTCGACGCCCTGGACGAAATCATCAGCGAACTGAAACAGGAGGAAAGCGATGGATCAGCACGTTAGCGGTGCAGGTGGCGCGCAGTATCGCACGTCAGTGGAGCGCAAAGGCGATCGCGAGCTCGTCGCAACGCGGATATTCGACGCGCCGCCGAGCATCGTCTTCAGGGCGTGGAGCCAGCCCGAGCTGTTCCAGCGCTGGTGGGTGCCGAAATCGGTATCCGGCATTTCGCTCGTAGCATGCGACATGGACGTCCGCACCGGCGGCAAATATCGGCTGGAATTCAGTACCGGCGGCTCGGAAACGATGGCCTTCTACGGCAAGTATCTCGAGGTGGTGCCGAACGAGCGCATCGTCTGGACCAACGACGAAGGCGAAGAGGGCGCGGTCACGACCGTGACCTTCGAGGAGCAGGGCGGGAAGACGCTGCTGGTCTTCCACGAAATCTATCCGTCGAGGAAGGCGCTCGAGGAAGCGCTGCAGGGCTCGGCGGCCGGATTGCCCGAGCAGCTGGAGCAGCTCGGCGAACTGCTTTCCGGCATGGACGGGTAGTGCGCGGAATCCGCCTCGAAGGTATCCGCCCGCCAACATAAAGAGAAAGCGCCGGGGGTGACCCCGGCGCTTTCCGCATTCCTCAGTTGAGCCGCGCTTCCTGGAGCCCGTCGACCGCCTTGCTCACCAGCACGTTCACCGCCACGCGGCGATTCTGCGCCTTGCCCTCGGGGGTCGTGTTGTCGGCCAGCGGGTCGGCTTCGGCCATCCCGGTCGGGGTCATCACGCGATAGGGCTTCCACTTGCAGGCCTGCTGCAGGTAGTTGATCACGCTGCTCGCGCGCTTTTCGCTGAGCGCCTGGTTGAACTCCTGGCTGCCCGTCGAATCGGTATAGCCGACCACCAGCAGCACGGCATTGTCCATCGCCTCGGCCTGGGTCGCCGCGGCGCACAGGTCGGCCTTGGCCTGGGCGGAAAGCACCGCCTTGCCGGTGTCGAAGTTCACGTTGGTCGTGCTCTTGACGTTGTACTGGTCGATATCGCCGACGCGGCTGCGCAGCGCGTCGTTCGCCGCGGTCTGCTGGGCGAAGCGCTGGTCGGTGCCGTTGTGGATCATGTTCGCGGTGCGCAGATCCTTGTTCTGCAGCTTGATCTGGCTCGCCACCAACTGGTCGCCCGCCTGCATCGTCTTGATGCTGACCGGCAGGCCGTTCATCAGCGACTCCGAAGCGAGCTTGGTGCGGCCAAGGCCCAAGAACCCGCCGCTGCCGCGGATTTTGGTCGTATCGGTGACCGCAATGACCGTCTTGTTGCCGTCGGCGGTGGTGACCTGCACCCGGTCGCCGTCGCGCGCGGAGATGATGCCGTTGACGTCGGGGCCTTCGGTCATCGCGGCGGCGGGCGGAGTCTGGCCATAGATGGAGACGTCGGCCGGCGGCTGGCCCTGCTCCTGCGCCATCACGCTGGCGGGCGCCGCTCCGGCGCACAGGGCCAGCAGCAACAGCGCCTTGGGGCTATTCGAAATCACTCGCATACTCTCACTCCTGAACTCGACCGGTCGGCGGCGCGCTCGCAGCCGCACGTCCAATCCCTGCCCCGGGAGGCGCAATCGGTCGTCAAATAGCCCCTCCCTCTCTTGTCATGGGATGCGCCGCAAAAACGCAGCACTCGAACCCCACGGGTAGCTGGGTGATCTGCGCAACCGCTAACCTTGATTAATGATCCCGACACCGTGGCGCCGAGCCGCCAACCGGTGCGCATCGCGCGACGGACCGATGCGGGCTGGGTGAGACGACACCGCCTGCCGGGCAATTTGCGCAACGAGAAAGGCGCCGGGGTTTCCCCCGGCGCCTTCCAGATCTTGCAATCGACGCGAAGCCTCAGGCCGCCTTCGCCCGCGACTGGCGCTTGCGCTCGTGCGGATCGAGGAAGCGCTTGCGCAGGCGGATCGTCTTGGGCGTCACCTCGACCATCTCGTCGTCGTCGATATAGGCGATGGCCTGCTCGAGCGTCATCTTCTTCGGCGGGGTCAGGCGGATCGCGTCGTCCTTGCCCGACGAGCGGATGTTGGTGAGCTGCTTCGCCTTCATCGGATTGACCTCGAGGTCCTCCGGCTTGGCGTTCTCGCCGATCACCATGCCCTCGTACAGGGCCTCGCCATGGCCGACGAACAGGATGCCGCGCTCCTCAAGGCTGTTGAGCGAATAGGCG
Source organism: Sphingomonas sp. (assembly GCF_039595165.1). Classification (GTDB taxonomy): domain Bacteria; phylum Pseudomonadota; class Alphaproteobacteria; order Sphingomonadales; family Sphingomonadaceae; genus Sphingomonas. The sequence continues at coordinate 3,393 of NZ_JBCNMA010000026.1, forward strand.
TTGGCCTCGCCCGTGCCGTTGGAGATCAGCACGCCGTTCTTGCGGCCCTCGATCGTGCCCTTGTGCGGCCCGTATTTCTCGAACAGCCGGTTCATGATGCCGGTGCCGCGCGTGTCCGACAGGAACTCGCCATGATAGCCGATCATGCCGCGCGAGGGCGCCGAGAAGGTGATGCGGGTCTTGCCGCCGCCCGAGGGGCGCATGTCGGTCATCTCGGCCTTGCGCAGGTTCATCTTCTCGACCACCGCGCCCGAATGCTCGTCGTCGACGTCGATGATGACCGTCTCGTACGGCTCCATCTTCTGGCCGTTCTCTTCCTGCAGCAGCACGCGCGGGCGGCTGATGCCGAGCTCGAAACCCTCGCGGCGCATCGTCTCGATCAGCACGCCGAGCTGGAGCTCGCCGCGGCCGGCGACTTCGAAGCTGTCCTTGTCGGCAGCTTCGGTGACCTTGATCGCGACGTTCGACTCGGCCTCGCGGAACAGGCGGTCGCGGATCATGCGCGAGGTGACCTTGGTGCCCTCACGGCCGGCCATCGGGCTGTCGTTGACGGCGAAGCGCATCGACAGCGTCGGCGGGTCGATCGGCTGCGCCTGGATCGGCTCGCTCACCGAGGTGTCGGCGATGGTGTTGGCGACGGTCGCCACGGTGAGGCCGGCGAGGCTGATGATGTCGCCCGCCTGCGCCTCGTCCACCGGCACGCGCTCGAGACCGCGGAACGACATGATCTTCGACGCGCGGCCGGTCTCGATCACATTGCCCGCGGCGTCGAGCGCGTGGATCGCCTGGTTGACCTTGACCTTGCCCGAGGTCACGCGGCCGGTGAGCACGCGGCCGAGGAAGTTGTCGCGGTCGAGCAGCGTGACGAGGAAGGTGAAGGGCGCGTCGACGTCGAGCGCGGGCGGCGGCACATGGTCGACGATCTTCTGGAACAGCGGTTCCAGCGTGCCCTCGCGCAGGCTCGGGTCCTCATTGGCATAGCCGTTGCGGCCCGAGGCGTAGAGCACCGGGAAGTCGAGCTGCTCGTCGGTCGCCTCGAGGCTGACGAACAGGTCGAAGACCTCGTCGAGCACTTCCTGGATGCGCTCGTCGGGGCGGTCGATCTTGTTGACCACGACGATCGGACGCAGGCCGAGCTTGAGCGCCTTGCCGGTCACGAACTTGGTCTGCGGCATCGCGCCTTCGGACGAATCGACCAGCAGGATGACGCCATCGACCATCGAGAGGATGCGCTCGACCTCGCCGCCGAAATCGGCGTGGCCGGGGGTGTCGACGATGTTGATCCGCGTGCCGTTCCACTCGACCGAGGTCGGCTTGGCGAGGATGGTGATCCCGCGCTCCTTCTCGAGGTCGTTCGAGTCCATCGCGCGCTCTTCGACGCGCTGGTTGTCGCGGAAGGTGCCGGACTGGCGGAAGAGCTGGTCGACGAGCGTGGTCTTGCCGTGGTCGACGTGGGCGATGATCGCCACGTTGCGAAGGTTCATAACAGGTCCTGGATGCCGCGGAAGCGCGGTTGCGCGGGCGCCCTTAGCTCAATTTGTGCGGCGCGGAAAGGGCTCGCGCATCGGCGGCGGGTTCGGCCTTGAGGCGGTAGACCTTGCCGAGATCGACGGCGGCGGGCGAGGCCTGCGCGGCGGTGCTCACCGGCACCCACACCGCGATCGAACCGGCAATCATCATTTTCAGCCTGCGTTCCATGCCACCCATCCTAACCGCGACATGTTAACAGGTCGCGACACTGGAACATCCCACAACGTCGGTCGGTTGCACCATAATTCAAGTGTATTATATTGGCGATACACTTGAAGCGCACGCGGTTCCCGTTCATCTTGCGCGGAACTGCTGGAGAGATGGGCAAATGGCGACCGAAACTGCAACTGCCGAGAAGACCGACGATCTGGTGCTGACCGCCCCCGAGCCGCTCAAGGAGCGGCCGGCGGAGAAGATGGCCGGGCTGGTTCCCGTCGACGAGGGCAAGAAGAGCGAGCTGGTGGGACGGGTCGAGAGCTTCATCGACGATCTCGTCGCGCAGGACGTCAACTCGCCCGAGTTCGGCAAGCGCGTCGATGCGATCACCGCGATGGGATCGAAGGAGATCCGCGACGCGGCGGGCCAGTCGAACCGCTTCCTCGACCGCCCGGTGCGGGCGATGGACAAGGATGTGGGGGTCGGCAAGGACCTGGCCGAGCTGCGCCGGGTGGTCGAGGACCTCGACCCCGGCAAGCGCGGCGGCCTGACCCAGCGCAAGAAGCTGTTCGGTATCATCCCGTTCGGCAACAGCCTGCGCAACTATTTCGACAGCTACAAATCGAGCCAGTCGCACATTGCCGCGATCCTCAAGAGCCTCCAGTCGGGCAAGGACGAGCTGCTGATGGACAATGCCGCGATCGACGTCGAGCGGCAGAACCTGTGGGCGGCGATGGGCCGGCTCGAGCAGATGATCTACATCTCCAAGGAGATGGACCAGAAGCTCGAGGACAAGGCGCTCGAGCTCGATCACAGCGATCCGGCCAAGGCCAAGGCGATTCGCGAGACCGCTTTGTTCTACACCCGCCAGCGCACCCAGGACCTGCTGACTCAGATGGCGGTGACGGTGCAGGGCTATCTCGCGCTCGACCTGGTCAAGAAGAACAATGTCGAGCTGGTGAAGGGCGTCGACCGCGCCTCGACCACCACTGTCGGCGCGCTGCGCACCGCGGTGACCGTGGCGCAGGCGCTGACCGCGCAGCGGCTGGTGCTCGACCAGATCACCGCGCTCAACACCACGACCGCGAACATCATCGATTCGACCGGCAACCTGCTCAAGGAGAATACGAGCCGCATCCACGAGCAGGCGGCGAACAGCACGATCCCGATCGAGACGCTGCAGCGTGCATTCCAGAACATCTACGACACGATGGACGCGATCGACACGTTCAAGCTCAAGGCGCTCGACAGCATGAAGACCACGGTCAACGTGCTGTCGAACGAGGTCGAGAAATCGAAGGGCTATATCGCCCGTGCCGAGGGTGCCGCGCAGAACCAAGTTTCGGGCGCCGAGCAGTTCAAGCTGGAGGCGCTGTAAGCACCGCCGATGCCAAGTGAGATCGACCGCGAAATCGCCCGTGCCGACGAGGTGCTCAACCGCTCGCGCGAGCGCTACACGACACTGAACGCGCGCGCCAAGAAACGGCGCGACGCGGAGATCCTGACTCGCGTCGGCCGGATCGCGGGCGCGGCGGGGGTGATCATCGTCGGTGCGATGATCCTCGGCTGGTTCCTGCCGCTGGGGATGGGCGGAGCACTGATCGTGATGGCGCTGCTGATCGCGGCGACCCTGTTCTTCGGGCTGATGCCGACGAGCACCGAGGTCGCGCCGGAGAAGTTCGGCGAGGCGCCGCTCGCGACACTGCCGCTGCGTACCGAAGAATGGCTCGACCGCCAGCGCCCGACGCTGCCGGGCGCGGCGATGCCGTTGCTCGACTCGATCGGGATGAAGCTCGACGTGCTGGCCGGCCAGCTCAAGACGCTCAACGAAGGCGAGCCGGCGGCCGCCGAGGTGCGCAAGCTGGTCGGCGAGCAGCTGCCCGAGTTGGTCAAGGGCTATCAGCGCGTGCCCGCGAACCTGCGCGGGCAGGACCGGTTCGGCCAGTCGCCGGACAAGCAGCTGGTCGACGGGCTCGGGCTGATCGACCAGGAGATCGCGCAGATGTCGACTCAGCTCGCCCAGGGCGACCTCGATGCGCTGGCGACGCGCGGGCGCTATCTCCAGGTCAAGTATCGCGGCGACGAAATCGAGGGCTGATCCTCAGGTCTTGATGATCGAGGCGCCGCCGTCGACCGCGATCGCCGCGCCGGTGACGAAGCTCGCCGCGTCGGAGGCGAGGAACAGCGCCATCTCGGCGATCTCCTCCGGTTCGGCGAGGCGCTTGAGCGCATGGAGCTGCTCCATCCAGGCCTGCACGCCGGGATCGGCGCCGGGCTGGCGCGCGGCGCTGGCGGGCGTGTCGGTGCCGCCGATGACCAGCGCGTTGGCGCGGATGCGCTGCGGTCCGAGCTCGACCGCGAGGGTGCGGACGAGGCCGAGCAGTCCCGCCTTGGCGGCGGCATAGGCGCCCATGCCGGGGATGCCGTTGACGGCGCCGACGAAGCTCGAGCTGAACAGGATCGACCCGCCGCCGCGTGCCGTCATGGCCGCCGCCTGGTGCTTGGCGCCGAAGAAGGCGGCGGTGAGGTTGGTGGCGATGGTCGACGCCCAGTCGTCCGCCGAAAGGCCGGTGAGCGGGCCGCTCGCGCCGACGCTGCCGGCGTTGTTGAACGCGATGTCGAGGCCGCCGAAACGCTCGACGCCGAGGGCGACCAGCGCCTCGGCATAGGCTTCGTCGCGGACGTCACCGGCGAGGATCGCGGTATCGCCGTCGAGCGCGTCCGCCACCCGCTGCAGCTCATCCTCGCGGCGTGCGGCGAGGACGAGCCGGGCGCCTTGCGCAGCGAAGCGCCGCGCGGCCGCCTCGCCGATTCCCGAGCTCGCGCCGGTGATGATCGCTACCTTGCCGTCGAGCCTTGCCATGTTCGCGTCTCCTTGGTTCGGAGCGCGATGTGCAGTAGGCGGCGGCGCGGCGCTTCCCGGCGCTTGCCTTCAAAAACGGGGGCGGCCGAGCGCGGCGACGGCGCGCTCGCGCAGATGCTCGGCCGCCGCCGCATGAATGCCGGGCGCGGTGGCGAGGACGCCGAACGCCTCGCCCGCCGGCGTGTTGAAGCGCAGCTTCCTGCCGAGCGCGTCGGTGATCCTGGCCCCCGCCTCGCGTGCGATCAGCGTGGCGGCGGCGATGTCCCACTCATTGCCCCAGCGGAAGGTGGCGAGCAGGTCGGCCTCGCCCGCCGCGACCATCGCGATGCGCAGCGCGATCGAATTGGGCTTGGCGACCATCGTCAGGTGGCGGTCGACCCTGGGCAGATCGTCGGCAGGGACGCGCGCACCGGCCAGCTCGACGCGGTCCGATGCCGCGATCGGGCTGCCGTTGCGGGTGGCGCCCTTACCCGCCTCGGCGAGCCAATGCTCGCCACGGGCGGGGGCGGCGAGCACGCCGATCACCGGCTGGCCATTCTCGACCAAGGCGACCGACACCGCCCAGCCGGGCCGCTCGCGCAGATAGTCGCGCGTGCCGTCGATCGGATCGACCACCCAGATCCGATTGGCGGAGAGGCGGGCGAGGTCGTCGGCGGTTTCCTCCGACAGCCAGCCGGCGTCCGGCAACAGCGCGGCGAGGCGTTCGCGCAGCATTGCGTCGACCGCGAGGTCGACTTCGCACACGAAGTTGTTGGGCGACTTCTCCCATTTGCGCACGTCGGTTCGGAAGCGGACGAGCGCCAGCTTCGCGGCCTCGGCGGCGATATCGCTGACGGCCTGGGCGAGGGTGTCAGCCACTGGCGACGGTCATTCCATCGATGCGCAGGGTCGGCACGTTGATACCGTAGCGGAATTCGAGATCGTTGGCGGGGACGAGGTCGCGGAACATCGCCTGCAGCGTACCGGCGACGGTGAACTCCGACACCGGGCGGGTGATCTCGCCATTCTCGATCAGGAAGCCAGCGGCGCCGCGGCTATAGTCGCCGGTGACGATGTTGACGCCCTGGCCAATCAATTCCGTGACATAGACGCCATAGCTGATGTCGGCGATGAGCGTGTCGACCGGAAGCTTGCCATTCTCGAGGAACAGGTTGCTGGGGCCGACGCCGGGCGCGCCGCCGATGCCGCGGCTGGCATGGCCGGTCGGCTCGAGCCCGAGCTGACGCGCGGCAGCACTGTCGAGCAGCCAGGTCTCGAGCTTGCCGTCCTCGACCAGCGCGACGGGCGAGACCGGCAGCCCCTCGCCGTCGAACGGACGCGAGCGAAGGCCGCGGGGGCGGTGCGGATCGTCCTGGATGCGGATGCCCGGCGCGAAGACCTGAGTGCCCATCGCGTCGAGCAGGAAGCTGGTCTTGCGCGTGATCGCGCTGCCCGAGATCGCACCGCTGAGATGGCCGAGCAGGCTCGACCCGACGCGGGGATCGAGCACGACGGGCATGGCGCCGCTCCTGACCCGGCCCGGATTGAGGCGTGCGACGGCGCGCTCGCCGGCGCGGCGGCCGATCGCCTCGGGCGATTCGACGTGGCGGGCGTGGCGGGCGCTGTGATGGGCATAATCGCGCTCCATCGCCCCGACCTCGCCGGCGAGCACGCTGGCGGAGAGGCCATGGCTGGTGATCGCATAGGCGCCGGCGAAGCCGTGGCTGGTGGCGAGCGCCCAGATGCTGCGGCTGGCCGAGGCGCCGCCGCCTTCGCTGTTGGTGACGCCGGGAACGGCGCGGGCGGCATCCTCGGCGGCGAGCGCCTTGGCCTTGAGCGCGGCCGGGTCGCCGAGTTCGCCATCGTCGAGGTCGAGATCGGGGACGTTGCCGCGCAGCAGCCGCTCGGCCGGGGCGAGGCCGGCCCATTCGTCCTCGGGCGCCTCGCGCGCCATCGCCACCGCGCGCTCGGCGATCGTGTCGAGCGCCTGCGGAGTGAGGTCGGTGGTCGAGATGCTCGCCGAACGCATGCCGGAGAAGACGCGCAGGCCCAGTTCCTCGTGCTCGGCGCGGCCGACATCCTCGAGCGCGCCGAGGCGGACGGAGACCGAGAGCGATTCGCCGGCGGAGAGCATCGCGTCGGCAGCGTCGGCGCCGGCCTTGCGCGCGCGGGCGATGGCGTCGTGGACTCGATCTCGGGCCTGTTCGGGGGTCAGCATCGCGGCGATCTAGGAAGCGAAGGGCGGAAGGTCAAAAGGCGGTCGACCCGACGACGAAGCAGGCGGCGAAAACGAGCAGGCCGGCGAAGCGGTTGGAGCGGAAGCGGCGGAGGGCGTTGTCGCCGTCCCCCGGGGTGAGCGTGCCGACCTGCCACAGCAGATGGATTGCCGCCGGGGCGAGCGCGGCGAGGACGAACTTGTCGGGGCGGATTTGCCACAGCGCGGCGCCCCATAGGGTGAGCGCGACGGCGTAGAAGGCCGCGACACCGAGCCGGACATTGTCGCCGAGGCGGCGGGCCGAGGAGCGCACGCCGACCAGCGCGTCGTCCTCGATATCCTGCAGCGCGTAGATCGTGTCGTAGCCGATCACCCAGAAGATCGAGCCGACATAGAGCAGCAGCGCGGGAGGGGGCAGCTCGCGCGCGATCGCGGCCCAGCCGACCAGGGCGGCCCAGGAGAAGACCAGGCCGAGCCATGCCTGGGGCCACCAAGTGATGCGCTTCATGAAGGGATAGGCGGCGACCAAAGCGAGGCTGGCGAGCGCGACCATCGCGGCGAGCGGGTTGAGCTGGACGAGGACGATGAGACCGATCAGGCAGAGCAGGACCAGCCAGAGCCACGCCGCCTTGAGGCTGACCGCGCCGCTGGCGAGCGGGCGGCCGCGGGTGCGGGCGACCTGGCGGTCGAGATCGCGGTCGACGATGTCGTTGTAGACACAGCCGGCGCCGCGCATCGCGATCGCGCCGAGCAGGAACCACAGGAGCAGGTCCCAGCGCCGCACCGCGCCGCCGGCCAGCGCGATCGCCCAGGCGCCGGGCCAGAAGAGGAGCCACCAGCCGATCGGGCGGTCGAACCGCGCGAGCAGGGCATAGGGTCGCGCAGCCGCCGGGATGAGCCGGATGAGGCCGCGATACTCGGTGTCGGGGACGATTTCCGGCGTAGTGACCAACTTCCCTCCGTCATCCCCGCCCTGTGCGGGGATCCACCGTGCCGCGCGTGATGCGTTCGAGGCTCCAAGGCTGCCAATGCCGTGCTGTGGACCCCGGCACAAGGCCGGGGTGACGAAGATGGGAAGTGTGGCTAGGGCTGGAAGCATGATCGCTATCCCCGCCTGGCCGCCGCAATCGACCCCCCGGCTATTCGTCGAGCCGCCGCTGACCGAGGGCGAGCTGCGGCGGGTCGACGGGCCGCAGGGGCATTATCTCGCGACGGTGATGCGGCTCAAGGCGGGTGATCCGGTGAAGCTGTTCGACGACGCCACCGGCGAATGGCTCGCGATCGCCGCCGAAGTGCGCAAGCGCGACGTGACGCTGGAGGTGCGCGAAAAGCTGCGCGCGCGCGAGGCGGTGCCCGACCTGTGGCTGTGCGCCGCGCCGATCAGGAAGGGGCGGATCGACTGGGTCGCGGAGAAGGCGTGCGAGCTCGGCGTCGCGCGCCTGGCGCCGGTGCTGACGCGGCGCGCGGTGGTCGACAAGCTCAACCTCGAGCGGCTACGCAGCCACATGATCGAGGCGGCCGAGCAATGCGGACGGACGGCGCTGCCGGAGCTGGTCGAGCCCGTGAAGCTGGCGGCGTTGCTCAAGGACTGGCCGGTGGAGCGGGCGCTGTTCTTCGCCGACGAGACCGGCGGTACGCCGGCGCTGGAGGCGATGCGCGCGCATGCCGGGCCGGCGGCGATCCTGGTCGGGCCCGAGGGCGGGTTCGACGCCGAGGAGCGCGACGCGATCCGCGCGATGCCGCAGGCGGTGCGGATTTCGCTGGGGCCGCGCATCCTGCGCGCCGAGACCGCGGCGGCGGCGGCGGTGAGCCTGTGGATGGGCGCCGCGGGGGACTGGTGATTTCCCACTGAAATTCGGGTATTTCATACCCTCTTTCGCCTTTCGTTCCACAAGCGTAAGGCGCGCGAATGAGCACCAAGACGGTTTCAAACAGCAACGCGCCTGTCATCGAGAGCCGTCAGCAGCTCCTCGACTATTTCGCCAAGGGCGAGAAGCCGGCTGAGCGCTGGCGAATCGGCACCGAGCACGAGAAGTTCGTCTATTCGACGGCGGACAATCACGCGCCGAGCTATGACGAGCCGGGCGGCATCCGCGACCTGCTGGCCGAGCTGACTCAGTTCGGCTGGTCGCCGGTGGAAGAGGGCGGCAACGTCATCGCGCTGTCGGGGCCGGACGGCACGGTGAGCCTCGAGCCGGCGGGACAGCTCGAGCTGTCGGGCGCGCCGCTCGAGAATCTCCACGAGACGTGCGCCGAGACCGGGCGGCACCTGCAGCAGGTGAAGGCGGTTGGCGAAAAGCTCGGGCTTGGCTTCCTCGGGCTCGGCATGTGGCCGGACAAGGCGCGCAGCGACCTGCCGGTGATGCCCAAAGGCCGCTACGGCATCATGCTGCGCCACATGCCGCGCGTCGGCGGGCTCGGCCTCGACATGATGCTGCGCACCTGCACGATCCAGGTGAACCTCGACTATGCGAGCGAAGCGGACATGGTGCAGAAGTTCCGCGTCGGGCTCGCGCTCCAGCCGCTGGCGACGGCGTTGTTCGCCAACTCGCCCTTCACCGAGCGCAAGCCCAACGGCTTCCTGAGCTATCGCAGCCATATCTGGTCGGACACCGATCCGCACCGCACCGGGATGCTGCCCTTCGTGTTCGAGGACGGGTTCGGGTACGAGCGTTACATGGAGTACGCGCTCGATGTGCCGATGTACTTCGTCTACCGCGAGGGCAAATATATCGACGCGGCGGGGCTGAGCTTCCGCGATTTCCTGAAGGGCGAGCTTTCGGTCCTCCCCGGCGAGAAGCCGACGATCGACGACTGGGCGGACCATCTGTCGACCGCCTTCCCCGAAGTGCGGCTCAAGACCTTCCTCGAGATGCGCGGGGCCGATGGGGGACCGTGGAACCGCATCTGTGCGTTGCCGGCGCTGTGGGTGGGGTTGCTCTATGACCAGGGCGCGCTGGATGCGGCATGGGATCTGGTCAAGGACTGGGACATGGCCGGGCGGCAGGCGCTGCGCGACAGCGTGCCTAGGCTCGGGCTCGATGCGCCTCTCCCCGGCGGCGGCACGCTGCGCGACATTGCGGGGCAGGTGATCGACATCGCCGGCGCGGGGCTGACCGCTCGCGCGCGCCTCAACTCGGCGGGCGACAATGAGAGCGGATTCCTCGACCCGCTGCGCGAGATCGTGCGGACGGGGAAGGTGCCGGCCGAAGTGCTGCTCGACCATTATCGCGGCGCGTGGGACGGCGACGTTTGCGCGATCTATGGCGAGACGAAGTTTTAGGGGTGATGTAGTCTGGAGCTGCCTCGCTCAGTTTTCCAATTTGTATGGACTGTTCCCCTGCGGAAGCAGGGGCCCAGAGCCACAGGCGATGCGCTCCGGACCCCTGGGCCCTTGCTTCGCAGGGGAACAGTCCGGCAGTTTTCAAACTACGTCACCACCAAGTTCTAGCGTAGCTTGACAGCTGACGCGGCGGCGGCTCTTGTCGTCGCGATGGGGGCAGCGATCCCCCCATGAGGCGTCAGCCGAAGCATCGCATCCAACGAGTGTTCGAGGATGCATCATGCTGCGCGCCGTTCCGCTTGCCTGCCTGACTCTCAGTGCCGCCACGCCCGCTTTCGCCCAGCAACGCGAGGGATTGGATCTCTCGGCGACGACGCGGCTGCGCTACGAGGCGATCGACAACCAACTTCGCGCGGGGTTCGACCGCAGCGACATGCTGGTGAACCTGCGCACCACGCTGCTCGCCAGCTATCGCGAGGGGCCGTTCACGCTCACCGCCGAACTATGGGACAGCCGCGTGTGGGGCGACGACCCCGGCACGCCGGTGACCACGGGTGAGGTCAACACCTTCGAGCTGGTGCAGGCGAACGCGGCCTGGCGGACTCGGATCGGCAAGGCGCGGGTGACGCTGCAGGGCGGGCGGTTCACGCTCAATATCGGTTCGCGGCGGCTGGTGGCGGCGGACGATTATCGCAACACCACCAACGGTTATACCGGGTTCAGGGCCGATATGGCGGCGCCCGGCGGTGTGAGCGCGACGGCGATCTATGTGCTGCCCCAGCAGCGGCGCCCGGACGAAAATGTGGCATTGCGGCGCGGGAAGGTCGAGTGGGACCATGAAGGGTTCGACCAGGTGCTGTGGGGCGGAACGCTGGCCAAGGCGAAGGTGATCGGGCCGGTCAGCATTGAGGCGAGCTTCTTCCATCTGGGCGAGCGCGACACGCCGGGGCGGCCGACGCGCGATCGCTCGCTCGACACCTGGGGCGGGCGGGTGATGCGCGACCCGGCGGCGGGGAAGATGGACTTCGAGGTGGAGGCGTTCCACCAGTCGGGATCGATCAGCGCATCGGCAGCGGGCAATGCGGCGCGGCTGCCGGTCAGCGCGAGCTTCGTGCATGCCGATCTCGGCTACACGCTGCGCGACGCGTGGAAGACGCGGCTGTCGCTGGACGTCGATCGGGCCAGCGGCGACCGTCCGGGTGGGCGTTTCGGCCGGTTCGATACGCTGTTCGGGATGCGTCGGGCCGATCTGGCGCCCGCGGGGCTCTACAATGCGGTGGGGCGGGCGAACCTGGTTTCGGTCGGGCCGCGGATCGAGACCGCGCCGTCCAAGCGCATCGACCTGACCGCGACGTGGCACGCGATGTGGCTGGCGGCGCGGGCCGACAGCTTCTCGACCACCGGCATCCGCGACGCGAGCGGTCGCTCGGGCAGCTTCGCCGGACACCAGGTCGACGCTCGGCTGCGCTGGTGGATGCTGCCCGAGCGGCTGCGCTTCGAATGGACCGGCGTGGTGCTGGCCAAGGGACGGTTCCTGCGCGATGCCCCCAACGCGCCGCGCGGGGGCACCACGGTCTACAACTCGCTCAACCTGACGGCGAGCTTCTGATCGGTCAGACCAGCAGGCCCATCGTCTCCTGCACCTTGCGCAGCAGCGGCGCGGCGAGGGCGGCGGCCTTGTCCGAGCCTTCGCGCAGCACCGCGTCCACTGCCGGGCGGTCGGCCTTCAAGCGGACCATCTCGTCGCGGATCGGGCCGAGCTTGGCCACGGCGAGATCGGCGAGCGCGGGCTTGAACGCGCCGAAGCCCTGGCCGGCATATTCCGCGACCACGTCGTCGGGCGTTCGATCCGACAGCGCGGCGAAGATCGTCACGAGGTTCTTGGCCTCGGGCCGGTCCTTCAGCTCCTCGAACGTTTCGCCGAGCGGCTCAGGGTCGGTCTTCGCCTTGCGGAACTTCTGGGCGATGGCGTCATCATCGTCGATCAGGTTGATTCGCGCCGCGTCCGACGGGTTCGACTTGGACATCTTCGAGGTGGCGTCGCGCAGGCTCATGATGCGCGGTGCTTCCCTGCTCACCAGCGGCTCGGGCTGGACGAGCAGCTCGACTCCATAGTCCTGATTGAACTTGGCGGCGATGTCGCGGGCGAGCTCGAGGTGCTGCTTCTGGTCCTCGCCCACGGGAACGTGGGTGGTCGAATAGAGCAGCACGTCGGCGGCCATCAGCACCGGATAGTCGTAGAGGCCGACGCTGGCGCCTTCGCGGTTCTTGCCCGCCTTGTCCTTGAACTGGGTCATGCGGTTGAGCCAGCCGACGCGCGCGACATTGTTGAGCAGCCAGGTGAGCTCGCTGTGTGCGGGGACGCGGGCCTGGTTGAACAGGATCGAGCGCCTGGGATCGATCCCGCTCGCGATCATCGCGGCGGCGATCTCGAAGGTGTTAGCGTGGAGCGCGGCCGGCTCGATCCATTCGGTGAGGCCGTGCAGGTCGGCGATGAAGTACATGCTCTCGCCGCCGGCGGCGTCGACATCGGCCTGCATCCCCACCCACTGCTTGATCGCACCGAGATAGTTGCCGAGGTGGAGGTTGCCCGTGGGCTTGATGCCGGAAACGACGCGCATGGTACTTCTCTGAGACTAGATGGTCAGGCGGCGCGGCGGCGGAACAGCGCCTTGAGGTCGCCGATCCGCACCGCTCCGGTGCCGAAGCACGCGACCGCGTACACCAAGCATCCGGCGCCGACCAGCACCAGCATCGCCGCGGTACGGATCGTCCAAGTGCCGGTGGTGTAGGGGGTGAACAGGTCATTGAGGAAGAACATCACCACGCCCATCGCCACGGATGCGCCGACCAATCGCCACACGCGGCGCTTGAGCTGCGTATCGGAGACGAAATGGCCGCGCTGGACGAGCGCGCGGTAGAGCAGGGCGACGTTGACCCAGGAAGCAACCGCGGTGGCGAGCGGCGGGCCCATGTGCTGGAGCGGGACGATCAGCGCGAGATTGAGCGCGAGGTTCACCGCGATCGAGATGGTGGCGTAGCGCACCGGGCTCCTGGTATCGGCGCGGGCGTAGAAGCCCGGGGTGAGCACCTTGACCAGGATATAGGCGGGCAGGCCGACCGAGAAGGCAGCGAGCGCCTGGGCGGTCTTGACCGTGTTGTCGGCGGTGAAGGCGCCGTGCTGGAACAGCGCCGCGACGATCGGGCCGCCGCAGATCACCAGCGCCGCGGTGGCGGGCAGAGTGAGGAACAGCGCGAGCTCGGCCCCGCGGTTCTGAGTGTGCATCGCCTCCGCGTCCTTCCCCGCGCCGAGCTGGCGGGCGATGGTCGGGAGAAGCACGGTACCGAGACCGATGCCGATCAGCCCGAGCGGGAGCTGGTTCAGCCGGTCGGCATAGTAGATGTAGGAGACCGAGCCCTCGGCGAGCATGCTGGCAGCGAGCGCGGTCGAGATGATGAGGTTGATCTGGGTCGCCCCCGCGCCTGCGGCAGCAGGGCCGATCAGTGCGAGCAATTTCTTCACGTCGGGCGACAGGCGCGGCATGCGGATGCGCAGCTTCACGCCGTTGGCGCGGCAGGCGAGGATCAGCCAGAGGAGCTGGAGCGCGCCCGAGACGGTGACCGCGATCGCTTGATTGCGCGCGGTGAGCAGTGTGTCCTCGTTGTGGAAGAACAGCAAGGCGACGATCAGCGTGAGGTTGAGCAGGATCGGCGCGGCGGCGTTGACCCAGAATTTATGGAGCGAGTTGAGGATCCCGCCGAGAAGCGAGACGAGGCTGATCAGCAGCAGATAGGGGAAGGTGATGCGCGACAGCTCGACCGCGAAGGCGAATTGGTCGGGCGTCACGTCGTTGAACCCACCCGACAGCGCCCACACCACCGGATAGGCGGCAATCTCCATGATCGCGGTGAGCAGCAGCAGGATCGGGAGAAGAACCGACAGCGCTTCCTCGGCGAAGGAGAGCGCGGATCTGGTATCGCCGTCCGCCTCGCCGACCTTCTTGCTGAACATCGGCACGAAGGCGGCACTGAACGCGCCCTCGGCGAACAGCGCGCGGAACAGATTGGGCAGGCGGAAGGCGATCAGGAACGCGTCGGACGCGAAGCTTGCCCCGACATAGCGCGCGAACAGCGAGTCGCGGACCAGTCCGAGCACGCGGCTGGCGAGCGTCAGCCCGCCGATCGACCCGAGTGCCCGGACTAGGTTCATCGTCCCGCTATCCCTTAGTTCGTCATTCCCGCGAAGGCGGGAATCCATTCTGGCCGACGTCTCGAAGGAGCCGCACCGGCAGCTTCAATGGATCCCCGCCTTCGCGGGGATGACGGTAGAAAGGGGTAGCCCGATCGCCAAGCTCAGGCCTGGCCGGCTTCCCCGGCGGCGCCTTCTTCGGCCTGACGCTGCTCGAGCTGCTGATAGTAGAGGCCGTTGAAGTCGATCGGCTCGAGCATCAGCGGCGGGAAGCCGCCGTCGCGGACGGCATCGGCCAGCACGCGGCGCGCGAACGGGAAGAGCAGGCGCGGCGCCTCGCCCAGCAGGAACGGCTGGAGATGCTCGGCCGGGATGTTGCGGACCGCGAAGAGGCCGGCATAAGCGAGGTCGACGACGAACGCGACCTGGCCCTCGGTCTCGGCGCGCACGTCGATCTTGAGCACCACCTCGTGCACATCCTGCGCGACCTCGGCCGAGCCGATATTGAACTGGACGTCGAACTGCGGCTGGCCCTGGACCTGATAGATCGCCGGGGCGTTGGGATTCTCGAACGAGAAGTCCTTAACATATTGCGAGATCACGCCCACCGAGGGGGCGGTGTCGGCGCCGTTCGCGAGCGGCTCACCCTGCGGCGCTGCGTTTTCCGGCTCGTCCATGTTCGAAAGTCCTTCTGTCTGGGATATAAGTCGCGGCAATCCGCGTTGGAACGACGGTCGCGCCTAGCAGGGGCGATCACGCGTTTCAACGGGCGTGCGCGCGCACTCATCGTGGCGCCGTTCATGCTATATTTGAATCGGGCGCGTATCCTGCCTATGTGAAAGGTGGAAACGAGGTGTCCCAAGTGTATCTGGTCATATTGTTCGCAGCGATCGCGGCCTTTCTGGCGCTGAGGCTCTATTCGGTGCTGGGCAAGCGCACCGGGCATGAGCAGCAGCCGCTGCCGCGCGCCGCCGACGAGCGCGTCGGGACGCCGCCGATGCCGCGCACGATCGACATGCCGGCCGAGGTCCGCGACGCCGGTCCGCGCGCGGTCGACGCGGGCGCCGAGGGCGGGCTGCGCGCGCTGGTCGCGGCGGACCCGAGCTTCGATGTCGGCCAGTTCGTCGAAGGCGCCAAATCGGCCTACAAGATGATCCTCGAGGCGTTCTGGAAGGGCGACCGCGACACGCTGGGCTGGCTGGTCGAGGATGAGGTGCGCGACAGCTTCGTCGCCGCGATCGACGCGCGCGAGGCTGCGGGCGAGACGCTCGACAACCGCCTGATCTCGATCGAGCGCGCGGCGATCGCCGAGATCGCGATCGAAGGCCGCACGGCGCGCATCACGATGCGCTTCGACGCCGATATCGCTGCGGTGACGCGCGACAAGGACGGCAATGTCATCGCCGGCTCGCTGACCGATGCGGTCGAGACGCACGATGTGTGGACGTTCAGCCGCGATCTGCGCAGCGACGATCCCAACTGGAAGCTGAGCGACACCGACGAAGCTTAAGGGGTAGAGATGCGCGCTTGGGGGGTAGCGGCGCTGGCCGTGATGGTTAGTGGCTGCGTGCCGTTGTCCTCGGGGCCGGAGCCGGTGCGTTCCGCACCGCCGCCGCGTTCCTCGGTTCCCGTCCGCCAGCCCACCGCCGCGACGCCGCTCGCGCCGCGCCCGGCGCCCGCCGCGTCCACGACGACCGCGACGGCCGCCGCGGCCGGGCTACTGGCCGGGCCCGACATCGCCAGCCTCCCGCTGACCTCCGCCGGCGCCACGCGTGCACTCGAGGCATTCCGGATCAGCTGCCCGAGCCTGGTCAAGCGTAGCGACACGAGCGGCCTGACCCGCGCCGAGGACTGGCGTGCGGCGTGCGATGCGGCGCGGACCACGCAGGCGAATGGCGCCGCAGCATTCTTCGCGCGGCATTTCGAGGCGGTGCAGATCGCCGACGGCAAGGCCTTCGCCACCGGCTATTACGAGCCCGAAATCGCCGGGTCGCGCACGCGCCGGGCAGGCTACGAGACGCCGATCTATGGCCGTCCGGCCGACCTGATCGACGTCGACCTCGGGACCTTCTCGGACAATCTCAAGGGTCGCTCGATCCGCGGGCGAGTCGATGGCACCAAGTTCGTGCCCTATCACGACCGCACCGCGATCGAGCAGGGCGCGCTCGCCGGGCGTGGGCTCGAGATCGCCTGGGCGGCGGACCCGGTCGAGCTGTTCTTCCTGCAGATCCAGGGCTCCGGACGGCTGCGGCTGCCCGATGGCGGGGTGATGCGGATCGGCTATGCCAGCCAGAACGGGCGCGACTATACCGGGATCGGCAAGCTGATGCTCGACCGCGGCATTCTGCCCAAAGGGCAGGCGTCGATGCAGGGAATCATGGGCTATCTCCACGCCAATCCCGAGCAGGGGCGCGCGATCATGCGCGAGAATAAGAGCTATGTCTTCTTCCGCGAGCTGACCGGGCCGGGCCCGCTCGGTGCGATGGGGCTGCCGGTGACCGGGCGCGGCAGCGTCGCCGCCGATCCCAAGTTCGTGCCGATGGGCGCGCCGGTGTTCCTGTCGATGGACCGTCAGGACGCGACCGGTATTTGGGTCGCCCAGGACACGGGCGGCGCAATCAAGGGCGCCAACCGCTTCGACACCTTCTGGGGCGCGGGCGACGAGGCGCGCGCGATCGCCGGCGGCATGGCGGCGCGCGGCACCGCATGGCTGCTGCTTCCCAAGGGAACGCTCGCGCGCCACGGCGCGGACTAGATATGACGAGGCCGCCACGCGTGATGACGCCCGAGGAGCGGGCGCTGTGGGCGCGCGTGATCGCGACGGTCACGCCGATCCAGCGAGTGCCCGTTCCCGCCAGCGCGCCGGCGCCGAAGCCTCGGCCGCCCGCCCCTGCGCAGGCCGTGCCTCAAGACCGCGTGAAGGGCAGGGTGCCGCCCGCTCCGGCACCCAAGCCCAAGCCCGTCCCGCCCGCGGCCGCCACGCTCGACGCGGGCTGGGACCGCCGCCTGTCGCGCGGGTTGATCTCGCCCGAGAGCTCGATCGACTTGCACGGCCATACGCTGGCCACGGCGCATGCCCGGCTGGATTACGGGTTGGAGATGGCGATCGCGCGCCAGGACCGCGTGCTGCTGCTGATCACCGGCAAGCCGCCGCGTCCCGAATCGGAGCGGCCCCACGCGCGGGGCGCGATTCGCGCGGCGATCGGCGACTGGCTGGCCGCGTCCCGCCACGCCGACCGCATCGCGGCGGTGAGAAATGCGCATCCGCGTCACGGGGGTGCAGGCGCGCTCTACATCGTTCTGAAGCGGCAACGATCGTTCAACACGTAAAATTCTTAACCAGTTCGGACCTATACCGAGCCGCATGCCGCATCCGCGGAAACCATGGGGGACCACGCAACCGCGATGAACGGGTTTTCGCTCAAGAGTCGCGCGATCGTCTTTGCGATCTGCGCCGGAGCGTTCGTGTTCATCCTGGCGCTCGCGGCGACATCGGGCGGAAGCTTCGAGATCGAGCATGCCGGCAGCGCGCTGATGGCGGCGATCATCTGCGCGGCGATGTGCTGGGCCTATGCCGAGCGGACCATCGCCTCCACCGCCGAGGCGATCGATGCGGCGATCGTGCGGCTGTCGAGCGCGGCCAATGGCGACCTCGAAAGCGAAATCCCGCGCGAAGTGGGCGAATGCGTGCCGCCGCTGGCTACCGCGATGGAGAGTCTGTTCCGTCAGCTTCACTCGAACCTGGAGAGCGTGCAGCGGCTGGCGCTGTTCGATCCCGTCACGGCGTTGCCCAACCGAATCCATTTCCGGCGCAGCTGCGAACGCGTGCTGACCGAGCTGCCGCCCGAGACGATGGCGGCACTGTTCTTCATCGACCTCGACCGCTTCAAGGCCGTCAACGACACGCTCGGCCATGCGATCGGCGACCAGCTGCTCGGCATGGTCGCCAATCGGTTGCGCGCTGTCGCCGATCGCTTCGCGGTCGAGGACGAGATGCGCCAGCCGCTGATCGGCCGGCTGTCGGGCGACGAGTTCACGATCTTCTTCCCGGCGATCTCGAATATCCGCGACGCCGACCGGATCGGGCGCGGCATCCTGTTCGCGCTGTCCGAGCCGTTCGACCTCGCCGACCAGGAAGTGAGCATCGGCGCCTCGGTCGGGATCGCGATGCGGCCCGAGCATGGCACGACGCTGACCGACCTGATGCGCGCCGCCGACGCCGCCATGTACCACGCCAAGGCGCAGGGCCGCGGGCGCGCCGAGCATTTCAGCGAGCGCCTCGCGGCCGAGATCGCCGAGCGCGCGCAACTCGAGACCGACCTGCGCGGTGCGGTGGAGCGCGACCAGTTCACCTTGGTCTATCAGCCGCAGATCAGCGCCGCCGATGGGCGCATCGTCGGGGCCGAGGCCTTGCTGCGCTGGGAGCATCCCGAGCGCGGCCTGTGCCTGCCGGGCAGCTTCATCGGGCGCGCCGAGGAGACCGGGCTGATCGTCGAGATCGGAGAATGGGTGGTCGAGAGCGTCGCCAACACGATCGCGCGTTGGGGCAAGCTCGGTGTCGAGCAGCGAATGGCGGTCAACATCAGCCCGCGCCAGCTCGACCATGCGACCTTCTTCCGCCGCTTGCGCGAGGCGATGCAGGCCGCCAGTGCGCCGGCGCGGCTGCTCGAGCTTGAGATCACCGAGACGCTGGCGATGCACTGCTCGCGCGAGGTGATCGACGCGATCGCCGCGCTGCGCGCCGACGGCGCGAGCATCGCGATCGACGATTTCGGCACCGGCTATTCGAACCTCGCACGGCTGCGCGACCTGCCGCTCGACCGGGTCAAGCTCGACCGCAGCCTGGTCGAGAATGTCGCGACCAACAGCGAGGCGCGGACGATCGCGCAGGCGGTGATCGGGCTGATCCACGGCCTGGGCTGCGAAGTCGTCGCCGAGGGGATCGAGACCCAGGCGCAGCTCGACGTGCTGCGCGTGATCGGCTGCGACGTGCTGCAGGGCTATGTCATCGCCCAGCCGATGGTCGAGGAAGCGTTCATCCTGTGGGCGCAGCGCGCGCCGCAGCTCGAGAGCGTGCGGATCGCCGGTTAGGCGAACACGCGCAACAGCAGGTTTACGTAGATCGCGGTCAGCTTGTGCAGGTCGTCGAGCGCGACCGCCTCATCGAGCTTGTGCATCGTCGCGTTGAGCAGGCCGAACTCGACCACCGGGCAGATCCGCGACAGGAAGCGCGCGTCCGAGGTGCCGCCGCTGGTCGACAGCTCCGGACGGATGCCGGTCTCGGCCTCGATCGCGTCGCCGATCAGCGTCGAAAACGCGCCCGGCTCGGTCAGGAATGCCTCGCCATAGACGCGGCCGCGAACGTGCGCGGCGGGAGCGTGCGCGTGGACGATGCGCTCGATCCGCTCGACCAGGTCGGGGCCGCGATGCAGATCGTTGAAGCGGATCGAGAGACGTGCCGAGGCCTTGCCCGGGATGACGTTGGTCGCGGGATTGCCGACTTCGAGGTCGATCACCTCGATGTTCGAAGGCTGGAACCAGTCGGTACCCTCGTCGAGCACGATCGCGTCGATCTCGGCGAGCGCTCGGACGAGGCGCGCGATCGGGTTGTCGGCGAGATGCGGGTAGGCGACATGGCCCTGGCGCCCCGGCACCTCGATATCGATCACGGTCGAGCCGCGGCGGCCGATCTTGATCGTGTCGCCGAGGCGATGGGCAGAGGTCGGCTCGCCGACGAGGCAGAGGTCGGGACGGATGCCGGCCTCGGCCATGCGCTCCATCAGCGCGAGCGTGCCGTAGGTCGCCGGACCTTCCTCGTCGCCAGTGATGATCAGGCTGACCGTGCCGGAGGCGGGGAGATTGGCCACAGCCGCGGCGAAGGCGGCGATCGAGCCCTTCATGTCGACCGCGCCGCGGCCGTAGAGCAGGCCGCCACGGACCTCGGGCGCGAAGGCATCGGAGGCCCAGCCATTGCCCGGAGGGACCACATCGAGATGCCCGGCAAAGGCGAAATGCGGTCCCGGCCCGGCGATGCGCACCGCGAGCAGGTTCTCGACCGGGCCATCGGGCGCTTCGCCCGCCACGAAGCGGTCGATCGCGAAGCCGAGCGGGAGCAGCGCAGCTTCGAGCACATCGAACACCGCGCCGCGCGCCGGGGTGATGCTCTCCGCGGCGATCAGGGCCTTGGTCAGTTCGACGACGTCGGGCAAGATTGTCTCCGCTATCTCTGGAGGCTCCATTGCCCAAGCTCGACCTCGATACAATCCCGCAGACCAATGCGACCGGCTATCCGGATCCCTTTGACCAGGCCGTTCAAGGCCGCTGGTATCGTCGGCTGGCGCCAGTCGGCGGTCTGAGCAAGATGGGCGTCAGCCACGTCACCCTCAAACCCGGCGCCTGGTCGTCGCAGCGCCACTGGCATGCGATCGAGGACGAGTTCGTGGTGATGCTGGCGGGCGAGGCGGTTCTGATCGACGATTCGGGCGAAACGATCATGCGTCCTGGCGATTGCGCAGTCTTTCCGGCGGGAGACCGGAACGGCCACCATTTGCAGAATCGTTCGGACGCGGATTGCGTGTTCATCGCGGTGAGCGCTGGCGACCGCGCGGCCGACCATGGCGAATATCCTGACATCGACATGTGCTTCACGCCCGAGGGCTATCAACACAAGGACGGCTCGCCTTATCCGACCAAGCGCCTGAAGTGATCAGCCGACCGGCGCCTGCTCGAACTGCTCGAGCACCCATTCCTCTTCCTGCGCGGCGGCGATCCAGTCCTGCATGAAGGGGTGTTGGAGCACCGCGGTCATATAGGCCGGGGCGAAGCGCGCGACCGGGAGTGAATAGGTGACGAAGCGGGTCACGACCGGCGCGAACATCACGTCGGCGGCGCCGAATTGGCCGAACAGGAACTCGCCGTCGCCGCCGTAGCGCGCGCGCGCCTGGGCCCATAGCTCCATGATGCGCTGGATGTCCTGCATCACGTCGTCGTCGGGAGTCTTGGGCGGATAGACCTGGCGGATGTTCATGCTGTGCTTGCGGCGCAGCGCCGCGAAGCCCGAATGCATCTCCGCAGCCATCGACCGCGCCATCGCGCGCGCGGCGGTATCGGCGGGCCAGAATTTGTCGCCGCCCGACTTCTCGTTGAGATATTCGACGATGGCGAGGCTGTCCCATACCACCGCGTCGTCGTCCCACAGGATCGGCACCTTGCCCGAGGACGGCGCGAACTCGTCGCCCTCGCGGCGCTTGTCCCAGTCCTCGTCATAGAGCGGCACCACCACTTCCTCGAACGGAAGGCCCGACAGCTTGCAGGCGAGCCAGCCGCGCATGGACCAGGACGAATAGGCCTTGTTGCCGATGATGAGCTTGAGCATGGGCGCGGGATAGCGGCGCGGCGGAGCGGGGGCAACCGTCGACGAATCGCTTGCGGGACAACGCGATCGGCGACACGATCCGGCGTCTCGGGGGAGAGGTAAATGTCGCGCATTTTCGTGTTGGCTGTCGCATCGCTTGCGCTTGTCGGGGCCGCGTCGCCGCAAGCCGCCGCACCGGCAGCGCGGGCACCGCTGGCGACCGAGGCGTTCGCCGAGGTCCCCCAGGTCGAGGACCCGGATATCTCCCCCGACGGGAAGCGGGTCGCGGGCAAGGTCGCGGTCGACGGCAAGCAACTCTTCGCGGTCCTCACGCTTGGCGCGGCCGGGCCGCCCAAATTGCTCAACCCCGGCAAGGCCGACCTCAACTCGTGGAGCTGGGTCAATGACGAATGGCTGGTCGTCGGCATCGGCCAGGAAGTGCCGGTGGCGGGCGACACCTGGTACGTGACGCGCGCGCTCGGCTATTCGGTGGTCACCGGCAAGGTCATCCAGCTCTCCCGCAACGCAGCGCAGCGCGGCGGCGACATCATCTGGAGCGCGCGTGACGGGTCGGCGCGCGTCATGGTCGCCTACCAGACCTCGATCTACACCAACGACGCCGGCTTCTGGCCGCAAGTGGACGAGGTCGACCTCGCGACCGGCAAGCGGCGCACGATCGTGCCGAGCAAGCCGGGCGTGGCCAGCTGGTATGCCGATGGCGACGGCGTGGTGCGCATGGGAATCGGAATCAGCGAGGACGGCCGCTCGCGCCGCGTCCATTATCGCGATCGCCAAGGCATGACCTTCCGCACGATCGACAAGGCCAAGACGCGCGACGAGCGGCTGACGGTGCCCGCGCTGTTCCTGCGCGACACGAGCAAGGCGCTGATCATCGACGACGACGAGGGCGGCTATTCCGCGCTCTACGAGCTCGATCTCAAGACGCTCGAACGCGGCAAGCAGCTCTTCGCGAGCAAGGGCTACGACATCAGCGGCATCATGACCGACTCGACGGGTTTCGGTTATCTGGGCGTGGCGGTGAACGAGAACCGGCCCGAGATTCGCTGGACCGATCCCGAGATGATCGCGATGCAGGCGACGGTGTCAGGGCTGGTGAAGGGTGCGCAGGCCCGCATCGTCTCGACCAGCCGCGACCGCTCGCGCGCGATCGTGCAGGTCGGCGGCGCCGACGCGCCGGGCGGCTATTATATCTTCGCGCCCGCCGACAAGACGATGGAACCGCTGGGGTTCAACAACCCGACGATCCGGATGAAGCGCATGCATCCGGTGCGCACGATCCGCTACAAGGCGCGCGACGGGCTCGAGATCGCGGCGGTGCTGACGCTGCCGGCCGGACGCAAGGAGAAATTGCCGCTGATCGTAATGCCGCATGGCGGGCCGTTCGCGCGTGACAGCGAGACTTGGGACTGGTGGGCGCAGTTCCTGGCCGATCGCGGCTATGCGGTGATCCAGCCCAATTATCGCGGCTCCTCGGGCTATGGCACCCCGTTCACCGAGAAGGGCGAGGGCCAGTGGGGCCTGGCGATGCAGGACGACCTCGACGATTCGGTGAAGGCGCTGGCCGATCTCGGTATCGCCGATCCGGCGCGGGTGTGCATGGTCGGCGCCTCTTATGGCGGCTATGCCGCGATCCGGGCGGCGCAGCGCGACGGGGAGAAATACCGTTGCGCGGTCTCCTATGCCGGTGTGTCGGACCTCAACCGCATGCTGAAATACCAGGGCAATTTCCTCTATGCCGGCGCGCGCGGCGACTGGCTGCGCAAGCAGGCGCCCGATCTCAAGAACGTATCGCCGCTCAACTTCCCCGGCGATTTCTCGATTCCCCTGCTGCTGATGCATGGCGACGAGGACCGGGTGGTGCCGCCGGTGCAGTCGAAAGTGCTGGCGCAGAAGCTCAAGTCGGCGGGGAAGGACGTGACCTATATCGTCCAGCCCAAGGCCGACCACCATTTCAGCCGGACCGAGGACCGGCTGGAGTTCCTGAAGACGCTGGAGGCGTTCCTCAAGCAACACAATCCGGCCTGAGCCGTTGCGTCGCCGCCGTCGGGGCGGATAGGGCAGCGGCGGGGACCGGCTGGAGCAAAGAGAGACAAATGAAGCGGCGCATCTTGCTGGCCCCGGCGCTGCTGCTTGCCGCCGGGGCGTGCAGCGGCGGCACGCGGACCGATCCGCCCGTGATGAACCCGACGCCGACACCCACGCCCCCGCCGACCGTGGCGATCCGCGGCGAGGCGCGGATGCTGAGCGGAACGGCGCCGGCCAGCCTCCTGCATCGCGCCGCGCGGGTGCGCGCGGTCTACGGCTTCGGTATCGATGGCCGGCGGATCGACTATGCCGCGACCGACTATGTCGCGACCGAGACCGGGATCGCGCGGACGCCGGGCTCGCGAGTCCCGGACTATGGTACCTACAACTATGTCCGCTCGGTCGGGGACAGGTTCGACTTCGTCGCCGATCCGCGCAATCCGCCGCTGACGATCAACCACGCGGTCTATGTCGATTACGACGGGCTGACCAGCGACCGGCAGGTGCGCGCCGTTGCGCCCGCTGCGGCGAACGGCAAGGTGCTGTGCCTGGGCGACAGCATCGCCGCCGGGGCGCACACTATCGCGCAATTCTATGCCAGCAATGATTCGCAGAGCTGGTGCGGGCTGATCCGCAAGTTCCTGGGGCCAAGCTCGACCGTCGAGAACGTCTCGGTGCCGGGCGCGGTGGTCGGCGGTGCGCTCGGCCAGCTCGACGACCTGGTCGCGCGTCGCGCCGACACGGTCGTGATCGCCTATGGGATGAATGACCACACGAGCGGCGGAGCGGACGCGGCGCAGTTCCGGGCCGACCTCGACACCGTCGTGGGCCGCCTCAAGGCCGAGGGGGCGCGCGTGATCCTGGTGGGCTTCTTCCAGCGCAACTCGCTTTACGCGCTGGAGGATCCCGCGCGTACCGCCGCCTTCAACGACGCGATCAGGCTGGTCGCGCAGGGGCGCGGGGTGGCGTTCGTGGATGTCCAGGCGGCTTTCCTCAAGGCGGCCCCCACCGGGGCGCCGGTGTTCACACACCTCACCGCGGATTTCCTCCACCACCCGAACGTCTATGGGCAGCGCATCTATTTTTCGCTGATCGTGCCGCACCTCCTGAAGCGCGACATGTGGGCGAGCGAGATCGAGGACTACGTCCTGGCCGACTGGTAGGCGGTCAGACGCTGACCGCTTCGAGCACCGCGGCGCGCAGCTCGGCGATGCCGTCGCTCTTCTCGCTCGATGTGGCGAGGATGTCGGGATGCGCGGCGGGGCGCTTGCGCGCTTCGGCGATCGTGCGCTCCGTGACTTCGGCGAGCTCGAACGGCTTGATCTTGTCGGCCTTGGTCAGGACGATGCGATAGCTCACCGCCGCGGCGTCGAGCATGTCGAGGATCTCGCGGTCGACTTCCTTGATGCCGTGGCGGCTGTCGATCAGCACCAGCACGCGCTTGAGCACATGGCGCCCGCGCAGGAAATCGTTGACCAGGAAGCGCCACTTCCTGACCACCTCCTTGGGCGCCTTGGCGAAGCCGTAGCCGGGCATGTCGACGAGGCGGAACTTCAGCGGATCGCCGATGTCGAAGAAGTTGAGCTCCTGCGTGCGCCCCGGGGTATTCGAGGTGCGCGCGAGGCCGTTGCGGCCGGTCAGCGCGTTGAGCAGGGACGACTTGCCGACGTTCGACCGCCCCGCGAACGCCACTTCCGGCACGGTCGGATCGGGCAGGAAGTTGAGCGCGGGGGCGGATTTCAGGAAGGCAACCGGGCCGGCGAAGGTCTTCCGCGCGGCCTCGATCGCTTCGGGTTCGAAATTCGTCACTTCTTCGCGGGCTTCCCGTTGCCGCCGCTGACGACCGCGGGCACCGGCTCCTTGAGCGAGGGGTGGCGCATGTAGAGCAGCTTCTGCTGTGCGATGGTGAGCAGGTTCGAAGTGATCCAGTAGAGCTGGAGACCCGCCGCGAACGGCGCCATCACGAACATCAGCACCCACGGCATGATCGCGAAGACCTGCTTCTGCGTCTCGTCCATTGGCGCCGGGTTGAGCTTGAACTGCGCCCACATCGAAATGCCGAGCAGGATCGGCAGCACGCCGATCGCGAGGAATGCCGGCGGGTTGAAGTCGAGCAGCCCGAACAGGTTGAGCACGTGCAGCGGATCGGGCGCGGAGAGGTCCTTGATCCACAGGATGAAGGGCTGGTGGCGCATCTCGATCGAGAGCATCAGCACCTTGTACAGCGCGTAGAGAATCGGGATCTGCAGCAGGGTGGGGAGGCAGCCCGCGACCGGGTTGACCTTCTCGTCCTTGTACAGCTTCATCATCTCCTGCTGCAGGCGCGGCTTATCGTCCTTGTAGCGCTCCTGCAGCGCCTTCATCTTGGGCTGCACCGCGCGCATCGAGGCCATCGACGCGAACTGGCGCTGCGCGATTGGGAACAGCAGCAGGCGGACGGTGAGCGTCAGCAGGATGATCGCGAGGCCGAAATTGCCGACCATCCGGAACAGCCAGTGGAGGTAATGGAAGATCGGCTTCTCGAACACCTCGAACCAGCCCCAGTCGATCGCCTTGCCGAACTGGCGGATGCCGCCCTGTTCCTCATAGTGATCGAGCAGGTTGATGTCCTTCGCACCCGCGAAGAAGCGCGAGGTCTGGGTGACCATCTGGCCGGGGCCGACCTGGCGCGTGGTGGTGGGCGCGAACTGCGCCTGGGTCGCGGTGCCGGCGGCCGGACGGAACTGCAGCTCGGTCGCCATGCCCTGGTCGGGCACGAGCGCGGTGAGCCAGTAGATGTCGGTATAGCCGATCCAGCCGCCGGTGGCGTTGAAGCGGGTCTGCGCGTCGGGCTTCGCCACCGTGTCGTAGTTGACGTCGTAGTCGACCGCGCCGTTGTACGAGGCGACCGGGCCCGCATGGATCGTCCAGGTGTCGTGGTCCTTGCCCGGGCCGTAGCGGTAGAGATAGCCATAGCCGGCGACGCCGATCGGCTTGTCGCCGAGATTGGCGACGCGCTGGCGGATCGTGAACATGTAGCCGTCATCCACCGAAAGCTCGATGATGAAGCGCTGCGTGCCGTTGGTGGCGGTGAGCTTCACGGGCGTGGCGGGGGTGAGGCGGTTGCCGCTCGCGTGCCACACCGTGTCGGGGCTGGGCGCGTTGATGCCCTCGCCCGACCAGCCGAAGCCGGCGAAATAGGCGTCCTTCGTGCCCGACGGCGAAAGCAGGCGGATCGGATCGCTGTTCGGCGCGATCGTCTCCTTGTGCTTGACCATCACGAGGTCGTCGATGCGCGCGCCCTTGAGGTTGATCGAGCCGCGCACAGTGGGGGTCTCGATCGCGACACGCGGGGTCTCGGCAAGCACAATCTTGCGGTCGCGGACCGCGGCGGGGCTGTCGGCCGCGGGATCGGCGCCAGGGTTCTGAACGACCTCGGTCTTGCCGCCCTTCACCTGAGTCGCGGGGGGATTGGCCGTGGGGAACACGCGTTCCTGGACCATCGGCCACCCGAACAGCAGCAGCGCGGCGAGCACGGCGAAGAGCAGGAAATTCTTCTGGTCGTCTTTCACGTCAGTCCCCGGTTCAGGAAATCAGGGCACGGGATCATAGCCGTGCCCACCCCACGGATGGCAGCGAAGGATGCGCCGACACGCGAGCCATCCGCCCTTGAGCGCGCCATAGCGGGAGAGTGCCTCGATTGCATAGGCCGAACAGCTCGGCGCGTAGCGGCAGCTGGGCGGCAGGATGCGCGACGGGCCGATCTGCCAGCCGCGCGCGATCAGGATGAGGAGGCGGGCGATCATTGCTTGATCTTGCCCAATGCCTTGCTGAGGTCGGATTTGAGCGCGGCGAAATCGCGTTCGATCCCCGAATTGCGGCCGATCAGCACATGGTCGGCGCCGGGCACGCCCTCTGCGGGCAGGATCGCGCGGGCGAGCTCGCGGAAGCGACGCTTCATGCGGTTGCGCACGACGGCGTTACCGACCTTCTTGGAGACGGTGATGCCGATTCGCATCGTCGCGTCGTCGTCGCCGCGCGCACGGACGAGCAGCACGAACCCGGGCGTTGGCGCGCGCTTGCCGGCGTTGGCGGCGAGATAATCCTTGCGCAGCGTCAGCCGCGCGAGGGGGGCGCCTTCCACATCCGCCAGCGAAGCTGGCGACGGGTTCAGGCGCTCAGCTTGTTGCGGCCGCGGGCGCGGCGGGCGCGAATCACCTTGCGGCCGCCCGGAGTCGCCATGCGCGCGCGGAAGCCGTGCCGGCGCGCTCGCACCAGGTTGCTCGGCTGAAAGGTCCGCTTCATCGCTCATTCCCTGAAATCTAGAAACTAAAAGGGCCGCCACAGGGGCGACCTTGTGAGGTGCGCCGTTAGCCAAAGCTTGCCCAGAAGTCAAATGGCGCGAAGTCAATTCGCCGCAACCTCTTTCGCGCGCTGGCGGCGGCGTTTCGCGCTGCCGCGGATCAGGATGCGGTCGATGAAGTCGCCCGCGCGAGGCCATTGCGCCTTCAGGCGAACGAAGCGGCGCCGCGCCCAGCGCGAGTTGCGCAGGATCAGGACGATCCCCGCGGCGGCGAAGAACACCCCGCCCGGGCCCGGCACCACGCCGACCAGCGGGGCGGCGGCGAGCAGGACCAACCCCGTCACCAGCAGGGCGATACGAACCATCGGGTGTGGCTTGCGTCGCATGCAACCGACGTGGGGAGCGTGTATTGCCGATACAAGACGGCGGCGCGATCAACCGTTCCCTGCCGCCGAAAAGCCGCTACAACCAGGCGAACAAATGGGGGGCATATGGTCGCGAGCGTATCCACGGTTGCGTATCTGGGGCTGGAGGCGCGCGCCGTGGAGGTGCAGTGCAACCTCGTCCCCGGTCTGCCCAATTTCGTCGTCGTTGGGCTGCCCGACAAGGCGGTGGCAGAGAGTCGCGAGCGGGTGCGCGCGGCGATGGCGGCGATCGGCCTCGCATTGCCGCCCAAGCGCGTGATCCTCAACCTGTCGCCCGCCGACCTGCCCAAGGAGGGATCGCATTTCGACCTGCCGATCGCGCTGGCGCTGCTCGGCGCGATGGGAGTGGTCGATGCCGAGGCGTTGAGCGAACATGTGTTCGTCGGTGAACTCGGGCTCGACGGGCGCATCGCACCGTCGCCCGGCGTGCTGCTCGCGGCGCTGCACGCGGCGGAGATCGGCAAGGGCCTGGTCTGTCCGGTCGCGCAGGGACCGGAGGCGGCCTGGGCGGGAACCACGGGCGTGATCGCAGCGCCCGACCTGATCGGCCTGATCAATCACTTCAAGGGCCAGCAACTGCTCGGCGCGCCGCCCGCGGGCGAGGCGGAGGAGGCGGCGCACGGCCCCGACCTGCGCCAGGTGAAGGGCCAGGAGACCGCCAAGCGCGCGCTCGAGATCGCGGCGGCGGGCGGGCACAATCTGCTGATGGTGGGGCCGCCGGGCGCAGGCAAGTCGCTGATGGCGAGCTGTCTGCCGGGCATCTTGCCGCCGCTCGACGCGTCGGAGGCGCTCGAGGTGTCGATGGTCGCCAGCGTCGCCGGGACACTGCAGGGCGGGCGGCTGACACGGGCGCGGCCGTTCCGCTCGCCGCACCACTCCGCCTCGATGGCCGCGCTCACCGGCGGCGGGCTCAAGGTCAAGCCCGGCGAAGTGAGCATGGCGCATCTCGGCGTGCTGTTCCTCGACGAGCTGCCTGAGTTCCAGCGTGCGGTGCTCGATTCACTGCGCCAGCCGCTCGAGAGCGGAACGGTCAGCGTCGCGCGCGCCAATGCCCATGTCACCTTTCCGGCGCGCGTGCAGCTGGTCGCGGCGATGAACCCGTGCCGCTGCGGCCATCTCGGCGATCCGGCGCTGGCGTGCGCACGAGCGCCGCGATGTGCCGCGGACTATCAGGCGAAGGTCTCCGGGCCGCTGCTGGATCGCATCGACCTGCATGTCGAGGTGCAGCCGGTGACCGCCGCCGATCTGGTGCTGCCGCCGCCTGCCGAGGGTTCGGCCGAGGTCGGTGCGCGCGTGGCGGCCGCGCGCGCCGTGCAGCGCATGCGCTACCGCGACACCGACGCCCGCACCAATGCCGAGGCCGACGGGCCGGTGCTTGATGCCGCGGCGACACCCGACGAGCCGGGCCGCAAGCTGCTGGCGCAGGCGGCGGAGGCGATGCGCATGTCGGCGCGCGGCTATACGCGTGTGCTGCGGGTCGCGCGGACCATCGCCGATCTGGCCGGCGCGGAGACCGTCGGCCGGATCCATGTCGCCGAGGCGCTGAGCTATCGGCGGCAGGCGCCGCGGAGCTGAGGGGAAGGTGATGCGCTGGGTTCTGACGCCCTATCGACGCTATTTCGACTTTACCGGTCGCTCGATCCGCACCGAGTTCTGGACATTCCTGCCGCTCTGGCTGGCTGTGCTGTGGTCGCTCCGCACGGTCGACAGCCAACTGCTCCTAATGGACAACGGCCCGCTGCGCGGCGTGTTCATTTTCGTCACCCTGGTTCCCGCCCTCGCGGTCACGGTGCGGCGGCTGCATGACGCCAACCGGACCGGCTGGTGGGTGTTGCTACCCTTCACGGCCATTTTTCTCGCCCTGATCGCGATCCCTCTCGGCGCCGAGACGCACGACGTGATGTCGCTCGCGATCGGGGTCTCGGTATTCCTCGGACCCCTTGCACTTCTCGTCCTGCTTGCGTGGAAGGGGACTCGCGGGCCGAACCGCTTCGGCGCGGACCCGCGCAACCCCGACGCCGATCTCGAGGCCGTGTTCAGCTAGTCGCGCCGCGATTCCGCCGCGACGGGGGTCGGCCGGGCGGGCCGGGCGCGGGACCTGGGCCGCTTGAACCAGAAGGTCCACACCGCGAAGCTGCCGAGCATCGCCAGCACCAGCCCGGTGGAAGCGATGACCAGCTTCCAAAGGATACCGCCGACCTTGCCCGCATGGAGCGGATAGAGCGCGTTGTAGGCGCGGATGCCCGCCGGCATCGCCTGGACGTTGCGGCTGTCGACCAGCGCGCCGTTCTCCGGACGGAACCAGACGAGCGTGCGGCCATTGGGCAGCCATTCAGGCGGCTGGCGCAGCCGCATCAGGATCAGACCGCCGGACTTGCGCGGGAGCGAGACCAGACGGACCTCGGCCCCGGGATATTGCGCGCGCGCCGCCGCGAACATCGCCGCCCAGTCGAGCTGCGCGGCGAGCGGACCGCCCTCGACCTTGGGCGCCTCGAACGGGGCGGTCAGGCCCGTAACCGGCGCGAAGATCGCGGTGGTGATTGGCTTCAGCACCATCAGCATGCCGGTCGTCATCGACAGGAACAGCAGCGGTGCGAAGACCACGCCGATGTCGCGGTGATGGGTGACGATCGCCGGGCGGCTCATCCGCTTGGGGATCAGCCGCAACTTGAAGGTCTTGCGCAGCCGCCACCACAGGATCGCGCCGGTGATGACGAACAGCAGGCCAATCAGCGCCGCGATCCCCGCCACGGTCTCACCGGCATCGCCGAAGAACAGGTGGTGATGGAAGTCGAACAGCCACAGCTCGACCCGGTCCCAGGTGCTGGTCCATTCGGCGACGATCCGGCCCGACTGGTCGGCATAGGCGCCGGCGTCCCCGCCGCGGCTGAGACGGGCGAGGCCGAAGTCGTGCGTCGGGAACAGGATCGACTGCGGCGGACCGCCCGGCGCCGCCATCGCCGCATCGACCTGGGCGGCGAGGCTGGCGATATCCTGGCGCTGCGCATCGCCCGCCCCCGGCAGCCACGCCAGCCACCAGGTCTTGAACGCGAGGATCGCGCCGGTGAGGCCGAGCAGCCCGAGCACCAGTCCGATGATCCCGCCGGTCCAGCGGTGGAGCAGGTCGATCCAGCGCATCATGCCGCTTAGAACCGATAGTCCCAGCCGAGCGTGAAGGTCCGCCCACGGCCGGCGAAGATCGCGAGATTGTCGGTCGGCAGGCGGGTGTCGCTCGAATAGTCGATATATTGCGCGTTGAGCAGATTCTGAACGCTGAGGCGGATGCCGCCAAGCGCACCGGTGTCGTAGCGTACCGTGGCGTCGGTGACGTTGTATCCGCCGAAATTATTGCGTTGGTCGGGCTGCTGCACCTTGTCGGAGTGGAAGGTGCGCGACAGATAGAATTGCGACTGCACCAGTATCGACAGCGGACCGCGATCGAAGCTCGCCATCAGGTTGACACGATCGGGCGAGATGTTGACGCCGTCGAGATCGGTATCGACGATCCCGTCGGGCGCACCACGGGTGGCGTCGCTGTCCGACCTGCCCTTGATGTGCGCATAGCCCAGGCCGAATTTCAGCCCCTCGACCGGCGTCGATACGCGCAGGTTGAGCTCGAGGCCCTCGAGCTCGATACGCAGCCGCTGCACGTCGAACACCCGGTCGATGCCCTGCACCAGCAGCTGGCCCTTGTCGCTCGATGACCAGAAATAAGTGGCGCTGGCATCGATCGGGCCGCGCTTCACCTCGACGCCGATCTCGCGGTTGTTCGAGACGATCGGCTCGATGTCGAGGAAATTGTCGATGTCCACGCCGGGCGTGCCGATCGCGCGGGTGATGCGGCCGACATCCGGGACCGTGTAGCCCTCGGCATAACTCGCATAGGCGCGGATGCCCTCGAGCGGCTCGATGATGACGCCGCCGTTGAGGAGGACATCCTCGAAGGTCGGCTTGCCGCCGGCAACGTCGACTCCGCCATAGGTCGAGTTGCCGCACGGCGTGACCGGCGCCGCTGGCGGGGTGGTGCAGGGGACGAAGGTGGTCGAGGCGATCGAGTGATAGTCGCCGACCTTGATCTGGACATTTTCCCACCGCGCGCCGCCGGCGAGGCGGAGCAGGCCGTCGAACAGCTTGAGGTTGAGCTGGCCGAACGGCGCGAGGCTGCGGAAGTCGGTCGGCGGGACATAGGTGCGGTCGGTCGCGATCAGCCGCTGCTCGGTGCGATCGAACAGCGCGTCGAAGCCGATCGTCGCGATCAGTGCCTCGAAGCCGGGGATCGCGCGCTCGTAGCTCAGCTTCGCGCCGATCTTGCGCGAGCGGTTCTCGGTCTGGTCGAACAGCGTGCCGATCGGGGCGATCGCCGGATCTTGCTGGCTGATCTGCGGGGTGACGTCCGCGCCGAACGTGTCGCGGGTGCGGCTCACGAAGACCTGGCTGACGAAGTTGCCGCCCCACAGGTCGCTGTCGGTGAGCGACAGCGCCGCGCTCTCGGCGAGATTGGCGGCGGGCTTGAGCGGCGGCGTGCCGCGTGTCGTGCTGGTCGGCACGTCGGCGAGCCGGCTGTTCAGCGGGCGGCGGATGCCAGCCACCGGCACGTAGCGGTGATTGCTCTCGATCTCGAAGCGCGAGAGGATCAGGTCGAGCCGGGCGCTGTCCGAGAGCGCATAGCCGAAGCGTCCGAACAGCGAGATCGCCTCCGAATCCATCGTCTCGCCCTGGGTGAGGTTGATCCCCACCGGGCGACCCTCGGCATCATAATAGAGCCCGCGATCCTCATAGGCCGCGCCGACCGAGGCGTCGAACCGTCCCGCCTTGTACTGAACGAGGCCAGCCGCCTTGGCGCCGAAGCCAGCTTCGTCGAAATCGTTGCTCGCGGTGCCCTGCAGCAGCACGCGGCCTGACAGCCCCTCGCGCCTGGGCGCGCCCGCGGTGACCTGGTTGACGATGCCGCCGGTGCCGCCGATCCCCTGCAGCGCGTTCGAGCCGTAGATCACCTCGACCCGGTCGACGAAGAAGCCGTCGATGGTGAAGCCGTCGCGGCTGCCGTCGCGCAGCGGCGTCGACTGGGGGATGCCATTGATCGCGTAGAGTGGCGAGCGGCCGCGCAGTGTCTCGCCCGCGCCCGACAGCTTCTGGCGCGTGGGGGAGAATGACGGAGTGAGGGTCGCGACCGCATCGGTGACCGAGCCGGCGATCGCGATCTGCTGGTCGAGTGTCGTCTTGTCGATCACGTCGATGGTGAGCGGCAGCGCGTTCGCGGGCAGAGCGGTGCGCGCGGCGGTGATGACGACCTGACCCTCGTCCTCCGACTCGGCCGGCATTTCGGTCTCCGCGGCGGCTACCGCTTCCTCGGCATGCGCGGCGACGGGCGCGAGCCAGACCAGCGCGACGAGGGGTAGAGGCGAACGCAGGCGACGGATCATTGGAATCTCCCTTTGCCGCGCCCGCTAACAGTGGTGCCCAGGTAATGCAAACAAGTTGCAATAGCCGCGGCGGGGATCGCGATCAGATTCGCGTTGAACCCGGCGATTCCTGACGATAGCCATTGGATCGTTGGGGGACGTCATGGCCGCATTGATCTGGACCGCGGGAATCGCGGTGCTGCTGGTGAGCGCTTCGAGCCAGCAGGTGGAACCTGCCGCGGCCGGCACGCCGGCGCGCGCGGACGCCGCTGCCGGCGCCGTGCGGATCGCGGCGAGCACGATCGTCGATATCGAGATCACCGAGGCGCTGAGCTCGAAGACCGCGGTTCCGGGTCAGCGCTTCGCGATCCGCCTCGTCCAACCGATCGCTGCGGGAGGTGGCGGAACGCTGTTGCCGGCCGGCGCGCGCGGCGAGGGGGAGATCATCCATGCGCGCAAGGCCGGCTTTGCAGGGAAGGCCGGCGAGTTGATCCTCGCGGCGCGTTTCCTGCGTTGCGGAACGGTGGATGTCCCGCTTGGCCGCTTCAAGTTTGCGGCCGCCGGAGACGATCGCAGCAAATCCGCGGCTGCGGTGAACTCCGCCGCCGCCGGGGCTTCGGTCTTCACGCCGATCGCCGGGGTCGGAACCGTCGTCGCGTTCCTGATCAAGGGCGGGCAGATGGAGGTTCCGGCCGGTGCGCGTGCCACCGCGCAGGTCAAGGCGGATGTCGAGCTTAGTGAGGATGCCGTCGCCGCTTGTGGCGAGGCTGTCATGAAGGAGGGGGAATCATGAAGGTGAAGCAAGTCGCTGCGGCATTGGCCCTGAGTGCCGCGCTGCCGCTGGGCGCCGCGATCGCGATGCCGATTGAGGAGGCGCCGCTGGTGACCAAATCGGGGCCGCTCGGCGCACCCGAAGCGGGCAAGGGGCAAGTCGTGTTCTTCCGCCCCGGCTCGCTCGTCGGCGCCGCGATGGGCTGCACCGTCCGCGAGGGCGAAGCACAGATTGCACGCCTCGGGTCGGGTAAATTCTATGTGGTGCAAGCAACGCCCGGCAAGCACGTCTATCACTATGAGGGCGAGGCCCGCGACGAGATCGCGCTCGAGATCGAGGAAGGGGAAACCTACTTCGTTCGCTGCAATATCGGCATGGGCATTGCAGGCGGGCGCGCCAACCTCTCGCCGTCCGATCGTGCGACCTTTGCCGAACGCGCGAAGAAGTTGAAGATGTGGCAGCCAAAGGGCGGGGCCACAGGCGGCGGCGAGTAAGCCGGGATCCGCATCCACCCAACAAAGAGCCGCCGTCCGGCATCGCGGACGGCGGCTTGTTTCGTGTCAGCGCGGACCGCTGACGAGCGCGATCACTCGCTCTCGTTCAGATAGTCGCCGGCGGCTTCGTCGCTGCCGTCGCCCGAGACTTCGACCTTCTCGAGCGCGTCGCTGGTGACCATCGCGTCGACCGGGTCCTGCGCCAGCTCGGCGGCATGCTCTTCGGCGGCCGAGTTCGGCGCGATCAGCGCTTCCTGCAGCTTGCGCTGCTGAGCGCGGAGCGCGGCGTCGCGGCTGGTCGCCGCGATGCGCATCCGGTTCATGCCCGCGCCGGTGCCGGCGGGGATGAGACGGCCCACGATCACGTTCTCCTTGAGGCCGATCAGCGTGTCCTGCTTGCCCTGGACCGCGGCCTC
>NZ_JBCNMA010000027.1:0-37331 GCF_039595165.1 Sphingomonas sp.
GCTGGTCGAGGACATCGCCTTCGAGCGCGCGATCGAGGGGACCGAGCAGGAAGTGCTCAACCGCGATGGCGAGGTGATCGCGACCCGGCTCGTCCACGACAATCGCCTGCTCAAATATCTGCTCAGCCACCTCAAGCCCGAACGCTATGGCGCCCGACTTTCAGACCCGCGGCCCGCCGCCGCATCGGCCCCGGCGCCCGCCGAAGCCATCCCCGCGTTGCAGGACAGCCTGCGCGCGATGGAGCCCGCGCTGCCCGCGCCGCCCGAACAGCTGCTCGACCCCGAGACTCTGGCGGACGAACTGGAGCTCGCCGACGCCGCCGACGGCATCCTGCCGCGCCACCTTTGCGAGCAGCGTCCGCCCAAATCCGCCGCCCGCATCAAGGCGGACGAAGCGGCGGCGCGCGACGCGCGGGGCGCCGCCGCGCTGGCCAGGCAGGACGACGGCGCCACGCTGACCGACGAGGAGTTTGCCGACGCCTGCTATCATATCGATCCGGTCAGCAACGCCCTCCCGCGCCCCCGCCGCCGGCAAGGCGCGGATAGTGTCAAGCTAGTGTAAACTTCCGCCGCGCGCCGGTGATGGCGCAGTCCAGTTTTGATGGGCCGTTCCCCTGCGAAAGCAGGGGCCCAGAGCCACAAGCGATAGGCTCCGGACCCTGGGCCCCTGCTTTCCCCAGGGGGGCAGCTTTCAAACTACGCCAACGCCACGCCTAGCCGTCGGGCAATCCGGTGCCAGCGGACAGGCCGCGCAATCCGGCGCGTCCCATCGGCACGCCGCCTGGCCCAGCCGCTTCAGCGCGATGTGGAAGCCCAGGAAGTCGTCGCCCGTCCAGCTCGGCATCGCCGCGGTCACCGCCTCGCTGCTCGCGCGATAGTCCGCGGCCGGCGGCACGAAGCCCAGCCGCTGCAGCACGCGCAGCACATGCGTGTCGACGATCATCACCGGCCGCCGCAGCGTGCTGGCGTTGAGCGTCGATGCCGACACCTTGCGCCCGACGCCGGGAAGCGCCTCCAGCCACGCCAGCGCATCGCCGAGCGGGCGATCGGCGAGATGATCGAGCGCGAAGCCGCCGTCCGCCGCGGCGATCCGGCGCAGCGCCGCCACCAGCTGCATGGCCTTCACCTCGGCGAAGGTGACGTCGCCGATCGTCCGCGCGACCGCCGCCGGCGCCGCCCGCGACAGCGCGGCCGGCCCGTCATAGCCGGCGACCAGCCGGTCATAGGCCGCGGTCGACACCGCGTCGCGGGTGCGCGCGCTGATGATCGACTTGACCAGCTGCCCGACCGGCGAGCGCCGCCGGCGCGGCAGGGCGACCGGACCCAGCCGCGCGCGCCAGCCGGCGACGTCCGCCGCCGCAAAGGCGAATGCCACTTGCATGAGGCGAGCCATAGAACATATAAGGAACGACGGAAAGGTGTCGGTGGCGATGCGCGCTCGAAACCCGCTCTACATCATGGCCAAGCCGCCGCCGGAGATCCAGGCCCGGATCATCGCGCTCCCCCGCAACGATCCGTCGCGCGGCCCGCATCTCCTCCACGTCACGCTCGTCGTGCTGTTCGACCTCCACTACGCCCGCCCGAGTGGCTGCCGCAGGTCATCGCCGCGCTCGACGGCTTCGACGGCCCGGCCTTCCCGCTCGCCTTCGACCGGATCGAGAACCGCAAGGCCGTGACGCTGCGCACCCGCGACCCGCTCGCCCGGGCCCGCGCCTTCCAGGCCGCGCTGATCCGTCACCTGCTCGAGCACAAGGCCCCGCTCACGCTCGGCACCACGCCCGAGCCGCACGTCACGATCAACTATGCCGGCGACCGGCTCGGCAGCCAGAAGATCGCCCCGATCGCCTGGACCGTCGAGGAGATCGTCCTGATGGAAAGCGTGGTCGGCAAGACCACCCATGTCGAGCATGGCCGCTGGCCGCTGCGCGCTGCCTGAAGCCCGCCCCGCTCCGGCAAGCCGCCGCCCGGTCCGCCGCGCGTCAGCGCAGCCCCGCATCGGGGTCGAGCATCGGCTCGCCCGGCTTGTACGTCACGCCCTCGCCTTCGCTCGACTCAAGCTCAATCCGCGGTGCGGGGCCGGCCTCGCCCATCCGGTTCGACACCGGCTTGAACGCGTGCGACGCGCCCGTGTCGCAGCCCAGCCGCCGTGCCTCCTGCTGCAGCGCCGCGATGCGCATCACCGCCGAAGCGGTATCGCCCATCGCATCCTTGATTCCGTCACGCCGCTGCAGGTCCTCGGAGGCGAGCGCGCTGGCCTGGAAGCGCTCGATCAGCTTCTCGCACGTCTCGGCGCCGGCCTTGCGCACCGGCGCGGTGAGCTCGTCGAGCTCGCTCTCGATCGCCATGGTGAACAGGCCCATGGTGATGCCCCGCGAGCGGAAGGCGGGGGAGACGAAGTCGTCGGGCGCGTCGCCGCGCTCGACGCTGGCGGTGACGCGGGTGCGCTTGCCGCCGTCGACCGGCTCGAGATGCGCGATCATCCGCACCGCGGTCTTGTCGCCGCTCGCGACGATGAAGGTGACGGCGTCGGCGCTGCGCTGGTGGCTGAACACGGGCAGGATCCCGCCCGAGCGCGAGGCGTCGGTCCCGGGCGATCCCGGCTGCTCGCGGATGTCGAGATCCGCCAGCGCCGCCGCGACCTCGCCCGGCGGCCGGTCGACGACGCGCGAATATCCGCCGCCGGGCATCGCCATATAGCCGATGGCGAGCACCGGGACGCCCAATGCCAGCATGCGCAACATGGTCCACCTCCGCCCCGCCAGCGCTAGGGTGGCGATCCTAAGGAAATGTGAACCCGATTCCGGTATGCTCCGCGCGCGAGTGGGCGTCGCGTCATGCGGGGATGCCAGCGCCAGTCCGTCTCTTGTTCCGCTACCGCCGTCGCTGCAGGAGCATGCCATGACCTATGCCAAGGACGCCGCCCCGCCTTATTATCACGGCAACCGCGCCGATCTCGCGCCCGGCGACCTGATCGGCCCGGGCTATGCCTCCAACTACGGCCAGCGCAAGCAGGCCTCCTGGGTCTATTTCTCGGGCACGCTCGAGGCCGCGATCTGGGGCGCCGAGCTGGCGCAGGGCGAGGGGCGCGAGCGCGTCTACATCGTCGAGCCGACCGGCGAATTCGTCGACGATCCCAATCTCACCGACACGCGCTTCCCCGGCAACCCGACCAAGTCCTACCGCGCGCGCGACCCGCTGCGCGTCGTCGGCGAAGTGGCGGAATGGCAGGGCCATTCGCCCGAGCAGCTCCGCCACATGAAGGACCATCTCGAGCGCCTCAAGGAACAGGGCGTCGAGGCGATCGACTGACCGTCCATCTCGCCGATCGAATTGGCGCCCCGCCACGCCCATGATAGAAGCGCGCGCCCAGTCCGCATCGAAAGGCTCCTGCATGCGCCGCCTTGCTCTGCTCGCCGCCACCGCCTCGCTCACCGCGCTCGCGGCCGTGCCGATCGCGACGACGTCCGCCGCACCCATGCCGGCCGCGACGCCCAAGCCGACCCCCGCGCCCAGCCCACGACCCGGCGGCGGCATCCGCGGGCACGTCAAGCCGTTCGACGGCGCCACCGGGAGCGACCTGCCCGCGACCCGCCCGTCGCCCACCCCCACGCCGGCGCACAAGCATCCGCACTAGGAGCGCATCGCCGGCTCGCGCGTTCTTGCCGGATGATCCGCAAGCTCAAGTCCGGCTACCGCATCTATTCGCGCCGCAAGGATCCGGAGACCGGCAAGCGCCGCAACCTCGGCACGTTCGACACGCGCGAAGCGGCGGAGCGGCACGAGCGCGCGATCCAGTATTTCAAGCGCCGCTGACTCCCGGCCGCGCCGCTTGCCCGCGTCCGTCCGCTTTGCCAGACCCGCGGCATGAGCGAACCCTTCTCCCTCTCCGCGATCACTGAAGCGCCGGTCACCCCCGACCAGTCGGCCCCCGATGTCCGCCATCCGCCCTTCGTGCTGATCGCGCTGGCGGCGCTGGCCGGGGCGGTGCTGGTGTTGGCGATCCTCGGCCGCACCATTGCCGGCGGCAGCCGCTTCGCGTTCGACAGCGCGATCATGCTGGCGCTGCGGCAGGACGGGAACCTCGCGACGCCCGCCGGCCCGCTGTGGCTCAAGCAGGCGATGATCGACGTGACGGCGCTGGGCGGCGAGACCGTGCTCACCCTTGCCGCGGCGGTGACCATCGCCTTCCTCGCGGTCAACCGCCACCTGCTCGCCGCAGCGCTGGTGTTCGCGGGCACCGCCACCGGCTCGATCGCGGTCGCGCTCGTCAAGCGTCTCGTCGGGCGCGAGCGGCCCGCGCTGGTCGATCATCTGGTCGAGGTCGGCTCGGCGAGCTTCCCCAGCGGCCATGCCGCCAACAGCGCGATCATCTACCTCACGATCGCGCTGGTCAGCATCCAGGTGGTGCGCCGCCGCGACGCACGCGTGTTCCTGCTCGTGGCGACGCTGCTGCTCGTCGCCGCGATCGGCCTCAGCCGCGTCTATCTCGGCGTCCATTGGCCGAGCGACGTGCTCGCCGGCTGGAGCTTCGGTCTGCTCTGGGCGCTCGGCTGGTGGGCGGCGGGCAGCTGGCTGCGGTTGCGGCTGTCCAGGCGGGGCTAGGGTCTAAACTCGATTAGAACGAGGATCGAGATTGGTCATGGAGAGCCGCCGACAAGGAGCGCAGCGCAGTCGCGTAGCAGAGCTACGCGCAAGCAAGCGACGCAGCTCGGCGGCTCTCCATGACCAACCGCGCAGCGGCGGGCGTCTTTTGGCGCCATGCGGCGTCGCGCGTCGGTCACGATGGAAACCCATCGCTCCCTCCTTGCTCCTAGCCTGGCGCCAAAATCCGCTCCGTCTCGACCTCGTTCTAATCGAGTTTAGACCCTAGTGCGCCCAGCGCTCGCCCAGCACTTCGGCCTTGCCCCCCTGCCAGCGCACTTCCATCGCGGGCTCGTCCCTGCGGCCCGGCGCGAACAGCTCGTAGATCGTCGCGCCACCCTCGACCTGGCGGCTCTCGATCACCCGCTCGGGAGTGAAGGCGTCCTTCTTCGCCGCGGCGGCGGCGCGCACCGGGGCCGGGGCGGCGGTCCAGTCGATGTCGCGCTGCACTTCGACCGCGGCGAGCTTGCCGTCGGCGCCCTGCAGCACGTCGATCTCGACCTCGCTGCCGTCGGGGCGCGTGCCCTCGACGTCGTAATAGATGCGCCCCTCGCGCTCCTTGCGCTCGGCTTCGGCGATCGTCATCCCCGGCACCGTCGCCTCGACCAGTTCGGCGAGGCCCGCGGGCAGCTCGGCGGCGGCGACGTTGCGGATCGCGGTCTCGGGACCCTCGGGCAGCACGCCATTGTCGGCGGCCGCGGCGTTGTTGGCGGTCTCGGCGGCCGGCGAGCAGGCGGCGAGCGCCGTGGCGAAGGCTAGCAGGGAGCCAAGGGACAGGGCAGCGCGGCGCATCGGGTCTCTCCTCGTGGTAACCGGTGTCCATCCTGCGCCGGACGCAGCCGCGGCGCAACCTTCGCGGGGGCGGAACGCTTCATCGGCAAAGGAGAGCTGCCATGTTCGTCGCCGCCTATTGGTGGAGGGTTCATCCCGGCAAGGAAGCGCAGTTCCGCGCCGCCTGGCGCCGCGGGACCGAACTCATTCAGGCGAAGTACGGCTCGCTCGGCTCGCGGCTCCATCGCGACGACCAGGGGCGCTTCATCGGGGTCGCCGAATGGCCCGACCGCGCGACCTGGCAGGCCGCGTTCGAGGCCAGGATGGTCTATGACGAGCCGGCGACCCGCGCCGCGTTCGTCGACGCGGTCGCCGACGCCGCGAACGAGCCGATGCTGCTCATGGAAGTGACCGACGACCTGCTCGATCGCGGCGGCTAGCTCAGCCGTGCGCCACGGCGTCGCGCACGAACGGATCGAGCGCGGCGCGCGCCTCGACTCGCTTCCATGCCTTCTCGTGAAAGAAGAAGGCGACCGCGTTGATGCACGGCTCGATCAGCGCGATCCCGCCGGCGAGCGTCAGCGAGCCGGTGAAGGCATAGGCCACGGAAAAACCCACGGTGAGGTGGACCGCGAGATAGGTCAGCGTCTTCAGCAGGTCGCGGGGCACGGGCGGTTCCTCTCAAGTGGAACCGCCCATCTAGTGAATGACGAAATCGATCCGAAACGCGAAGATACGGCCAATGTGATCGATCCGGTCGATCTTAGCGCGCATTCTCCAGCCGCGCGTCGTCATTGTCGTCGATCGCATCGGCCTTGGCTTCGCCGGCCGCCTCGACATTGTCGGCCTGGTCGTCGAGCGCCTCTTCCATCGTCTCGTTGGGGGCGAGATCGGCCTGCTGCTCGAGATTGTCGGCCTGGTTCTCCGCCGCCGCCTCGACATTCGCCGCCGCCTTGTCGTCGGCATCGCCGCCGCACGCCGCGAGCGCGACCAGTCCGGCGCCGGCCAGCGCCGTTTTCAGGATGGATTTCATGCGATTACGCCTCCTGTTGGTTTCAGGGGGCAAGAATGAACGGCGGCGAAACGGGTTCCGCCGCTCGTCGCAACGAGCCTCAGGCCGCGGCGCGCAGCTCGAGCCGTTCCCAGATCTCGACCAGCGCGGTGGTCAGCTCGCGCATCATCGCCTCGTCATGCGCCGGGCCGGGGGTGAAGCGCAGCCGCTCGGTGCCGCGCGGCACGGTCGGATAGTTGATGGGCTGCACGTAGACGCCATATTCGGCGAGCAGGATGTCGCTGATCCGCTTGGCCTTGACCGGATCGCCGACCATCAGCGGCACGATGTGCGTGACCGAGTCCATCACCGGCAGCGCCGCCTCGGCGAACATCGCCTTGAGCCGCGCCGCCGCCGCCTGCTGCCCGTCGCGCTCCTCGCTCGACCGCTTGAGGTGGCGGACCGACGCGAGCGCCCCGGCGACCAGCACCGGCGAGAGCGAAGTGGTGAAGATGAAGCCCGGGGCGTAGCTGCGGATCACGTCGATGATCGTCTGGTCCGCGGCGATATAGCCGCCCATCACCCCGAACGCCTTGCCCAGCGTGCCCTCGATCAGGGTCAGCCGGCCCGCCGCCTCGTCGCGCTCCGAGATGCCGCCGCCGCGCGCGCCGTACATGCCGACGGCGTGGACTTCGTCGAGATAGGTGAGCGCATTGTACTTGTCGGCCAGGTCGCAGATCGCGTGGATCGGCGCGACGTCGCCGTCCATCGAATAGACGCTCTCGAACGCGATCAGCTTGGGCGTGCTGGGAT
Source organism: Sphingomonas sp. (assembly GCF_039595165.1). Classification (GTDB taxonomy): domain Bacteria; phylum Pseudomonadota; class Alphaproteobacteria; order Sphingomonadales; family Sphingomonadaceae; genus Sphingomonas. Next base: position 7,217 of record NZ_JBCNMA010000027.1, read on the forward strand.
CGTCGGCGGCGAGCAGCGCCTCGAGATGCGCGACGTCGTTGTGCCGCCACACGCGCTTCTCGCAACCCGAATTGCGGATGCCCGCGATCATCGAGGCGTGGTTGAGCTCGTCCGAATAGATGATGCAGCCGGGCAGGATCTTGGCGAGCGTCGACAGCGTCGCCTCGTTCGAGACATAGCCGCTGGTGAACAGCAGCGCCGCTTCCTTGCCGTGCAGGTCGGCAAGCTCGGCCTCGAGATCGACATGGTAATGGGTGTTGCCGCCGATGTTGCGGGTACCGCCCGATCCGGCGCCGACATCGTGCAGCGCCTCTTCCATCGCCGCGATCACCGCGGGATGCTGGCCCATCGCGAGATAGTCGTTCGAGCACCACACGGTGATCGGCTTCGGCCCGTTATGGCCGGCGAAGCAGCGCGCATTGGGGAACATGCCCTTGTTGCGCAGGATGTCGATGAACACGCGATAGCGGCCCTCGGCATGCAGCCGGTCGATCGCCTGGGTGAAGACGCGGGAATAATCCACGGCGCGCGGGGTGGCGTCGGCGGGAACGGAGCTGGTCATGGGGGGTCCCGATAGCGGTTTTGCGCGGGCAATGCCAGCATCCACGGCGACCCGCCCGGGGAAGGCAGGAATGGGGTAGAGCTTATCATCGATCAGGACTCCACAGGCCGTTTCTGCTATGGTGAACGCACCGTGGGACGAGACTCGCAGCATTCCCGCGGCTGAGAGACCAGAAGGTGCTCCCGCTTCGAAGCGAAGGGAGATCGGTCGCATGGAACGGAACGACTATCATTATTTCAGGCGGCGCGAGCAGGACGAGCGCGCCTATGCCGAACGCGCCCAGGATATGACCGCGCGCCGCGCGCATCTCGACATGGCCGAGCGCTATGCCGAGCGGGTGCGGACGCTCGCGCCGGCGGTGCCGAACGCGATCTAGCCGCGCACCGCGGCCGGTCTTTGTCCACCGGCCGCGATTCGACATGGAAGGGGTCAGAGCGCCTCGATTCGTTCGAGGCCGTAACGCGCGAGCGCCGGTGCCAGCGCGCGCGCGGCGTCGTCGAGGCGCGTGAACACCGCGATGCCGGGGGCTGGCGCTTCGGGCCAGTCCTGTCCCTCCGTCAGGTGCGCGATTCGACGCGCGATGCCGGGACCGCCGTCGATGAACGTGACCGGCCGCGCCGCGGCGGCGGCCAGTTCCTCCTCGACCAGGGGGAAATGCGTGCAGGCGTTGACGATGACGTCGACGCATTCGCCGCCGGGCTGGCCGAGCAGGCCGTCGAGCACCGCGCGGAACCGGGCCGGATCGAGCGACTCGCCGCGCAGCTTGGCCTCGGCCAGCTCCACCAGGTCGGCGCTGCCGTGGCGGATCACGGTGCAGTCGGCGGCGAACTCGGCGGCGAGCTTGTCGACATAGGGCTGGCGTACGGTCGCGTCGGTGCCGAGCACGCCGATCACGCGAGTCTTCGAAAGCGCTGCCGCGGGCTTGATCGCCGGCACCGTGCCGACGATCGGCACGTCGAGCGCGGCGCGCACATGCGTCAGCGCGATGGTCGAGGCGGTGTTGCACGCGATCACGATCAGCCGCGGCCGGTAACGCTCGGCGAGCCGCCCGAGCAGCGCCGGCACGCGCGCGGCGATCTCGGCCTCGCTGCGCGTGCCATAGGGGAAGCCTGCGCTGTCGGCGGCGTAGACCAGCGGCGCTTGCGGCAGCAGCGCATGGGCGGGGGCGAGCACGGAAAGGCCGCCGATGCCCGAATCGAAAAAGAGGAGGGGCCGGATATCGGCCATGACGGAAATCGCCTGATTGAGATTGTTGCGCGCGCTTATCGAAGCACCTAGCTTTGGACGCAAGCAAGGGGAATGAAGCTGACCACCGAAATCCTCTGGGTGACGCCGACCCTGGCGCTGTTGCTGGGCTATCTGCTCGGTTCGATCCCGTTCGGCGTGCTGCTGACGCGGATGGCGGGCGCGGGCGACCTGCGCGCGATCGGATCGGGCAATATCGGCGCGACCAACGTGCTGCGCACCGGCCGCAAGGGGCTGGCCGCGGCGACGCTGCTGCTCGATCTCGCCAAGGGCGCCGCGGCGGTGCTGATCGCCGAGCGGCTGTGGCCGGGCATGGGCGTGCTCGCCGCCGCCGGCGCCTTTTTCGGCCATTGCTATCCGGTCTGGCTAAGCTTCAAGGGCGGCAAGGGCGTCGCGACGTTGCTGGGGATCGTGCTCGCGCTGCACTGGCCTTCCGGGCTGGTGTTCGCGGCGGTCTGGCTCGGACTCTTCGCTCTGGTGCGCATCTCCTCGGTCGCGGGGATGGCCGCGGCGGTGAGCGCGCCGGTGAGCGCCGCCTTTTTCGAGCGCTTCGACCTCGTCCTGCTGCTGCTCGGGCTGGCGATGGTCGTGCTGTGGAAGCATCGCGCCAATATCGAACGGCTGCTGGCGGGCACCGAGCCGCGAGTCGGCCGCAAGGATGGGTGAAAGCGAAGCGGATTTAGCGCGGCTGCGGCTGATCCGTTCGCCCCGCATCGGCCCCGTCACCTACCGCCAGCTGATCGCCCGGTTCGGCTCGGCCGAGGCGGCGCTGGAGGCGCTCCCCGCGCTGGCGATGCGCGGCGGCGGCGCGGCGCCCGTGATCGCCGACCTCGCCGCCATTCGCCGCGAGATGGCGGCCGCGGCGAAGCTCGGCGCGCGCCACGTGTTCCTCGGCGATCCCGATTATCCCTCGCTGCTCGCCGAGCTCGAGAATGCGCCCGCCGCGATGCTGGTGCGGGGCCGGCTCGCGCTCGCTAGCCGTCCGTGCGTGGCGATGGTCGGCGCGCGCAACGCATCCGCGGCGGCCTGCCGCTTCGCCCGGCAGCTCGCGCAAGGATTGGCAGGGGCGGGCGCGACGGTCGTCTCTGGCCTCGCGCGCGGGGTCGATACCGCCGCGCATCTCGGCTCGATCGGCGGCGGGACGATCGGGGTGATCGCGAGCGGGATCGACATCGCCTTCCCGCCGGAGAATCGCGAGCTGCAGGAACGCGTCGCCAATGAGGGCCTGCTGATCGCCGAGCAGCCCCCTGGCACCGAGCCGCTCGCGCGCCACTTCCCCTCGCGCAACCGCGTCATCGCCGGGCTCGCGCAAGGCACGGTGGTGGTCGAGGCGGCGCCGCGCTCGGGCTCGCTGATCACCGCGCGGATCGCGGCGGAGGCGGGGCGCGAGGTGATGGCGGTGCCGGGCTCGCCGCTCGATCCGCGCGCGCAGGGCTGCAACCTGCTGATCCGCGAGGGCGCGACATTGGTGCAGAGTGTCGAGGATATCCTCGAGGCGATACGCCCGATCGATGCCCGCGTGGTGCGCTCGCCCGCCCGCGACTTCGGCCGCGAACCGGCGGCCGAGCCCGACGCGGCCGAACGCCGCCGGATCGAAGCGCTGCTCGGTCCGGTGCCGGTTCCGGTCGACGAGCTGATCCGCCAGGCCGGGCTGCCCGCGGCGGCCGTGCAGCTGGTGCTGCTCGAGCTCGAGCTTGCCGGGCGCCTCGAGCGCCATGCCGGCGGCCGGGTGAGCCTCGCCTGACATGGCCGAAGCTTCGCGTGTCGATGTCGCGGCGATCCTGAACGAGGCCTCGGCTCTGGTCGGCGCGAGTCCATTGAGCTTCCTCGCGGCGGCCTGCGCCAACATCGCGCTGGGGACTTGGATCGATACCCAGATTTTCTCGTGGAACGCGACGCTGGCGCTCTACGCGGCCGCTGCGGGCTTCGCCGGGGTCCTGCAATATCTCGTTCTGCGCAGGGTCTTGGGCACGGCAAGCGACGGCCGCCGGATCGCGGCGATCCGCGCGCCCGTGGTTGCGGTGACGCTTCACCTGCTCGCCTGGATGGTCGTCGGCGCGGCATATGTCCTGTTGCTGGTGCCCGGCCTGTACCTTGCCGGGCGCCTGTCGCCGGCGGTGGGGATCGCGGTGGTCGAGCAGCGTGGGCTGGCGGGGAGCATCGGCGAGAGCTGGCGCCGCACGCGGCGTGCGTGGCGGCCATTGCTGCTGGTGCAGGCGCTGCTGCTGGTGCCGCTGCTGGGGCTCTTCGGACTGATCGTTGCCGGCGTCTATCTCGAATGGGGTGCCATCACGTCGGATGATCCCTCGCTCGTGACTTCCTTGCTCGGCAATCTCGCCACCGGGGTCATGGCGCTGGGGGGATGGGCGGTCGCCGGTGCGGTCTATCGGCTCACGGCGCCCGATTCAGTGGGGCTCGATCAGGTCTTCGCCTGATTCGCGGCGGGCATCACGCGCCACGCAGCCGGATATGCGCGCCGCGCAGCGCCATCGGATAAAGCGTCTCGTTCTCCGAACGGACCCGTCCCTGGATCATCTGCAGGATCTGGTCGAGATCGGCGGCGAAGCCTTTGCGGTTCGTTGTGATCGCGGCTTCGTCCCAACTGGTCACGAATGCCCGCCAGCGCGGGCTCAGCGCCGCATAAGCCTCGATCGCCTCACGCGCGGTGACGCGCTGTCCGGCGTCCTTGCTGGCGAGCAGGAGCGGGTAGATCTGCTCGTCCTCGATCGCGAGATGGGGAGTCAGCGCCGCATCGAGCCGTTTCACGCCTGCGGCCAGTTCGGCGGGAAGCGCATCTTCCTGCAGCGCCCGGACCAGCGCCGCTGCCGCGGCGGCGATCGCGCTGTGGTCGCCGATCAGGCGTTCGAACGAAAGCATGGGAGACGCGCTGCCGGAGCCATGCGCCCAGGATAGGCGCGCCAAGTTAACAAGATGTCGTGCCGCCGCCCCTTGACGCGTGCCGCCGCGGCTTCCCATCCTCGCGCGTATACGCGAAGCCTTAAACCGGGACCTCATGCAGCTCGTCATCGTCGAATCGCCCGCCAAGGCGAAAACCATCGAGAAGTATCTGGGCAAGGACTATCGCGTCCTCGCCTCCTATGGTCATGTCCGCGACCTGCCGCCCAAGGATGGATCGGTGAAGCCGGACGACGGTTTCGCGATGGACTGGGAGACCTATCCCGACAAGGCCAAGCAGCTCAAGGCGATCACCGACGAGGCGAAGAAGGCCGACCGGCTGATCCTCGCCACCGACCCCGATCGCGAGGGCGAGGCGATCAGCTGGCACGTGCAGGAGCTGCTGGCGAAGAAGAAGGCGCTGCCTGCCGAGGTCGAGCGAGTCACCTTCAACGCGATCACCAAGGCCGCGGTGACCGACGCGATGGCGCACCCGCGCCAGCTCGATACCGACCTGATCGACGCCTATCGCGCACGCCGTGCGCTCGACTATCTCGTCGGCTTCACCCTCTCGCCGGTGCTGTGGCGCAAGCTGCCCGGGGCCAAGTCGGCGGGTCGCGTGCAGTCGGTCGCGCTGCGCCTGATCGTCGAGCGCGAGCGCGAGATCGAGCTGTTCAAGGCGCAGGAATACTGGTCGGTCACTGCGCATCTCGAGCATGACGGCACCGCGTTCGACGCGCGGCTGGTCCGCTTCGAGGGCAGGAAGCTCGACCGCCTGTCGATCGGCGACGAGGGCACCGCGATGCGCGCCAAGGCGGCGATCGAGCAGGGCCGTTTCACCGTCGCCAGCGTCGAGACCAAGCCGGCGATGCGCAACCCGCCACCGCCCTTCACCACCTCGACCCTCCAGCAGGAAGCGGCGCGCAAGCTCGGCTTCTCCGCCAGCCATACGATGCGCATCGCCCAAGGCCTCTACGAGGACGGCGCGATCACCTATATGCGCACCGACGGCGTGCAGATGGACGGCAGCGCCATCGACGCCGCGCGCAAGGCGATCGTGAGCCGCTATCAGGCGAGCTACATCCCCGACAAGCCGCGCCAGTACCAGACCAAGGCCAAGAACGCGCAGGAAGCGCACGAGGCGATCCGCCCGACCGACTTCAGCCGCGACCGCGCCGGTGGTGGCGATCACGCCAAGCTCTACGAGCTGATCTGGAAGCGCGCGCTGGCGAGCCAGATGTCGAGCGCGCGAATGGAGCGCACCACGGTCGAGCTTGAGGAGCCGACCGGCCAGGACGCGCTGCGCGCCACGGGCCAGGTGGTGATCTTCCCCGGCTATCTCGCGCTCTACGAGGAAGGTCGTGACGATCCCGTTGGCGCCTCTGGCAAAAATGCCGACGGCGCTGAAGGCGACGAGGACAGCCGCCGCCTCCCCGTGATCCGCCAGGGCGACACCCCTGCCAAGAAGGGTGTCGATGCCGAGCAGCATTTCACCCAGCCGCCGCCGCGCTTCTCCGAGGCCTCGCTGGTCAAGCGCCTGGAGGAGCTCGGCATCGGCCGCCCTTCGACCTATGCCTCGATCATCCAGGTGCTCAAGGACCGCGCCTATGTCCGCGTCGAGAAGAACCGCTTCTTCGCCGAGGAGACCGGCCGGCTGCTGACCGCCTTCCTCGAGCGCTTCTTCGAGAAGTACGTCAATTACGACTTCACCGCGGGGCTCGAGGAAGAGCTCGACGACGTCTCCGGCGGCCGCGCCGGCTGGCAGGCGGTGCTCGAAGCCTTCTGGAAGGATTTTCGCCCGCGCACCGACGAGGTGATGGAGCGCAAGCCGAGCGAGGTGACCGAGGCGCTCGACAAGTTCCTCGAACCCTATCTCTTTCCCGACAAGGGCGACGGCAGCGACCCGCGGCTGTGCCCGGCATGCGGCGAGGGGCGGCTGGCGCTGCGCGGGGGCAAGTTCGGCGCGTTCGTCGCCTGCTCCAACTATCCCGAGTGCAAGTTCACCCGCCGTTTCGGCCAGCCGGGCGGCGAGAATGGCGGGGACAGTGGGCCGGAGGTGATCGGACAGGATCCCGACACGGGCGAGGAGATCAGCCGCCGCTCGGGCCGCTTCGGGCCCTACATCCAGCGCGGCGAGGGCAAGGACGCGGCGCGCGCCTCGATCCCCAAGGACATTCCGGAGCTCGATCTGGATTGGGCGGTCAGGCTGCTCAACCTGCCCCGCACGATCGGCGACCATCCCGAGAGCGGCAAGCCGATCACCGCCTCGATCGGCCGCTACGGCCCCTATCTGGCGCATGACGGCAAATATGCGCGGCTCCAGTCCACCGCGGAGGTGTTCGAGACCGGCATGAACGCGGCGGTGGTCAAGCTCGCCGAAGCCGCGAACGGCGGCGGTCGGGCGCAGCGCGGTTCGCGCGAGCCGTTGAAGGTGATCGGCGCGCATCCGGTGTCGGGCGCTGAGATCAAGCTGATGGAAGGGCGCTTCGGTCCCTATCTCACCGACGGCACGACCAATGCGACCTTGCCCAAGTCGGTCGACCAGGCGGGCCTCACGCTCGACGAGGCGGTGCAGCTGATCGACGCCAAGGCCGCCGCGGGTCCCGCCAAGAAAAAGGGCCGCAAGGCGCCCGCGAAGAAAACTGCGGCGAAGAAGGCCCCGGCCAGGAAGACGGCGGCGAAGAAGAAGTAGTTCAAGCCGCGCGTAGCGTCGTCAGCTGGAGCCAGGAGCGGGCCTGCTTCTGCGCCTCGATGATCTCGCGCGCGGTCATGTCCTCGGCGATCTCGGCGCGCATGTACGGCGCGTGGGCGCTGCCCTTGAGCGCAGCGATGTTGAACCATTTGTGCGCTTCGATCAGGTCGACGTCGACGCCGGCTGCGCCGCTCGAATAGACCATGCCGAGCTCATAGGCCGCGTCGGCGTTTCCCCGCGCGGCGTCGGCCAGCCGGCTGTCGATCAGGAACTGTGCGCTCTTAATGCTGTTGCCCATGACTTTGCCCCACTTTTGATCTGTGTCTTCATGGGACACAGGGTGGGGCAGTCATGGTAACCAAAGCGTTAACGCCGTTTACGCTGCCTCGACCGCGATGTTGTCGATGAGGCGCGTACCGCCGATCCGGGCCGCCGCGAGCAGCCGGCGCGGCTTTCCGGCGACAGGCGCGCCGAGCGTCTCGGCATCGGCCAGCTCGACATAGTCGACCGTGAAGCCCGCCGCTTCGAGCGCGGCACGGGCGGCGGCGAGCGCCCCCTCCGCATCGTCGCCCTTCTCGATCGCCTTGGCGGCGACGCCGAGCGCGCGGGGCAGCGCGACCGCGGCGGCGCGATCCTCGGGCGCGAGATAGGCGTTGCGCGAGGACAAGGCGAGCCCGTCATCGTCGCGCTGGGTGGGCACGCCGCGCATTTCGATGTCGAAGTCGAGGTCGGCGACCATCCGGCGAATCACGGCGAGCTGCTGGAAGTCCTTCTCGCCGAACAGCGCGATGTCGGGCTTCACCTGGTTGAACAGCTTGGCGACGACCGTCGCGACGCCGTCGAAATGGCCGGGCCGCGCGGCACCGTCGAGCGGCTCGCTGACGCCGGAAACCGCGATGCTGGTCGAATGTCCGTCGGGATACATCGCCTCGACCGGCGGCAGCCACAGCAGGTCCGCGCCCGCTTCGGCGAGCATGCGCGAATCGGCCTGCTCCTTGCGGGGATATTGCGTGAGATCCTCGTTCGGGCCGAACTGCTTGGGATTGACGAAGATCGAGACGACGACGCGCGCCGCCGCCAGCTTGGCCTCGGCGACCAGCGCCATGTGTCCGGCGTGCAGCGCGCCCATCGTCGGCACGAACGCGACCCGCTCTCCGGCGGCGCGGAATCCCGAAATGGCATCGCGGAGGTCGGAAAGCTGACGGACGGTTTGCACGCGAATTCGGCCTTGGATATGGACGGAAGCGCGGCCTTCTATGGGGGGCGGGCCGGGTGATCAATCAAGGAAGTTAAGCGTTGGCGGAAGCGTCGAACCCATTGCATGTGATCGTCTTCGCCAACGAAAAGGGCGGAACCGGCAAATCCACCACCGCGGTGCATACCGCGATCGCGCTGGCGGCGCGCGGCGCGCGGGTGGCCTGCCTCGATCTCGACCATCGCCAGCGCACCCTGGCGCGCTATCTCGACAATCGCCGCGAGACGACCAAGCGCACCGGCCGCGATCTGCCGATGCCGCGCTACGAGACGCATGACGGCGAGAGCAACGACCTGTTCGCCGAATCGCTCGAGCGGTTGAGCGAAGGCTCGGACTTCCTGATCGTCGACACGCCGGGGCGCGACGACAAGTTCGGGCGCATCGCGATCACCAATGCCGACACGCTGGTGACGCCGATGAACGACAGCTTCGTCGATTTCGACCTGATCGGCCATGTCGACCCCGACACCTTCCGCGTGACGCAGCCGAGCTTCTATTCCGAGTTGATCTGGGATTCGCGCAAGCGCCGCGCCAAGGCCGATGGCGCGACGATCGACTGGGTCGTCCTGCGCAACCGCATGCAGCATATCGAGGCGCGCAACATGAAGCGCGTGTCGGAGGCGATCGACCAGCTCGCCAAGCGAGTCGGCTTCCGCGTCATTCCGGGCCTCAGCGAACGCGTGATCTATCGCGAGCTGTTCCCCAAGGGGCTGACCATGCTCGACGCGCGCGAGTTCGGCGAGATGGGGCTGGCGCATGTCGCGGCACGCCAGGAACTGCGCGAGATGATGGCGGGGCTCGCTCTGCCCGAAACCGCCAGCACCATCCCGGTGTTCGCATGAGCAAGGGCGCATGATCTGGAAGCTGCTCGTCGCGCTGGGGACCGGCTGGATCGGCTGGCGGATGTGGCATGGCTGGGGGCGGCCGATGCCGGGCACGCCCAAGGCCGCGCCGGTGCCGCCCGCGCCGACAGGCCCCGAAGCGGACGCGCGCGCCGTGCTCGGCGTCGGCCAGGAGGCCGGGCCCGAGGAAATCCGCGCCGCGCATCGCCGGCTGATCGCCAGCGTCCACCCCGACCGCGGCGGCTCGTCCGAGCTCACGCGTCAGGTGAACGCTGCACGCGATACGCTGTTACGTAAATCCGACAGTTGAAACTTCCGCCGCGCTCGCGAATTGGGCGGTTACCGTTTCTCCGGGAGGCATCATGACGCACCGTTTCGACCCGACCTCGCTTCGCGAGTATGACATTCGCGGCATTGTCGGAAAGACGCTCGGGCCGGACGACGCGCGCGCGATCGGTCGTGGCTTCGCGACCCTGCTGCGCCGCGCCGGCGGGCACCGCGTCGCGGTCGGCCGTGATGGGCGCACCTCCTCGCCCGAGCTCGAGGCGGCGCTGGTCGAGGGGCTGACGGCTTCGGGCTGCGACGTGGTGCGCGTGGGGCTGGGGCCGACGCCGATGCTCTATTATGCCGAGGCGATCCTAGAGGTGGATGGCGGCATACAGATAACCGGCAGCCACAATCCCGGCGATTACAACGGCTTCAAGATGGTGTTTCAGCATCGCCCGTTTTTCGGCCAGGACATTCAGGAGATCGGCAAGCTTGCCGCGGCGGGCGACTGGGAGGAGGGCGCGGGCAGCGTCTCCGACGCCGACATCCTCGACGACTATGTCGGCTGTCTGTTCGCCGGCTATGCGGGCGGCAGCTTCCGGATCGGCTGGGATACCGGCAACGGCGCCGCCGGCCCGGTGATCGAGAAGCTGGTCGAGCTCCTGCCGGGTGAGCATCACACGCTGTTCACCGATGTGGACGGCAATTTTCCGAACCATCACCCCGATCCCACCGAAGAGAAGAATCTGGCTGACCTCCGCCGTCTCGTCGCCGAGAAGAACCTCGATTTCGGACTGGCCTTCGACGGCGACGGCGACCGGATCGGCGCGATCGACGGCGAAGGCCGCGTGATCTGGGGCGATCAGCTTCTGTCCATTCTGGCTGAACCTGTGCTGCGCAAGGAGCCCGGCGCGACAATCATCGCCGACGTCAAGGCCTCGCAGATGCTGTTCGACCGCGTCGCCGAGCTCGGCGGGAAGCCGCTGATGTGGAAGACCGGCCACTCCCTGGTGAAGACCAAGATGAAGGAGACGCATGCGCCGCTCGCCGGCGAGATGAGCGGCCACATCTTCTTCGCACAGGACTATTACGGGTTCGACGACGCGCAGTACGCCGCGGTGCAGCTGATCAACGCCGTCCACCTGATCGGCAAGTCGCTGACCGAGATTCGCGGCAACATGCCGGCCTTCGTCAACACCCCCGAGATGCGCTTCCAGGTCGACGAGAGCCGCAAGTTCGCGGTGATCGACGAGGTGCTGGCGCGGCTCAAGGACACCGGCGCCGACGTCAACGACACCGACGGCGCGCGGGTCAACACGCCCGATGGCTGGTGGCTGCTGCGCGCGTCGAACACCCAGGACGTGCTGGTCGCGCGCGCCGAGGCGCGCAGCCAGGAGGCGCTCGACCGCCTGCTCGCGCAGATCGACGCGCAGCTCGAGGCGAGCGGACTGGTCCGGGGACCGCAGGCGGCGCATTGAGCCCAACCCTGCTATTCGGCTGGCTGGCGGCGCGGTCGGTCGCGCGCGGCCTGCCGGCGCCAGTGGCGGATCGGGGTGGCTTCCGGGTCGATACGGCAGGTGAAATCGAAATCTGCCGCTGGGCATTTGTGAAGGCCTGCGACGGTCTGTCGGCGCTGGGGCGTACCCTCGACGCACCGGGCTATTTCCTCAAGCTTTGCGGCAGCGGAGAAGATCTGCTCGCCGCGCTTCCGCCACGGTGGCGCCTGAGGGAGCCCCGCTATTTCATGGGGGGACCGGCGCTTCCGCCTGCCCCCATTGCGCTGCCCGCAGACTATGTGCTGCAGCGGCAGCGCGATGCCGGAGTCAGCCGGGTTGCGATTCTGGCGCCGGATGGAACGCTCGCCGCGAGCGGTTCAGCGGCCGAAGCAGCGGGTGTCTTCATCTACGACCAGATCATCACCGATCCGGACCATCGCCGCAAAGGCCTGGGCCGCGCCGTGATGGCCGCGTTGCGCAACGCCAAGGCGGACGCCGTCGTTCCCGAGCTGCTTGTCGCCACCGAGGAAGGTCGAGCACTCTATACCACATTGGGCTGGACGGAGCTCTCGCCCTTCGCCACGGCGGAAGTCGCGCCTTCCTGATCCGCGTTTCGACTCGCTTTTCCGAGCGCCACATCCCACTTAGGCTGCCATGGCCCCCACGCCCCAGATCATCCGCGTCATCGATCTCGAGACCACCGGCGACAAGCCGCCGGCGCATGCCGTGTGCGAGATCGGCTGGCAGGACGTCGCGCTCGGCGCGGATGGCCGCTGGGAGCTGCACGGCGAGGGCGGCCACCGCATGGTCAATCCGGGGCGCCCGATCCCGCCCCTGACGATGGCGGTGCACCATATCCGCGATGAGGACGTCGCCGACGCGCCCTGGTGGCACGACGTCGCGCGCCCGATCCTCGATCCCTGGCCGCGCCGCATCGCGCTCGCCGCGCATCGCGCGAGCTTCGAGGAGCAATTCTGCACCCCCGCGCTGACTCGCGGCGCCGACTGGATCTGCACGTGGAAGTGCGCGTTGCGGCTATGGCCGGGAAGCCCAGGTTTCTCCAATCAGATGCTGCGCTATTTCCGCATGCCCGAAGGACTGGAGCATGAGCGCGGCCTGCCCGCACATCGCGCCTTCCCCGACGCCTATGTGACGGCGCATCATCTGCGCGACATGCTCAATGAGGCGAGCGTGGCGCAGCTCGTCGAATGGTCGAAGCTGCCCGGGCTGCTGCCGCGCGTCCGCTACGGCCCCGACCGCGGCAAGGAATGGAGCGAGATCGACGACGATTCGCTCGAGGGCTTCCTGCAGGATCGCGATGTCGATATCCGCTACACCGCGCAGGTCGAGCTGGAGCGGCGGCGCGGGCATGGGCGCGTGGTTCGTCCGGAGCGCCAACCGGCCCTATTCTGACCCACCTCCGAAACCCGCTGGACGTCGCGCGCTTCGCCATTAGTATGACTATATGGCTCAACCATTCCGCGCCGCGTGCGTCCTCGTCCTCGCTCTTCCCATTCTCGCCGCGGCGACGCCGCAGCAGACCGCGCGTCTGGCCTCGCCGGTCCTGAGCGCCGGCTTCACCTTCGAGACCGCGCCCTATCCCCAGGTCCACGCCTCGACGATCGTCGAGACGCGCGCGGGCACGATCCTCGCGGCGTGGTTCGGCGGCACCCGCGAGCGCAATCCCGACGTCGAGATCTATGTCGCACGCTATCGCGACGGCGCGTGGCAGCCGGCGGTGAGCGTCGCCAACGGCATCCAGCCCGGTGGCCCGCGATTGCCGACCTGGAACCCGGTGCTGTTCCAGCCGAGGAACGGCCCGCTGACGCTGTTCTACAAGGTCGGCCCGAGCCCGAGCAAATGGTGGGGCATGATGACAACCTCGACCGATGACGGCCGGACATGGAGCACGCCGCGCCGCCTGCCCGACGGGATCCTCGGTCCGATCAAGAACAAGCCGGTCGAACTCGCGGACGGTAGCTGGCTGTCGCCGTCGAGCACCGAGCAGGAGGGCAACCGCTGGTCGCTCCACTTCGAACGCAGTTCGGACGGCGGCAAGACGTGGCAGGCAACCCCGCCGGTCGCCTCGCCCGAAGGCATCGACGCGATCCAGCCGAGCATCCTGTTCAACAAGGAAGGGCAGCTCCAGGCGGTGGCGCGTACGCGGGAAGGCGTGGTCGCCGCCACCTGGTCGAAGGATCGGGGCAAGAGCTGGTCGCCGCTCTCGGCGATCGACTTGCCCAATCCCAATTCGGGGACCGATGCAGTCACGCTCGCCGACGGGCGCCAGTTGATCGTCTACAACCACAGCGCCCACAGCCTTGCGCGGGCGGGCAAGGGTCTGCGCTATCCGATCAACGTCGCGATCTCGGACGACGGCGTGGTGTGGCGCAAGGTGCTGACGCTGGAAAGCGCACCGCTGGGGGCGGGCTATGCCTATCCTGCCGTGATCCAGGCGCGCGACGGGCGAGTCCACATCACCTATACCTGGGACCGCAAGCGCATCCGCCACGTCGTGCTCGACCCGGCGCGGCTGCCCAGGGGCGACTGGGCGGACGCGCCTGCCGTGGCCGGCCGCTGACCGGTCTCGGTCGGGCGGTCAGTACTTGACCCGCTTCGACTTGATCTTGCGCTTCGCCAGATAGGCCTGGACGCTCTCGGGTCCGGCGAGATGTCCCGCGCCGACCGCGACGAACACCACGCCGGGCTTGTCGAGCCGCGTGTCGATCCACTCGGCCCAGCGCGCATTGCGGTCGGACAGAAGCTTCTTCGACACCTCGGGCGAGGCCTTGAAGCCCTCGTTCATGATCGCCGCGAGCCCGTCGGCATCGCCCGCGCCCCATTCCGCGACCATCTTGTCGAGCGCCGGTCCGGCCTCGGGCAGCTTGTCGATCGTCTCCACCAGGAACTTGATCTGCGCGTCCTCGGACAGCGAGTCGAAGAAGCTGAACTGCTCTTCGACCGATTCGAGCCCCGAGACCGGCTTGTTCGCCGCCTTGGCCGCCGTGTCGAGCGCCTGCTCGACGCCGCTCTGCGGGTTGTAGCCGAGCCGGACGAGCGAGAGCATCGTCATCTGCACGCCCGCCAGCCACGGATCGAAGCGGTCGATCGCCGCCTGCGGCAGGCCAAGGTCGGCGACTGCCTTGGCGAAGGCGGCGCGCTTGTCCTCGGGCAGCTTTTCGGTCAGCGTCGGGCCGCTCGGGTTGAACCCGTATTTCATGATCAGCTGCTGTGCCTTGGCGGGGTCGGGCGTTCCGCCGATCTCGGTCACCAGCTCGCCACTCGCGTCGAACGCCTTCTTCACCGCCTCGTCGAACCAGGACAGGCCCGGCTTCAGGATATGGACGGTGCCGAACAGATAGATCGTCGTGTCCTTGTCCTTGACCACCCATAGAGCCGGATCGGCGTCGCTGGCCGCGGGCGTCTGCGCCGTGCCCTGTGCCAGGGCGTTGGGCGCACCCAGCAGGAGCGCGAGCGGGGTGGCGTGACGAAGCAGCTTGGTAAGCATCTCAACTCCGGATCTGGTTCGCGCGCGATCCTAGGCGATGGCGCGGGCGACCGCCACGCCCTTTCCGCGCGGGAGCGCGGCGACGAGCGCGGCGGCTGCGGTGCCGATGCACAGCTGATAGGGGAAGGCGAGCCCCGCAGGGCCGAGAACGAAGGGCTGGAGCAGCAGCACCGTCACGAACCCCGCGGCCAGGCCCGCGATCACCGAAATGCTGGTGCCGCGCCGCGTGAACAGCGCGACGAAATAGACGCCGAGCAAGCCGGCATAGGCGAACACCATCACCTGCAGCGCGAATTCGAGCAACGGCATGTCGGTGTGGCGCTGCCAGTAAAAGCTCAGCACCGCGGTTCCGAACATCGCGAGCGCGACGATGGCCATGCCCCAGCGGCCGGCGCGGACATAATGCTTGGCCTCGGCCGCGCCGCGCCGCTCGCGCCACGGCTTGTAGAAGTCGCTGATCATCACCGACGACATGGCGTTGAGCGCCGAGTTGGTCGTGGCGACCGCCGCCGCCGTCACGCCGATCGTCACCAGCCCGCGTAGCCCCGGCGGGACTTGCGTGAGGATGTAATGGACGAACACGGTGATCTTCTCGCCCGCGAAGCTCGTTGCGGCTTGGTTCTCGGCGCCGATCAGGTCGGGGCGGTTGTAGAAGATATAGAGCAGCAGCCCGATCGTCACGAACATCGCGATCAGCGGAATGCTGGCGAGTTGCGACAGGATCAGGCCGCGCGCGCCGGTCTTCGCGTCGGGGCTGGCGAGCAGGCGCTGCGTCGTATCCTGGTCGAGCCCGGCATTGGCGGTGTTGAGCAGGAACAGCCCGGTGAAGATCGCCAGCACGGTGAACGGCTTGGCTAGATCGGCGGAGAAATCGAACAGCCGCAGCTTATTGACCCCCTCGGGCGTGCTCGACAGTGCCGCGATCAGCTCGGCATTGCTCGCCGGGATCGATAGCCGCAGGAAGATGAGCACCGCGACCGCCGAGCCGGCATAGATCACGAACTGGAGCAGGTCGTTCCAGATCACCGACTTCAATCCGCCGTGGAAGGTGAACAGGAAGCTCACCAGCATCACCGCGGCGGCGGAGAGGATGATCGCCCGCGCGTCGATGCTCCCGAACGCCACCATCGCGATCGCGATCGCCGCGAGATAGACGCGCGCGCCGCCCGCCAGCACGCGGCCGACCAGGAACATGCCGCCCGCCCATTGCTTGGCCCGCGCGTCGAACCGCGCCTCGAGCAGCTCGTACACCGTGGTCGCGCGCATCGCATAGAAGCGCGGGATGAGGACATAGGCGACGAACACCGCCGCCAGGATCGCTGCCACCACCGCGCCGAGATAGCTGTAATCGCCGCGATAGCCCTGGTCGGGCGCGCCGAGGAAGGTCGCGGCGGATTGCGTGGCGGAGAGCACCGATACCGCCGCCAGCCACGCCGGCACGCTGCGCCCGGCGAGGAAATAGTCGCGCGTGTCGTCCGCCTTGAAGCGCGAGAACAGCCAGCCGCCGACCAGCAGCACGGCGACGTAGAGCCCGACCACCAGCCAGTCGAGCGGAGCGAATTGCGGAGTCATCGCAGGTTTGTAGCAGCGCCGCGCGCGCCGTCATCCTCCCAAGTGCGGAACGACTCCCGCGCTCGCGCTTTGAATCGGCCACGCAACGACGAGGAGTTTCCCATGGCCGCGCGCGCCTATTGGCAGGGGCAGATCCGCCTCGCGCTCGTCTCGATCCCGGTCGAGATCTATTCGGCGACCAAATCGGGCGCGCAGATCGCCTTCCACCAGGTCCACGAGCCTTCGGGCAAGCGGATCAAGTACGAGAAGGTCGTGCCCGGCATCGGACCGGTCGACACCGACGAGATCATGAAGGGCTTCGAATATGAAAAGGGCGAATATGTCCTGCTCGACCAAGAGGAGATCGAGGCGGTCAAGCTCGAGTCCAAGAAGACGCTCGAGCTCACCCAGTTCGTCGAGGCCGACGAGATCGACGTGCTCTATTACGAGAAGCCTTATTTTGTGGTTCCTGCCGACGATCTCGCCGAGGAGGCGTTCGTGGTGCTGCGCGAGGCGTTGAAGCGCACGCGCAAGGTCGGCCTCGGCCAGCTCGCGATGCGCGGGCGTGAATATGTGGTGAGCCTGAAGCCGTGCGGGCGCGGCATGGTGCTCGAGACGCTGCGCTATGCCGACGAGGTCAACAAGGCGCAGGGCTATTTCCGG
This sequence comes from Sphingomonas sp., assembly GCF_039595165.1. Classification (GTDB taxonomy): domain Bacteria; phylum Pseudomonadota; class Alphaproteobacteria; order Sphingomonadales; family Sphingomonadaceae; genus Sphingomonas. Next base: position 24,193 of record NZ_JBCNMA010000027.1, read on the forward strand.
GACATTCCCGACATCGAGCCCGACGCCGAGCTGCTCGGCCTCGCCGAATCTCTGATCGAGAAGAAGGCGGCGAAGTTCGACCCCAAGGAATTCCACAACCGCTATGTCGAGGCGCTCGAGAAGCTGATCGACCGCAAGCGCAAGCAGAAGTCGAACCGCCTGATCATCGAGGACAAGGACGAGGGCGACGGCAAGCGCGGCTCCAACGTCGTCGACCTGATGGCGGCGCTCAAGAAGAGCCTGGAGAAGCCCGGCGCGTCCGGCTCGCGGTCGAGCGCGGCGAAGAAGCCAGCCGCCCGGACGTCCACGCGCAAGGCACCCGCGAAGAAGACAGCCGCGCGCAAACGGGCCTGAGCGATGGAGCTCAATCCGCCCCTCACCTTCGCCGCGGTCGGGTGGGACCCGTGGTTCCGGCTCGGCGGGGCGATGCTCGCCGGGCTGCTGCTCGGCATCGATCGCGAGGCGCGCGGGCACGGCGCAGGGCTGCGCACGCATGCGATCATGTGCTTTTCCGCGGCGCTGATCACGCTGACCGCGCTGATTCTCTACTACCAGCTCGGCGGCACCGAGTCGCAGGCCGATCCGCTGCGCGTGATCGAGGGAACCGCGGCGATGGCCGGGGTCATCGGCGGCGCGCTGATCGTCTTCTCCCGCGGCGAGTTCAAGAACCTCACCACCGCCGCGCATATCTGGCTCGCGGCATCGATCGGGATCGCGTTCGGTGCCGGTCTCTATCCGCTGGCGATCATCGGCGCCGCCGCATCGGTGATCCTGGTCTCGGCGTTCCACTGGGTCGAACGCAAGACGTTCGGCGAGGACGAGGAGCAAGCCGATGGCGGAGGTTAGGGCAAATCGAGATCCAGCTTTCGATCCTCCCCCGCCAGGGGGAGGTGGCACGCGTAGCGTGACGGAGGGGGCGGATGCCAGGACGATGGTTGGGAGTCCTTCCCCTCCGTCGCCTTCGGCGCCACCTCCCCCTGGCGGGGGAGGATAGATCATGCCGAACCAGCGTAAGACGGCCGACCCGCTCGCCAAGTACAATTCGATGCGGGATTTCTCGAAGACCGCCGAGCCCGAAGGCCGCATCGCGCCGGGCAAGGGGCGCAAGTTCATCGTCCAGAAGCACGACGCGACGCGGCTGCACTGGGACTTTCGGCTCGAGCTCGACGGCGTGCTCAAGAGCTGGGCGGTGACGCGCGGACCCAGCCTCGATCCCGGCGAGAAGCGCCTCGCGGTGCGCACCGAGGATCACCCGATGTCCTATGCCAGCTTCGAGGGGACGATCCCCAAGGGCGAATATGGCGGCGGCACGGTGATGCTGTGGGACGAGGGCGAATGGGCGCCGGTCGAAGGCAAGAGCGCCAAGGACCTGGAGAAGGGACATCTCCACTTCATGCTGCGCGGCGAGCGGATGAATGGCGAATGGCTGCTGATCCGCCTGCGCCCGCGCGGCAAGGAGCGCCACGAGAATTGGCTGTTGCGCAAGATCGACGATGACCAGGCCGGCGCGACCGACGCGCTGGTCGAGACCGGCCTCACCAGCGTCAAGACCGGCCGCACGATGCAGGAGATCGCCGAGGGCAAGAAAGCCAAGGCGCGGCCGCGCAAGGCACCGCGCAACGCTTCGGCGCGTGCCGGCGCATTGCCGAGTTTCCAGCCGCCTCAGCTCGCCACGCTGGTGGACAGCGTGCCCGCCGGCAATGGCTGGCTGCACGAGATGAAATATGACGGCTACCGCACGCTGATCGCGATCGGCAAGGGTGGGCCCAAGCTCTACACGCGCACCGGGCTCGACTGGACCGCCAAGTTCCCGGGTATCGCCGAGGCCGCCCGCTCGATCCCCGCCGGCTCGGCGCTGATCGACGGTGAGGTGGCCGCGTTCAGGGACGACAAGACCGACTTCTCGACGTTGCAGGAAGCGATCTCGAGCGGCGGCGAGGGGCTCACCTATTTCGCCTTCGACCTGCTCGAACTCGATGGCGAGGACATCGGCAAGCTGCCGCAGGTTCAGCGCAAGGAACGGCTGCGCGCGCTGATCGCGGGCGGGGATGAGCGCATCCTCTTCTCCGAGCACGTCATCGGCGCGGGCGAGCAGCTCTACGACGCGATGTGCAAGGCGGGGCATGAGGGCGTCGTCTCGAAGCGCGCCGACTCGCCCTATCGCGGCCGCCGCACCAAGGCCTGGCTCAAGACCAAATGCACAAGGCGGCAGGAATTCGTGATCGTCGGCTGGACACCGAGCAGCGCCAAGGGCCGCGGCTTCCGCGCGCTGCTGCTTGGGGTCCATGAAGACGGCAAGCTGCGCTACGCCGGCAAGGTGGGGACGGGCTTCAACACCGAGACCAGCCATGCGCTGCGCGAGAGGCTCGACCGCATCGCGCGCAAGTCGGCTCCGGTCGACGTCCCGCGCGAGGCCGCGCGCGGCGCGCAATGGGTGACGCCCAAGCTCGTCGCCGAAGTCGCCTTCGCCGAATTCACCGCCGACAATGTCGTGCGCCATGCGAGCTTCCTCGGCCTGCGCGAGGACAAGCCGGCGGACCAGGTCGAGGCCGAGGAGGTGGCAGCCGTGCCGAAAGCACCCGAAATCGATGTGAAGATCAGCAACCGCGACCGCGTGATCTTCCCCGACGCGAAGATCACCAAGGGCGATCTCGCCGATTTCTACGCGGTCGTCGCGCCGGTGCTGCTGCCGTGGCTCGCGAATCGTCCGATCAGCCTGGTGCGCTGCCCGCAGGGGCGCGCCAAGCATTGCTTCTTCCAGAAACACGATGCGGGCAGCTTCGGCGAGCATGTCCACCATGTCGACGTGCGCGAAAAGGACGGGTCGGTCGAACCCTATCTCTATGTCGACGATGCCGAGGGGCTGCTGACCTGCGTGCAGATGGGCACGATCGAATTCCACGGCTGGGGCAGCCTGGTCGCCGATATCGAGAAGCCCGACCGCATCGTGTTCGACCTCGATCCCGACGAGGGACTCGATTTCGAGAATGTGAAACGCGCGGCGGACGATCTGAAGCGCCATCTCGCCGATATCGGCCTTACCACCTGGCCGATGCTGTCGGGCGGCAAGGGGCTCCATGTCGTCGTGCCGCTGCGGCCCGAAGCCGAATGGCCGGCGGTCCGCTCCTTCGCCGAGCGGTTCGCGCGCGCGCTGGCCGAGGCCGAGCCCGATCGCTTCACCGCCAACCTCAAGAAAGCCAATCGCAAGGGCAAGATCTTCCTCGACTATCTGCGCAACCAACGCGGCGCGACGGCGGTGCTGCCCTATGTCGCCCGCGCCCGGCCCGGTGCCCCGGTCTCCGCGCCGATCAGCTGGACTGAGCTGCGCGACATCGAAACCCCGCAGCGCTTTAGCGTGAAGGATGCGGCCGAGCTGATCGAGCGTGCCAATGGGCGTTCGCTCAAGGGCTGGGGGCAAGCCGATCAGGTGCTGCCCGACATCTGATCTTTGTTGCGCCGCCATATCATTGCGGCCAAAACGCGCGGCGGAAAGGGGCGGTGGAACTTGGCGAGCGCAGCGGCGACATCCCTGTTCGATGCGGCCACCATCGCCGCGCGCTGGGTCGCCGCCTATCGCGCCGCCACACCCGCGACCGACGTCCTCTACGCCGCCGGGCTCGACGATCCGGCGTGGAACGCGCTGTTCGAGGAGCTGGCCGGGCGCTCGGGCGACGATCTCGTCAACGCGCGCGAGCGGGCGCAGCGCCATGCCGAGGACATCGGCACCGGCTTCCGCATCGCCGGCGAGGTCGAGGAGCGCCGCTGGCCGCTCTCGCCCGTCCCGCTGCTGATCGCGAAACGCGAATGGGACGGGATCGCCACCGGTGTCGCGCAGCGCGCCGACCTGCTCGAGGCGGTGCTGGCCGATTGCTATGGCGAGCAGAAGCTGGTGTCGGGTGGCTACCTCCCCGCCGCTTTGGTCACTGGCAGCCCCTATTTCCTGCGGCCGATGGCGGGACTCGCGCCGCCGGGCGGCTATCATCTGAACTTCGTCGCGGTCGATCTCTGCCGCGGGCCGTCGGGCGAATGGCGTGTCTTGTCCGACCAGCTCCGTGCGCCCGTCGGGGCGGGCTATGCGCTCGAGAACCGCCTCGCCATGTCGCGGCTGCTCGGTGGCCTGCAGACCCGGCTCAACATCGAGCGGCACGCGCCCTTCTTCGCCGCCTTCCGCGAGGGGCTCGCGGCGCGCTGTGTCCGTGCCGAACCCCGCGTCGGACTGCTCACGCCCGGCCGTTTCAACCCGAGCTATGCCGAGCAGGCGCATCTCGCGCGCTATCTCGGCTTCCCGCTGGTCGAGGGCGGCGACCTCGCGGTGCTCGACGACCGCGTCTATCTGCGCACCATCGCGGGTTTGAAGCGCGTCGATGCGCTGTGGCACCGCGTCGATCCGCGGATGATCGATCCGCTCGCCTTTGATTCGCATTCGGGGATCGGCGTGCCCGGGCTGGTGGACGCGATGGCGGCGAACGAGGTGGTGGTGACCAACTCGCCGGGCGCCGGGATGCTCGAGGCGCCCGCCTTCGCCGCCTTCCTGCCGCGCCTGTGCACGCGGCTGAGCGGGGAGCAGCTCAAGCTCGCCAATATCGCGACCTGGTGGTGCGGGCAGGCGCGCGAGCGGGAAGAAGTCGCGGGCGATCTCGACAATATGCTGATCGCCCCGGCGTTCGGCGTGGCGACCAACGTGCTGGCGGATGGCGCCGCGGTGCTCGGCTCCGACATGCCCGAGGCGCAACGCGCCGCCCTGCTCGCCGATTTCGAGCGGCGGCCGCAGGATTATGTCGGACGCGAGGTGGTGCGGCTCTCGACCATGCCGGTGATCGGCGAAGGCGGGCTCGCCGCGCGGCCCTTCACGCTGCGCGCCTTCGCGGCGCGCCAGCCCGACGGCAGCTGGCACGTGCTGCCGGGCGGCTTCGCGCAGATCGGCGAGCATCCCGACGAACGCGCCGCGGTGATGGGCGAGGGCAGCTGGTCGGCCGATGTCGTCGTCCATGGTCCCGATGCGGTGACCCCGGTGACGCTGCTGCCCTCGGACGACACCACCCAGCTTCGCCGCAACCCGGGCACGCTGCCCAGCCGCGTCGCCGACAATCTCTTCTGGCTCGGCCGCTATCTCGAGCGCGGCGAGGCGCTGCTCGGGCTACTCCGTTCGCTACTCGGTCATTCGATCAGCGCCGACACCGGCGCCGCGCTTTCGGTCGAGACGGTACGCCAACTGGTCGATCTGGTGGTGGAGAAGGGAGCGGCGCCGGCGCCGGCGAGCTTCCGTCGCGCCGATCTCAACCACTTCTCGCGCATGGCGATGGAAGCGACCGACGGTTGGTACAGCGTGCGCGCGATCAACCGCCAGGCGCGGGGCATCGGCGCGGTGAGCCGCGACCGGCTGTCGGCCGACATGATCAGGCTGCTCGACGCGCCATTCCCGACCAAGGGCGGCGCGCTCGACCGCGCGGGATCGCTGCAGCGGCGCTATTATGCGCTGGCCGGGCTTGGCGCCGAGCATCTCGGGCGTACCGATGCGTGGCGTTTCCACGATCTCGGGCGGCGGATCGAGCGCGCGATGGGCGCGATCCGCGCGATCCGCGCCTTCGGCCATGCCAGGGCCACCAGCGATGACCTCTCGACTCTGCTCGATCTCGCCGACAGCCAGATCAGCTATCGCCAGCGCTACCTCACCGGCATCGCGCGCGTGCCGGTGCTCGATCTGGTCGCGCTCGATCCCGGCAATCCGCGCGGCATCGCCTATCAGGTCGCGGCGATCTGCGACCATCTCGCCAAGCTTCCGGTGCTGTCCGACGACGGCCTCGCCGAGCCGCAGCAGGCGCAGGCAGCCGAACTCACCGCGATCGTCGCGATCACCCAGGCAGCAGCGCTCGACGAGGGCAAGCTCGCCGAGATCGGCAATCGCCTCGCTTCGCTATCCGACGCGATCGCGCGGCGCTATTTCCTGCAGGGCTCGGAACCGTTGCGCGCTGCCGGGCTTGTCCTCGCCTGATGCTTTACTCGATCCGGCACGTGACGCGTTTCGACTATGCCGAGCCCGTCGGGTTCGCGCGCTGCAACCTGCGCCTGAAGCCGATCCACTGGTCGGGCCAGCAGCTCCACGATTACGACCTCACCGTCGAGCCCGGCGGGCGCACCGCGCCGGCGCGTGCCGAGGCGGGGCTCGCCAATGTCGTACGACTGGTGGTCGAGCAGGCGGCGAACAGCCTGACGATCGAAAGCCGCTGCCGCATCACGGTCGATCGACCCGTGCCCGAGCCGGCGGCAGGCGATCCGACGCTGGCGCAGATCGCCGCGCTCGCCCGCGACAGCCGCGATGCGGGGCCGGCCAGCCCCGCCGCCTATCTCTTCCCATCGCCGCTGATCCCGCTCGATGCCGAGATCGCCGCCTGGTGCGCCGAAGACCTCGATCCGGACCGCGGGGCGCTGGAAGCGGGAATCGCCCTCGCCCAGCGCATCCAGCGGGAGTTCGTGTTCGATCCGGCTGCGACCCTGGTCGACACGCCGCCGCACGAGGCGTTCCTGAAGCGCGGCGGGGTGTGCCAGGATTTCGCGCAGATCATGATCTCGGGCCTGCGTGCCGCGGGGCTCCCCGCCGCCTATGCTTCGGGTTACCTTCGAACGCTGCCGCCGCCGGGAAAGCCGCGGCTGGTCGGCGCCGACGCGACCCATGCCTGGGTGCTGCTATGGTGTGGCCACGAGCGCGGCTGGGTCGGGTTCGATCCGACCAACGGCATCTGGATGGCGAACGACCACGTCATCGTCGCGGTCGGGCGCGATTATGCCGACATCGCCCCGATCGACGGCATCATCCTCGGCTATGGCGCGCAGAACATGCGGGTTTCAGTGGATGTCGAGCCGCTCGATGAGGCGGCTTCTCTTGCAACAGCGGCATCAGGGGCCGATGTAGCAGGCTAATACGCCTACGAAGATGAAACGGGGAATTTGAGTGGCCGATCCTTACGCAACCTTGGGAGTCTCGCGCGGGGCCAGCGAGGACGAGGTCAAGAAGGCGTATCGCAAGCTCGCCAAGGAGCTGCATCCCGACCGCAACAAGGACAATCCCAAGGCGGCCGAGCGCTTCAGCACGGTGACTCAGGCCTATGACCTGCTGATGGACAAGGACAAGCGCGCGCGCTTCGACCGCGGCGAGATCGATGCCGAAGGCAATCCGTCCTCGCCCTTCGGCGCGGGCTTTGGCGGTGGCCGTGCGCAAGGCGGCTTCCGTCCGGGCGGCGCACAGTTCGACTTCGGCGGCGGCGGGGATTCGGGCTTCGAGGACATTCTCGAAGGGCTGTTCGGCGGCCGCGCAGGTATGGGCGGCCAGCAGGGCGGCGGCTTCTCGAGCGGCTTCGGACGGCGCCCGCCGCCGGCCAAGGGCGCCAATGTCGCCTATCGCCTGCGCGTGCCGTTCGAGGATGCCGCCGCGCTCAAGCCGCAGCGCATCCAGCTGCGCGAGGGCGGCACGATCGACCTGAAGCTGCCCAAGGGCGTCGAGACGGGCACACAGATGCGGCTCTCGGGCAAGGGAGATCCGGGGCCGGGCGGCAATGGCGACGCGATCGTCACGATCGAGATCGAGCCGCATCGCTTCTACACTCGCGACGGCGACCATATCCGGCTCGACCTGCCGGTGACGCTCAAGGAAGCGGTCGAAGGCGCCGCGGTGCGCGTACCGACGCCCGAGGGCGCGGTGAGCCTCAAGGTCCCCGCCGGGTCGAGTTCGGGCAAGACGCTTCGTCTCAAGGGCCGCGGCTTTCACGGCAAGACCGCGCGCGGCGACCTGCTGGTGACGCTGATGATCGAGATCCCGGCCGACGACGCCAAGCTCGCCGAGTTCGTAAGTGGCTGGGAAAATGGGGGGAACCCGCGCGCCCGGCTGGGCGTCTGAGTCCGCGTGACCGAGCCGATCTCGCCTGAATCGCCCGAGGCGCGCCGCCGCGGCTTTCACAAGCGGCTGTCGGACCTCGGGATCAGCGAGCGCGTGATCGAGGTGGCGAAGCGTGTCTTGGTCGGCGCCTATACCGACGGCTTCACCCATGCCGGCAACCTCGCCTATCTGAGCCTCGTCACGCTCTTTCCCTTCTTCATCGTCGCCACCGCGATCGCGCGGCTGGTCGGCCGCACCGGGGACGGACTCCAGGCGGTCGCCGCGTTCCTGCAGACCGTGCCGCCCGAAGTCGGCGCGTTGCTCCGCCCTGCGATTCTCGAAGTCCTCGAGGCGCGCTCGGGCTCGCTGCTGTGGCTCGGCGCGCTCGTCGGGCTGTGGACCACCTCCGGCTTCATCGAGACCGTGCGCGCGATCCTGCGCCAGGCCTATGGCGTCCAGTCGGGCACGCCGTTCTGGCGGCTCAAGCTCGGGGCGATCGGCATGGTGATCGGATCGGTGGTTCTCGCGATGATGGCGTTCAGCTTCCAAGTGCTGCTGATCGGCGCCGAGCAGTTCATCTGGCGCGTCATCCCCTTCGCTTCGGACGCCGCGCGGATCGTGTCGGTGACCAAGGTCGCACCGGCGATCGCGCTCTACGGCGCGCTCTACATCCTGTTCTACACGCTGACGCCGCAGCGTTATCGCGTGTCGAAATGCCCGAAATGGCCCGGGCCACTGTTCGTCACCATCTGGTGGATGGCGTGCACCGCCGCGCTGCCGCACGTGATCGGCGCGTTCGGCGGCTATGGCCTCACCTATGGCAGCCTTGCGGGGGTGATGGTCGCGCTTATCTTCTTCTTCCTGATCGGGTTCGGGGTGGTTATCGGCGCGGAACTGAATGCGGCGCTGGCGGAAACGCCGGAGAACGGTCTAGAGGGACGGCAAGAAAAGACCGGAGGGTAACACGTGACCGGATTGATGCAGGGCAAGCGCGGGCTGATCATGGGCCTCGCCAACGACCGCTCGCTCGCCTGGGGGATTGCGAAGAAGCTGCACGAGCATGGCGCCGAGCTCGCGTTCAGCTATCAGGGCGAGGCGCTGGAGAAGCGCGTGCGTCCGCTCGCCGAGGAGCTCGGCAGCGATTTCCTGATCGACTGCGACGTCAGCGACATGGCGGCGCTCGACACCGCGTTCGAGACACTCGCCGCGCGCTGGCCGACGATCGACTTCGTCGTCCATGCGATCGGCTTCTCGGACAAGAACGAGCTGCGTGGCGGTTATGTCGACACCAGCCTCGACAACTTCCTGATGACGATGAACATCAGCGTCTATTCGTTCGTCGCGGTGGCGAAGCGCGCGCAGGCGATGATGCCCGACGGCGGCTCGCTGCTGACGCTGTCCTATTACGGCGCGGAGAAGGTGATCCCGCACTATAACGTGATGGGCGTGGCCAAGGCCGCGCTGGAGACCAGCGTGCAGTATCTCGCGGTCGATCTCGGCAGGCAGAATATCCGCGTCAACGCGATCAGCGCCGGGCCGATCAAGACGCTGGCGGCATCGGGTATCGGCGACTTCCGCCTGATCCTCAAGTGGAACGAACTCAACTCGCCCTTGAAGCGCAACGTGACGATCGAGGATGTCGGCGGCGCGGGCCTCTATTTCCTGTCCGACCTGTCGAGCGGCACCACCGGCGAGACCCACCACGTCGACGCCGGCTACCATGTCATCGGCATGAAGGCCGAGGACGCGCCCGACATCGCGCTTGTCTGATCGGGCGTTGATCCGATGACGATTGCCATCCGTCCGGCGACCGGCGGCGACGTCGCGGCGATCGATGCGCTGCTGCGGCGCAGCTTCCCCGCCCCGGACGAGGCGCTGTTGGTCCAGCGATTGTGCATCGACGGCGACATGGTGTTGACGCTGGTGGCGGACGACGAGGACAGCGGCGCGCTCGCCGGTATGGTCGCGTTCAGCCGGATGGACGTTCGGGTCAACGACCAGCCGCTCGCCGCCGTCGCGCTGGCGCCGGTCGCGGTCGAGGCGGCGTATCGCCGGCAAGGTGTGGGCGAGGCGCTGATCGCCGCGGGGCACCGGCATCTCGCCGATGCGGGCTATGTGCTGAGCTTCGTGCTGGGCGATCCGGCCTATTATGGCCGCTTCGGCTATGCTGCCGATCTCGCGCGCGGTTTCGCCTCACCCTATGCCGGCGCGTATCTGATGGCACTGGCGCTGCAGGGCGGGAAGGTGCCATGCGGCGTGCGCGGCGAGGCGGCGCACGCCGGGGCGTTTGCGGCGCTGGGGCAGGATGGCTGAGCCGGCCGGCCGGAGGCGGACTTTGCCCGACCGTTGATGCTTCTTGCTTCCAAAACCGCGCGACATCGGCGAGGAAGCTGGCGATGAGCTTCAACACCTTCGGCCGCGTGTTCCGCTTCACCACCTGGGGGGAGAGCCATGGCCCCGCGATCGGCGCGGTGGTGGACGGCTGCCCCCCGGGGCTGAGGCTCGCCGAAGCCGATATCCAGCCCTTCCTCGACAAGCGCCGTCCCGGCCAGTCGCGCTTCACTACACAGCGGCAGGAACCGGACCAGGTCCGCATCCTCTCGGGCGTGTTCGAGGGGAAGACGACCGGCACGCCGATCAGCCTGATGATCGAGAATGTCGACCAGCGCTCGAAGGACTATTCCGAAGTCGCCGCGGCCTATCGTCCCGGCCACGCCGACTATGCCTATGACGCCAAATATGGCTTTCGCGACTATCGCGGCGGTGGGCGTTCCTCGGCGCGCGAGACCGCGATGCGCGTCGCGGCGGGCGCGGTCGCGCGCCAGGTGATTCCCGAAGTCGCGATCCTCGCCTGGGTCGAGGCGATCGGCGGCGACGCGATCGACTATGCCAGGTTCGATGCGGCCGAGATCGGCAACAACCCCTTCTTCTGCCCCGATGCCGAGGCCGCGGTGCGCTGGGAGGCGCTGGTCGACGACGCGCGCAAGGCGGGCTCCTCGCTCGGCGCGGTGGTCGCGTGCGAGGCGACCGGCGTTCCGGCGGGCTGGGGCGCGCCGCTCTACGCCAAGCTCGACAGCGAGCTCGCCGCGGCGATGATGTCGATCAATGCGGTCAAGGGCGTCGAGATCGGCGACGGGTTCGCCGCGGCGGCGCTGACCGGCGAGGCGAACGCCGATCCGATGCGGCCGGGCAATGACGGCCCGGTGTTCCTCGCCAATCATGCCGGCGGCATCGCCGGCGGCATCGCGACTGGCCAGCCGGTGCGCGTGCGCGTCGCCTTCAAGCCGACCAGCTCGATCCTGACCCCGGTCGAGACGATCACACGAGATGGCGAGGCCACCGAGATTCGCACCAAGGGCCGCCATGACCCGTGCGTCGGCATCCGCGGAGTGCCGGTGGTCGAAGCGATGATGGCACTGGTCCTGGCCGACCAGAAATTGCTCCACCGCGCTCAGATCGGCTGATTTTCTTGATCTAGTTCAATCGCCTCGTCCCGCGTTCCATGCGTTCCGGGGATGGAACGGCCCATCGGAACGATGAGGCGAGGAACGGTTTCGGGACCCTCTGCGCGCCGCGGCGTTACTCCTGTGCCACGTAACCAGGAGTATCCCATGCGCCATAAGACGCTGCTTAGCCTTCTTCTTCTTTGCGGTTCGACCGCCGCGATCGCGCATATCGCGCCGGGACAGACCGAGCCGCCGCTGCAGAACGAGATGAACAACCAGGGCGTGCCGCCGGCGGACACGACTGCGCCCGAGACGACGTCGAACACCACCGATGTCGAGCCGAGCACCGATCCGACCAGCAACGGCACCGAGACGGCGCCTGAGCCGAACTCCACCGCCTATTGATGCTTTTCGTCGTTTCGGGCGCAGCGGTCCGGCTGCGCCCGGGACGGCGATTTGGAATCAGTCCGCGAACGGGTCGCGGACGAGAATCGTGTCCTCGCGCTCGGGGCTGGTCGAGACCAAAGCCACCGGGCAGCCGATCAGCTCCTCGATCCGGCGGATATATTTGATCGCCTGCGCGGGCAGCTGCGCCCAGCTGCGCGCGCCCGCGGTCGACTCGCTCCAGCCTTCGAATTCCTCGTAGACCGCTTCGGCGCGCGCCTGATCCTGCGGGCTTGGCGGCAGATAGTCATAGTGGCGGTCGCCGACCTTGTAGCCGGTGCAAATGCGGAGGTTCTCCATCCCGTCGAGGATGTCGAGCTTGGTCAGCGCGATGCCGGTGACGCCGCTCACCGCGACCGACTGGCGCACCAGCACCGCGTCGAACCAGCCACAGCGCCGCTTGCGCCCGGTGACCACGCCGAACTCGCGCCCGCGCGTGCCGAGCAACTCGCCGATCTCATTGTCCTGCTCGCTCGGGAAGGGCCCCGAGCCGACGCGCGTCGTGTACGCCTTGACGATCCCCAGCACGAAGCCGACCGATCCCGGCCCCAGGCCCGAGCCCGATGCCGCCGAGCCGCTGACCGTGTTGGACGAGGTGACGAACGGATAGGTGCCGTGATCGACGTCGAGTAGCACCCCCTGCGCGCCTTCGAACAGGATGCGCTTGCCGGCCTGCTTGGCGTCCTTGAGCGTCAGCCACACCGGCGCGGCATAGGGCAACACCGCGGGCGCGATCTCGCGCAGCTCGTCGAGCAGCGCGGCGCGGTCGATCGGCGGCTCGCCGAAGCCGGCGCGCAGCGCGTCATGGTGCGCGCAGAGCCGGTCGAGCTGCGCGTCGAGATCGTCGAGGTGCGCGAGATCGCACACGCGGATCGCGCGGCGGCCCACCTTGTCCTCATAGGCCGGACCGATGCCGCGGCGCGTGGTGCCGATCTTGCCAGCGCCCGACGCATCCTCGCGCAGCGCGTCGAGATCGCGGTGGAAGGGCAGGATCAGCGGCGCGGTCTCGGCGACCTGGAGCGTCTCGGGGGTGATCTCGACGCCCTGCTCGCGCAGGCGCGCGACCTCGTCGCGGAAATGCCAGGGATCGAACACCACGCCGTTGCCGATCGCCGACAGCGTGCCGCGCACCAGGCCCGAGGGGAGGAGCGAGAGCTTGTAGACCTTCTCGCCCACCACCAGCGTGTGGCCAGCATTGTGCCCGCCCTGGAAGCGGACCACCAGATCGGCGCGGCTGGCGAGCCAGTCGACGATCTTGCCCTTGCCTTCATCGCCCCATTGGGCGCCGATCACTGCGACATTTGCCATGGATACACGTCTCCGCCTGCCAGGCAGACCCAAGGCCGCCCTTCGACAGGACTCGGCGACCGGGCTTTTCG
>NZ_JBCNMA010000028.1:0-35872 GCF_039595165.1 Sphingomonas sp.
ACGATGGCGCGGCCGTAAGCGTGGCGCAGCGCCGGGGCGCGGCCTGAGAGCACCAGGGCATCGCAGGCCATCTCCTGGTCGGCGCGGAAGGCGCGGAACGCCCGCCATGCGACCGGGTTGAACCAATGGAGCGCGAGCACGACCAGCGCGATCCAGTTGGCGATCAGGTCACCACGCAGATGGTGCCCGAGTTCGTGAGCGAGCGCGAGGTTGCGCTCGAGCGGATCGTAGCGCTCGTGGAAGTCGCGCGGGAACGCGACGTATTTGCGCCAGATGCCGAAGGCGAGGGGACCGGTGGCCGCGTCGGTCTCGATCACATGCACGCGCCCCTCGGCGACGGTGCGCTCGACCCGCGCGCGGCGCAGCAGCCGGGCGCAGAAGCGGCCATGGGCGATCAGGTGATAGCCGAGAAAGGCGAGCGCGCCTGCCGCCCAGATCGCGAGCAGGATCGGCAACCAGTCGATCGGCGCGGCCTGCGCGACCGGTGCGGCGGCGGTCGCCGCGGCTTGCGGCACCGTGATCGGCTCGACCACATAGTAAGTGATGACCTCGCTCGCCGCCGCGACCGGGGTCTCGGCGCTCGCGCGCCAGCTCTCGGGGAGCGGGGGCAGGGCCAGGCGCAGCACCGGCAGCGCCCACAGCGCATAGGCGATGTTGGGCCCGAAGTGGCGGCTCACCGGCTTGCGGATCGCAAGCACCAGCAGCATCAGCAGCGTCGTCGCGACGAACGTCTCTACAACCCAGGCGATCATTGCTTGATCTCCTTCAGCAGCGCTTCGATTTCGGCGATGTCTTCGTCGGTGAGCGCGTCGCGCTCGGCGAGATGGGCGACCAGCGGCGTCAGCTTGCCGCCGAACAGCCGGTCGATCAGGCGGCGCGATTCGCCCTCGACATAGTCGCCGCGCGCCACCAGCGGGCGATAGAGGTAGCGGCGGCCATCCTCGTCCGCGCCGATGATGTTCTTGGCGAGCAGGCGGCCGAGCAGCGTCTTGACCGTGTTGGCGCTCCAGCCGCGCGCGGGGGCGACGCGGTCGGCGACATCGGTCGCGGTGAGCGGCGATTCGTCCCACAGCACTTCCATCACGGCGTGCTCGGCGTCGCTGATTCGTTCGCTCATCTCACTCCCCTCGACTACGCGTGTAATCGTTTCGACCACATCTGTAGTCAAGTCGCTGAACGCTGTCTGAACGGCATCCGGCGAAAAAGGGGTAGGGAGGTGTCGGGGGTTCTTACAGGTCGTGTTACCCGGAAATTTGGTTAACCATGAAGATGGAGGATTTCTGCGGCTTCCCCATTTTGGCACGCACTCTGCAGATATGCGGGCACACGACTGTTCACAAAGCCGTGTAACGCTTCAGGGGCGGGCAGCATTTACCGGATGCTGCCCGCCCTGCCCGTTTTTGGGGACGTCTAACCACCCGCCTGCGGTGCTGCTGCGAAGGCGGGAGCCTGGAGTCGCAAGCGCCGCGCTTCGCCGTCCTGGGCTCCTGCTTGCGCAGGAGCACGATTTCGCGGCTCATAGCTCACCGGCGCGCCGTCGCGGCGATGCCGCCTGCGCAGGAGCTTCGCGCCATCCTCTTCGAGGCGAACCGCGGCGCGGGCCAGTGCCTTGGGATAGATGTCGCCGAACAGCCGCTCGAAGGTGCGGTGCCAGCCATATTTCTCGACCACCATCGCCCGCGCCCGCGCGCCGATCAGCTCCGGACCCTGGTTCCACAACTTGACGACATTAGCGGCCATCGCGCCGGTATCGTCGACCCGGCCGAGCAGTCCGAACCCCTCGGGTACGCGGTCGGGCATCGCGCCGCTCGCGACGCCGACCACGGGCAGGCCGCACGACTGCGCCTCGAGCACCGAGATGCCGAACGTCTCGTCGGCCATCGCCGAGACATAGATGTCCGAGGAGGCGAGCGCGCGGGCGAGCTCGATCCGGTCCTTCTCGAAGCCGGGAAACGCGATCGGCAGCCCGTTCGCGCGCGCCATCAGCTTCTCGCGCAGCTTGCCGTCGCCCATCAGCACCATCGCCGCGCCGAGATCCCTGGGCAGCTTGCGGAACATCTCGACCAGCTTGTCGGCGCGCTTCTCATTGTCGATGCGCCCGGCATAGATCAGCAGCGGCCCGTCGCCGGGCAGGCCGAGCGAGGCACGATAGGAGGGGTCGCGCTTCGCCGGCGCGAACATCGTCGTGTCGACGCCGAGCGGCATCACGTCGGTGCGCGTGATCGTCTTGCGCGCGAGAATGCGCTGCGCGTCCTCGCTCAGCGTGTAGACGCGGTCGAACTCGCGATAGGTGATCTCGGCATAGCCATAAGCGAGCATGCGCATGAACCGCGCCGCGAGCTTGCCCGCCTTGGCCTCGACCACGCGATGGACGTGCGCATTGGGGAAATCGGTGCGATAGCCTGCGACCAGCGCGGTCTCGGGAAAGTCGCGCCGGTGCTGGATGGCGGTCCAGGGCAGTACCCAGGGGCACAGCGATTCGATGATATCGGGGCGGTAATGCGCGAGCAGGTCGCGCACCGCGTCGGTGCGCAGGATGAAGCGGTAGTTGGGGCTGCCACGCACCGGCTCCGCGCCGACCTCGGCGAAGATGTGGCGGCCGTTGATCGTCACCCGGTCCTCAGGGCCCGGCACGATCTGGAGCAGCTGGTGCGGCGTATGGTCGAGCACATAGTCGCGCTTCTCGCGCAGGTAGGTGCTGATGCCGCCGCCTCCGGCCGGCGAATAGCTCTGCGTCAGGTCGCAGATCGTGAGGGACGCACGATCCCTCGCCGCCGCGCCGAGCGCGGCAGCCAATGGCTGTACGAACATGGTACGCTACCTTTACAAAACCGCGCCTACGCGCGCGGTTGTTACGCGGCTGAAACGCCCTTCTCGCCGAGAAGTTGCGCCAGCTCGCCCGACTCGTACATCTCCATCATGATGTCCGAACCGCCGATGAACTCGCCCTTCACATAGAGTTGCGGAATGGTCGGCCAGTCCGAGAATTCCTTGATCCCCTGGCGCACCGCCTGGTCCTGGAGCACGTCGACGCTCTCGAATTCCACGCCGAGATGGTTGAGGATCGAGACCGCGCGGTTGGAGAAGCCGCACTGCGGAAACAAGGGGGTTCCCTTCATGAACAGCAACACGTCGTTGCTGTCGACGATCTGCTGGATGTGGGCCTGGGTTTCGTCGGTCATGTCACTCGCTCCGGGTCATTCGTTGGTGGCGGGCACGGCGGTGGTGAGCTGGAGCGCGTGGAGCACGCCTCCCATGCGCCCGCCGAGCGCGGCATAGACGGCCTGATGCTGCTTGATCCGGGGTACGCCCCGGAAACTCTCGCTCACCACGCGGGCGGCATAGTGATCGCCGTCGCCGGCCAGGTCGGTGATCTCGACCCGGGCATCGGGGATGCCCTGGCGGATCAGCGCCTCGATCTCCTCCGCCGCCATCGGCATGGCTATTTGGCCTCCATCAGCTGGCGGCGCGCCTCGACCATCTGGTCCTCGAGCGCCTGGCGGACGGCCGCCTCGTCGGTCTCGATCCCGGCGGCGGTGAGGTCGCCGAGCAGCTTGCGGATCACGTCCTCGTCGCCCGCTTCCTCGAACTCCGCTTGCACCACCGCCTTGGCGTAGGCGTCAGTCTCCTCGGGGGTGAGGTTCATCTTCGCCGCCGCCCACTGGCCGAGCAGGCGGTTGCGGCGCGCGACGACGCGGAACGCCATCTCCTCGTCCATCGCAAACTTGGCTTCGAATGCGCGTTCGCGATCGTCGAAGGTCGTCATCCTTACACACCCCTTGATTGTTTCGGGTGGCAGATAGGAGGGGGAAGGGGGCATGGCAACGGGTCGTCGGACAATCGGCGCGCGCGGGGCTTCGCGCGGCGGCGTCATCGGCTATAGCCGGCCGCGACAGCTCAGGGACTTCGCGCATGACCTCATTCCAGCTCGACGGCTTCGATCTCGCGGCGTTCGTCGCGGCCACGCTCGCCGAGGATGTGGGGCAGGGCGACGTTACCTCCGCCGCGGTGATTCCCGCCGGCGCGCTGTTCACCGGCGTGATGGACAGCCGCGACGCGATCGTGGTCGCCGGTCTGCCGATCGCCGCGGCTTTCTTCCGCGCGCTCGATCCGGAAGTCGAGATCGAGCTGCTCGCGGGCGAGGGCGATCGTGTCGCCGCGGGCAGCGACCTGATGCGCCTGCGCGGCAATGCCCGGGCGCTGCTCACCGCCGAGCGCGCGGCGCTCAACACCGTCCAGCACCTTTCCGGAATCGCGACCATGGCGCGATCCTATGTCGACAAGATTACCGGCACGGGCACCACCCTGCTCGACACGCGCAAGACCATCCCCGGCCTGCGTCGGCTGGAGAAATACGCCACGCGCATGGGCGGCGCGCAGAACCACCGCATGGGGCTGTGGGACGCGGCGATGATCAAGGACAACCATGTCGCCGTCGCCGGCTCGGTGGGCGAGGCGGTGCGCCGCGCGGCCGACGCCGGGATCGAGCGGATCATCGTCGAGGTCGACCGCGTCGACCAGATCGAGCCCGCCTTGGCCGCCGGCGCGACGCATCTGCTGCTCGACAACATGGACCCGCCGACCCTGCGCGGCGCGGTGACGCTGGTCGGCGGGCGCGTGCCGACCGAGGCGTCGGGCGGCGTGAGGCTCGACACGATCCGCGCGATCGCGGAGACCGGCGTCACCTATGTCAGCGTCGGTCGGCTCACCCAGTCGGCGCCCGCGGTCGATATCGGGCTGGACTTCGCGCCCGCTTGAGCCTTAGCTGGCCGCAAAGGGGAGAAAATCCATGCGACCGGTTTCGATCGTCCGTTTCGAACAGGCCTATCTGGCCTCGACCGTGCTGTGGCTGGTGAACCTGGCGCTCGGCTGGAAGACGCGGCTCGGCAGCCTCGAGGGCAATCCGGGATTCGCCGGCAACCCGCAGATGGCGGAGCTCGCCCAGACCATGATGATCGGCACCACGGTGTTCATGCTCATCCTGTGGCTGCTGCTGTGGTACTTCACCGCGCGCCGCGCGAGCGAAGTCGCCAAATGGGTCGTGGTCGCGCTGTTCGGCCTGTCGGTGGCCGGCCTGCCGTTCACGCTGATGAGCTATCCCATCGTCGGCATGCTGAGCGTCGCGCTGAGCCTGCTCGCCTTCGCGCTCACTGCCTATGCGGTGTGGATGCTGTTCCGTCCCGATGCGCGCGCCTGGTTCGCGGGCAACGAGCCCGAGGCGGAGGCGAAGCCGTTCGAGTGACGCGCCGCTGAAGCCCGGTCGGGGGCGTCAGCCCTCGATCGTCGCGGTGCCCGGGTGGTGGCGGTCGAGGTGCCGCTTGATCAGCTTGAGGTTGCGCGTGTTCGAGCGGAAAAAGAAGTCCGCCACGTCGCCGACGCCGGGAATCAGCCCGATCAGCCAGTCGAACCCGACATTGCCCGCCATCTTGACCATCGTGCTGCGCGGCATGCCGAGGTTGCGCGCTTCCCAGATCATATAGGCGCCCATCGCCGCGGCGATCACGTCGCCGCCGACCGGGATCAGCCCGACCAGCGCATCGAGCCCGACCGTCTGGCGCGTGCCGGGGATGGTCAGCGTGCGTTCGAGCAACTTCTCCATCGTCTCGATCCGCCGGCGTATTGCAGCCGCGTCGCGGCCGAGCGGCAGCCCGGCATTGGGTCCGTCATCGATCGGGGTCGCCTTGGCCATTCCTATCCTCTCACTGTCCCGCTTCGCGCAGATGCGTGAGCGGGTGCCAGGCGCGGGCGTTGGGCTGCCAGGCGCGCAGGCGGAGCGCGACCAGCGACCAGCGCAGCGGCTGTGCGATCGGAATATAAGCAGCGTCCGCGGTCAGCGCCATGTCGGCGTCCGCGATGCGCTGGGCGCGATCGGTGAGGGTAGGGGCGTCGCGCGCCGCCTCGATCTGCGCCATCAGCGGTTCCGGGCACAGCTGGCAGGCGGTGACGAGGTACCAGCGGCCGCTGTCATAGGGCGCGACTTCGTCGATCAGCCGCAGGTCGGCGTCCTCGTCCTCGCCGACCCAGGTCGGCTGGAGGCCCATGTCCATGAGGTCGCGCGCGATCCGGCTCCACAACAGCGTCGCGCCCGGGCTGCGCGGCATCGCCAGGCGGATCGCGAGCGAGGCGTCGCGATTGGCGGCGTGCCACGCGGCGGTGCGGTTGCGCGCGGTGGCCTTGCGGTTCTCAAGCGGCAGCACCGCCCATTCGGGCACCGCCGGATCGGCGGCGGAATCGAGCCGGGACGGGAGCAAGGTCTCGACCGGCTGCCATTCGCGCCGGAACAAAGCGGTCAGCGCCGCCCGGTCGATCGCCATGGAGATCGCCGCGCGGTTCTCGGGCAGCGCGAGAAAGCCCTTGCGTGACACGATCGCCAGCCCGAACAGCCCGAGCGCCGGATCGGCCCGGATGTTGGTCGGTGCGATGTCGGTCTGCGCGAGCAGCGGCCAGTCACGATAGCTGCCGCCGAGCACCAGGTCCGATTCGCGCTCGGCGAAGCGCAGGATCGCGCGCGCCGCGCGTTCGCCGCGCAGGCGGACATCGTCGGCGGGGTCGGGCTCGACCGTCTCGCCGCCGACCCGCGACGGATCGAAGCCGGGGCGCAGCAGCAGCGGCGTCTGGCCGCGCTCGGCGCGGAACGGTCCGGTACCCGCCAGCGCCGGGCGGCGCAGGATCGCGAGCTCGGGCTGGGCGAACAGCTTGAGCAGGTCGGGCCGGGGGCGTTTCAAGCGCACCTCGACGATGCGCGGGGTCATCTCGACGATCTCGTCGATCACCGCGACGAAGGGGGCGATGGCGATGCGGCTCTTGGGCTCGATCGAGCGCTTGAGGCTCCGCACGACGTCGGCTGCGTCGACCGGAATGCCGTCGGGCCATTCGGCTTCGCGCAGGCGGAAGATGTAGCTGCGGCCGCCGTCGATGACGATCCAGCGCTCGGCCAGCCCCGGCTCGATCCCGCCGCTGCCGTCGAAGCGGACCAGGCCCTGCGCGGTCGCATCGAGCGCCACGCGCGCCGCAAAGTCGAGCTCGCCGCGGGCCGGGTCGGCGAGCTTCGTCTCGCCGCCGATCGCGCTCACCACCACCGCGACATCGTCGGGCCGCCGGTCGCACCCCGCCGCGAACAGCGCGAGCGCGGCGGCCAGGAGCGGGGCGGGGCGGAACATGCCCCCGGTCTATGTGGCCGGGGCGGGGAATCCAACCCCGCCCCAGCATCCTCTCCGATCTTTTCTGTCCCCAATCCTCCCCCGCCAGGGGGAGGTGGCAGCCGCAGGCTGACGGAGGGGGGCGGACACGATGTCAGGGGTAGCGTTTCCTCCCCCTCCGTCGCGCTTCGCGCGCCATCTCCCCCCGGCGGGGGAGGATTTACCTCCAGACGCCCTCAGTTCTTCTCTTTGTCCACCAGCTGGTTCGCCTTGATCCACGGCATCATCGCGCGCAGCTCGGCGCCGGTCTTCTCGATCGGGTGCGCGGCGGCGGTCTTGCGGCTCGCCTTGAGCTCGGGCTGGCCGGCGCGGTTGTCGAGCACGAAGTCCTTGACGAAGCGGCCCGACTGGATGTCGGCAAGCACGCGCTTCATCTCGGCCTTGGTCTCGTGGGTGATGATGCGCGGGCCGGTCTTGATGTCGCCATATTCGGCGGTGTTCGAGATCGAGTAGCGCATGTTGGCGATGCCGCCTTCATAGAGCAGGTCGACGATCAGCTTGGTCTCGTGAAGGCACTCGAAATAGGCCATCTCCGGCGCATAGCCCGCCTCGACCAGCGTCTCGAACCCGGCCTGGATCAGGTGGGTGATGCCGCCGCACAGCACGGCCTGCTCGCCGAACAGGTCGGTCTCGCATTCCTCGCGGAAATTGGTCTCGATGATGCCCGAGCGGCCCCCGCCGACGCCCGAGGCATAGGCCAGCGCGACGTCATGCGCGTTGCCCGAGGCGTCCTGGTGGATCGCGATCAGGCAGGGCACGCCGCCGCCGCGGACATATTCGCTGCGCACGGTGTGGCCCGGACCCTTCGGCGCGATCATGATCACGTCGATGTCCGCGGGCGGCTCGATCAGGCCGAAATGGACGTTGAGGCCGTGCGCGAAGGCGATCGCCGCGCCGGGCTTCATATGGCCCTTGATGTCGTTGTCCCAGATCGCGGCCTGATGCTCGTCGGGGGCGAGGATCATCAGGATGTCGGCCCATTGCGCGGCCTCGGTGGTCGACATCACCTTGAACCCGGCAGCCTCGGCCTTCTTCGCCGTCGCCGAGCCGGCGCGCAGCGCGACCGCGACTTCCTTGACGCCGCTGTCGCGCAGGTTC
This sequence comes from Sphingomonas sp., assembly GCF_039595165.1. Taxonomy (GTDB): domain Bacteria; phylum Pseudomonadota; class Alphaproteobacteria; order Sphingomonadales; family Sphingomonadaceae; genus Sphingomonas. The sequence continues at coordinate 8,298 of NZ_JBCNMA010000028.1, forward strand.
TGCGCGTGCGCATGGCCCTGCGAACCGTAGCCGACGATGGCGATCTTCTTGCCGGTGATCAGGTTCAGGTCGGCATCACGATCGTAATAGACACGCATTTCAATGATTTCCCTTCATAGGCTTGGCGTGCTCCTGCGAAAGCAGGAGCCCAGAGTCTCGGGCGCTTCGCTTGCCGCCCTAGGCTCCTGCGTTCGCAGGAGCACGGTAGAAAAAATTCAGGCCGCCTCTTTCCCTCGCGAGATCGCGACGATGCCGGTCCGCGCGACCTCGATCAGCCCGACCTCGCCCATCAGCTCGATGAACTTGTCGATCTTCTCGGTGCTGCCCGTCACCTCGAACACGAAGCTCGCGGTCGTCGCGTCGACCACCCTGGCGCGATAGACGTCGGCGAGCCGCAGCGCCTCGATCCGGTGATCGCCGGTGCCGGCGACCTTGACCAGCGCCAGTTCGCGCTCGACATGCTCGCCCTCGGCGGTGAGGTCGTGGACCTTGTGCACCGGCACCAGCCGGTCGAGCTGCGCCACGATCTGCTCGAGCACATGCGCGCTGGCCGAGGTGACGATCGTGATCCGGCTCACCGCCTTGTCGGAGGTGATCTCGGACACGGTCAGGCTCTCGATGTTGTAGCCGCGCGCGGTGAACAGGCCGGCGATCCGGGCGAGGATGCCCGGCTCGTTGTCGACGATCACGGCAAGCGTATGCCGCTCGGCTTTCTCTTCCTTGATGTGCATGGGTTCAGACCAGCGCCTTGGCTTCGTCGTCCATTTCGCCGGAGACTTCGGCGGCCTGGAGCAGCATTTCGGTATGGGCGGCGCCCGACGGGATCATCGGGAAGCAGTTGGCGAGCTTGGCCACCCGGCAATCGACGATCACCGGCCCGTCATGCGCCAGCATCGCGGCGATGCCGTCGTCGAGCTGGTCGAGCCCCTCGATCCGGATGCCCTTCCAGCCATAGGCTTCGCCCAGCTTCACAAAGTCCGGCAAGGCGTCGCTGTAACTCTCGGAATAGCGGCTGGAATAGGTCAGCTCCTGCCACTGGCGCACCATCCCCATATATTCGTTGTTGAGGATGAAGATCTTGACCGGCAAGCGATACTGGGTCGCCGTCGCCAGCTCCTGAATGTTCATCTGGATCGACGCCTCGCCGGCGATGTCGATCACCAGCGCCCCCGGATTGCCGAGCTGCGCGCCGATCGCCGCGGGCAGGCCATAGCCCATCGTGCCGAGCCCGCCGCTCGTCAGCCACTTGTTGGGCGCCTCGAAGTGGAAGTGCTGCGCCGCCCACATCTGGTGCTGGCCGACTTCGGTGGTGATGATCGGCGCCTGGTCGCGCGTCGCTTCCCACAGCGCGCGGATCGCCCGCTGCGGCATGATCTCGTTCGTATCCTCGGGGAAGTCGAGGCAGCGCACAGCGCGCCAGCCCTCGATCCGGCTCCACCATTCGCCGAGGTCGGGCCTGGGATGCTCGCGCGTCTTCCAGATGCGGATCATGTCCTCGAGCGCGTGGCCGACATCGGCGACGATCGGCAGGTCGACGCGCACCGTCTTGTTCATCGACGAACGGTCGATATCGATATGGATCTTCCGCGCATGCGGGGCGAAGGCGTCGAGCCGCCCGGTCACGCGATCGTCGAAGCGAGCGCCCAGCGCGATGATCAGGTCGGCCTGGTTCATCGCGTAATTGGCTTCGTAGGTGCCATGCATGCCGAGCATGCCGAGCCACTGATCCGACGAGGCCGGGAAGGCGCCGAGGCCCATCAACGTCGAGGTGACGGGCGCGCCGGTCAGCGCCGCCAGCTCGCGCAGCAGTTCCGCCGCGTGCGGGCCCGCGTTGATCACGCCGCCGCCGGTGTAGAAGATCGGCCGCTCCGCCGCCGCCAGCATCTCGACCGCGCTCTCGATCAGTGCCTTGTCGGCCTTCACCTGCGGGCGATAGGTCTTGTGCTGGATCGGACCCGGCTTGGCATAGCGTGCCGTCGCGATCTGGACGTCCTTGGGGATGTCGATCACCACCGGGCCCGGGCGGCCCGAAGTGGCGATATGGAAGGCCTCATGGACCACGGTGCCCAGTTGCGCGGGATCCTTCACCAGATAGTTGTGCTTGGTGCAGTGGCGCGTGATGCCGACCGTGTCGGCTTCCTGGAACGCGTCCGAACCGATCAGGTGCGACGGCACCTGGCCGGTGATGACGACCATCGGGATCGAATCCATCAACGCATCGGTGATGCCGGTGACGGCATTGGTCGCGCCGGGGCCGGAGGTGACGAGCACCACGCCGGGCTTGCCGGTGGCGCGGGCATAGCCCTCCGCCGCATGTGTCGCCGCCTGCTCGTGGCGGACGAGGATGTGGCGGATCTTCTGCTGCTGGAAGATCGCGTCGTAGATCGGGAGCACCGCGCCGCCGGGATAGCCGAACACGACCTCCACACCGAGGTCGGTCAGCGCCTCGATCAGGATGTCTGCTCCGCTCTTCTCGGTCACTGCGTGTCTCCCATGAATTTGCCGCACTGCAATAGCAGCACGGGAAGGGCGCTGCTATGCGTATGAAAACTACGTGTCAAGCGTAAAGATTATAAGAATCGTGCGAAATGTGCCTTCTGTTTGGAAATATCTGTCGATCCAGTGCGGGGCCAATCGGCCGGTGGCTGGTGCCGCAGCCAGGTGTACTGACGCTTGGCATATTGCCGCGTCGCTGCCTGCGCGCGTTCCAGCGCTTCGGCCCGGGTGAGCGAACCCTCTAGAAACGCGGCGATTTCCGCGACCCCGATGGCCCGGCGCACCGGCGCGTTGGCGGGGATGTCGTCGCGGGCGAGCAGGGCGCGCACCTCGTCGATCGCCCCTTCGCCGAACATCGCGACCAGCCGCCGGTCGCACCGCTCGGCCAGCCACGCACGGTCGGGCAGCAGGATGAGCGGGGCGAGGTCGATCGCGTCGCCGATCCCGCCGACGCGCTCGGCCTGCCAGGCGGCGAGGGTGCGTCCGGTCGAACGCACCACCTCGAGCGCGCGGGCGACGCGGGTAGTGTCGGCCGGGTTGAGACGAGCCGAAGCCTCGGGGTCGACCTCACCGAGCAGCCGATGGGTTTCCGAGACGGGCAGGGCGCGCACCTCCGCACGGATCGCCGGATCGATCTCCGGCACGGGCGCGATCCCCTCGAGCAACGTGCGGATATACATGCCGGTCCCGCCCGCGAGCACCGGCAGGCTGCCATGCTCGTGCGCCGCTGCGATCTCCGCCTTGGCTTCCTCCGCCCAGCGCGCGGCGGAATAATCCTCGGTCCCTGCGACATGGCCGAACAGCCGGTGCGGTACCCGCGCCTCGTCCTTGGCGGAAGGCCGCGCGCTCAGCACGCGCAGCTCGGCATACACCTGTGCCGAATCCGCGTTGATCACCCTGCCGCCGGTGCGCTCGGCGAGTTCGATCGCCAATGCGGACTTGCCGCTGGCGGTCGGCCCTGCAATGAGCGCCACCCTTGGCTTACGGGAGTGTGGCATGTTCATCGCGACGCTGATAGCAGCGGACTGGCTTGAAGCGGGCGATATTTCCTCCGCGCACGAAAAGCTGCGCGATGCCGGCTGCGCCCCGGGCGAAATCCGCATCCTGGAGGCGGACAAGGCGGCGGATGTCGCCTTTGCGCAGAACCCGGACCAGGCGCGCGCCGCGCTGGAGGGCGCGTTCGGCCGCGTCGACATCGTCGTCCAGCCGGAGCAGAACCGCCGCAAGCGTCTGCTCGTCGCCGACATGGACTCCACCATGATCACCGTCGAGTGCATCGACGAGCTCGCCGACTATGCCGGGATCAAGCCGCAGATCGCCGAGGTCACCGAAGCCGCGATGCGCGGCGAGCTCGATTTCGCCGCAGCGCTCGACGCGCGCGTCGCGCTGCTCAAGGGGCTTGGCGCCGACGCGATCGACCGCTGCCTCGCCGAGCGGGTCCAGCTGATGCCCGGCGCACGCACGCTGGTGCAGACGATGAAGGCGCAGGGCGCGACCACGATCCTCGTCTCGGGCGGCTTCACCCGCTTCGCTGAGCCGGTGGGCGAGCAGATTGGATTCGACCGCGTGATCGCCAACGAGTTGCTGATCGACGCCGCTGCGCTCACCGGCATGGTGACCAAGCCGATCGTCGATTCCGCGACCAAGGAAACCACGCTGCTGAACGCGATGGCCGAGCTCGGCCTCGATGCGAGCGCGACGATGGCGGTAGGTGACGGCGCCAACGACCTGGCGATGATCAAGCAGGCGGGTCTCGGCGTCGCCTATCACGCCAAGCCGATCGTCGCCGCCGCGGCGGGCGCGCGGATCGACCATGGCGACCTCACGGCCTTGCTCTACGCCCAGGGCATCCCGCGTGCCGAATGGGCCGACTAGAATAAGCGCTCCTGCTTGTGCAGAGCACGGACGATAGTGAGGCGGACGATCAGTTCCGCACCGGCACGCACGGGCTCACGCCGCGGCATGCGCCGCTCGCCTCGCCGCTGGACGCGAACGGGCCGACCAGCACGCGCGTGAGCTTGCCCGACTTCACGTAATAGACCTGCCGCCCCGGGAAGCGCCCGCCGACCTGCGACCACAATTTCCGCGCATTGCCAGGATCACCGAACGCGCCGAGCTGGAGCCGCCAGCCGCCGTCGCGCACCGGCGCGGGCTGCGCGACAACCGGCTTGGGCTGGACGGGGCGGGGAGTCTGGCGCGGCGCCGGCCGCACCACCGGCGGCGCGGGCCGCGTGTCGGCGGGCTCGCCATCCCGATCGCCGGGGATCGGCCGCGGATGGGCGGTCGAAGGCGGGACCTCGGTGCGCTTGATCGAGCCACCGCCCGGCCGCGTCCCCGAGGGCGGCGTCGCCGCGGCGACCTGCGGCCGGCTCGCGTCGCGCTCGTACTGGCGTGCGAGCTCGAGGCCCTTCTGGCGGTCCTGGAGCGAGATATAGCGGTCCATCTGCGCCTGCGCACTCGATGCCTGCGCCAGCCCGCTCGCCGACGCGCGCACCGTCAGCGCATAGGCGCGGATCCAGTCCTTCTCCACGCCGTCGCCGTTGAAGTACATCGTGCCGAGCACGTACTGCGAGCGCGGCTCCCCGCGCGAAGCGGCGCGCTGCAGCCACTCGGCCGCCTGCATCCGCTTGTTGTTCTCGAACAGGGTGAGGCCGTAATTCTCCTCGGCCTGAGGATGCCCCTGCAGCGCGGCCTTGCGGTACCATTCCTCGGCCTGGGCGAGATCGGTCGGCACGCCGCGGCCGAGCTTGTAGGCCTGGCCCATGTTGAACTGCGCATCGGCATCGCCCGCCACCGCGGGTCCGCGCCATTCGGCGATCGCCTTCTTGTAGTCGCCACGCTGCCAGGCATCGACCCCGGCCTTGACGTCCGCCAGCGCGGGCGCAGCTGGAAGCGCCGCCGCCGCGAGCAGCATCGCCCATGAAATCTTACGCATACCACCAGTCCCCCGGTCGCTCGGCATTGCTTGGATAATGCCAGTTAACCATCCTCTGGCCAAGAAATGCTTGAGCTACGGTTAAGCACGCAACGGACCGTGACGCGTTTCGTCGCCGCGCCATTAACCGCTTCTTAGCTTCCCACTGGCATCCCAGCGTCGGGCAACCGGGATTTCAGAGGGGTAGATGCGCGTACTCGCGATGGCATCACAAAAGGGTGGTTCGGGCAAGACCACGCTGAGCGGGCACCTGGCGGTGCAGGCGCAGCGTGCGGGTCATGGTCCCGTCGTCCTCATCGACATCGATCCGCAGGGGTCGCTTTCGGACTGGTGGAACGAGCGCGAGACGGATTTCCCCGCCTTCGCCCAGACCACGGTCGCGCGGCTCGCGGCGGACCTCGAGGTCCTTCGCCAGCAGGGCTTCCGCCTCGCCGTGATCGACACGCCCCCCGCCATTACCATGGCGATCCAGAGCGTGATCCAGGTCGCCGAGCTGATCGTCATCCCGACGCGCCCCTCGCCGCACGATCTGCGTGCGGTCGGCGCCACGGTCGACCTGTGCGATCGCGCCGGCAAGCCGCTGCTGTTCGTCGTCAATGCGGCGACGCCCAAGGCGAAGATCACCAGCGAAGCCGCCGTCGCGCTGTCGCAGCACGGCACGGTCGCGCCGGTGACGCTGCATCAGCGCACCGATTTCGCATCGTCGATGATCGACGGCCGCACCGTCATGGAGATCGACCCCAACGGCAAGTCCTCGCTCGAGGTCACCGCCTTGTGGTCCTACATCAACGACCGGCTCGAGAAGAATTTCCGCCGTACCGTGTTCACCGCGCCCGCCACGACTCATGTCGCGTTCGCCGGGCGTCCGCAGGGTGGCTTCGGCCGCCGGGTGGTGAGCTGATGTTCGGCTCCGCCAAGCCCGCCGCCTCGCTTTCCTCGGGGCTGCTCGCGCGCAAGGGCCAGGCGCGCCCGGCGATGCGCCCGCAGGGGTTCGTCGGCCTCGATCCGGGCACCTCGCTCGACGATCTCGGCTGGAACGACATGGGGCATGAGGGGTTCGCCCAGGCGCCCGCTACCGGCCCGGTGCCGCCGGTCCTGGCCCAGCGCCAGGTCCTCGCCGAGGAATTCACGCCCGCACCGCAGCCGGTTGCTCAGCCTGGGCCCGCGCCCGAGCCGGTCTTCGAGGCCGTGCACGCGCCGGAGCCGGCCGGGGAGCCCGCGCCGCGCCCCGTCTCGACCGCCACCGCCGCCCGTATCGGGCGCGAGGTCGCGGCCAAGAAGGGCAAGGCCGCCTTCACGCTGCGGCTCGACACCGATCGTCATCTCAAGCTGCGCCTCGCCTCGGCGCTGTCCGGCCGCTCGGCGCAGCTGCTCGTCACCGAGGCGCTGGACGCGTTTCTCGAAACTCTGCCCGAAGTCGGGGCGCTGGCTGGCCAGCTCCCGGCGGGCAAGGCTCGCTGATCAGGGGAATTGGAGCCATGAACGCACGTCGCATTCTCACCATCACCGTCTCGGCGCTGGTGCTCGGCGCGCCCGTGATCGGCGGCCCGGCGCTCGTCGGCGCCTTTGCCGTCGCCGGCAACAAGGTCGTCACGCAGGACGCCCGGGCCGCCGGCAAGGAAGCCAAGGCGGCGCGCAACGCGCTCAAGGCCGGCGACGCGCAGCGGGCGGTGACTCACGCCGAAGCCGCGGTCACCTACGATCCCAAGAACGGCGAATATCGCCAGCTGCTCGGCGAGACCTATCTGTTGGCCGGCCGCTTCGTCTCGGCGGCGCAGGCGCTGGGCGAGGCGCTGTCGCTCGATCCGGCCAATGGCCGCACCGCACTCAACCTCGCGCTCGCGCAGATCGCGACCGGCGAGTGGAACACCGCGCGTCAGACGCTCGAGACGCATGCCTCGCATATCCCCGCGAGCGACCGCGGCCTGGCCATCGCGCTGGCCGGCGATCCCGGCTCGGCGATCGCGCTGCTCACCGACGCCGCGCGCCAGCCCGGCGCTGACGCCAAGACTCGCCAGAACCTCGCGCTCGCGCTGGCGCTCGCCGGCAACTGGCAGCAGGCGCGCGCGGTGGCGGGGATCGACTTGTCGCCCGACCAGCTCGACGGCCGCATCATGCAGTGGGCGAGCTTCTCGCGCCCGCAGAACGCCTACGACCAGGTCGCCGCACTGCTCGGCGTGACGCCGATTGCCGACAACGGCCAGCCGCAGCAGCTCGCGCTCGCCAACTCGATGACGACCGCGGTTGCGGCGCAGCAGGTTGCCGATCCGGTCGAGACCTACATGCCCGACACGGGCACCGCGGCAGCGGCAGCGGCGCCCGCCACGGCCGTCGACGTCGCGATGACCGGCGAGACCGCCGCGCCCGCGATCACCGCGCCGAGCGGTCAGCAGATCACCTTCGCGCCGCGCGCGGAAATCGTCCAGGCGGTCCCCGTCGCGGCGGTCAAGCCGGCGCTCGCCAAGGTCGAGACCGGCGCGCGCAAGCCGCTCCAGGTCCCGGCCAAGGCCGAGATCGCCGAGTTCAAGCCGGGCAAGGGCAGCTGGTTCGTCCAGCTCGGCGCCTATGACAGCGCGGGTGTCGCGCAGGATGCCTGGGGCCGCGCGAGCAAGCGCATCCCGGTGCTCAAGGGCATGACCCCGACCAGCGCGAGCATCTCGACCGGCGCCGGCACCTTCCACCGCCTCGCGGTCGGCGGGTTCGACCGTGCGGGTGCCGACACGCTGTGCCGCAAGGTGCGGGCGGGCGGCGGCAACTGCTTCGTGCGCACCGGCGCCGGAGACAAGGCCGCGAGCTGGTTAAAGCCGTCACGCGTGCAAGTCGCTTCGCGCTAAGTGCCGGCGCGCAGCAGAAAAAAGGGGGAAGGCCGGGCGGATCGCCCGGCCTTTTTCGTCTTTGCCAAATCCTCCCCCGCCAGGGGGAGGTGGCAGGCGTAGCCTGACGGAGGGGGAGGATGCCAGAACGGTGGTGCTCCTCCCCTCCGACGCCTTCGGCGCCACCTCCCCCTGGCGGGGGAGGATTGGGAATCGCATTTCTCGCGGCGGCTCAGCCGATCTCGGCGCCGCCCTTGAACAGCCGCACCGCCTTGCCCTGGACGGGCAGCCCGTCGAACGGCGTGTTGCCGGCCTTGCCCGCCATGCGGTCGGAGTCGATCTGCCACGGCGCGTCGGGATCGATCAGGACCAGGTCCGCGGGCATGCCGGGCGCCAGCGTTCCGGCTTCGATCCCAAGCAGTTTCGCGGGATTGCTCGCAACCAGTGCGAACAGCCGGCCGAGCGCGATGCGCCCGTCGCGCACCAGCCCCAGGCCGAGCGCCAGCAGCGTCTCGGCACCCGCCATGCCCGGCATCGCATCGGCGAAGGGCAGGCGCTTCTCCTCGGGTCCGCGCGGATCGTGGCTCGAGCAGAGCAAGTCGATCGTGCCGTCGGCCAGCGCTTCCAGCGCAGCCTGCCGGTCGCTTTCGTCACGGAGCGGCGGGGAGAGGCGGGCGAAGGTGCGGAAATCGGTGACGTTGATGTCCGACAGCAGCAGATGCGCCGGGGTGATGCCGCACGTAACGGCCAGGCCCTTCGACTTGGCTTCGCGGATCAGGTCGAAGCCGTAGGCTGTCGTGACCTGACGGAAATGGATCGCCGCGCCGGTTTCCTGCGCCAGCATCAGGTCGCGGGCGATCGCCAGCGCTTCGGCGACCGCAGGCGCGGCGGGCAGGCCGAGCCGCGTCGCGGTCTCGCCCTCGGTCGCCACGGCCTGCCCGCCAAGCCCGCCATCCTCGGCATGTGCGATCACGGTCAGCCCGCAGTCGCGCGCATAGGCGAGCACGCGGCGCATCACGCCCGAATCGGCGATCCAGCTGCGACCGGTGGCGACGGCGCGCGCGCCGGCCTCGGCGTTGATCGCGAACTCGGCGAGGTCCTTGCCCTCCAGCCCGCGCGTCGCCGCGGCGATCGGATGGACCCACAATTCCGGCTTGCCCATGTCGGCGGCACGCTGGACGATGCCGGGGCCATCGAGCACCGGCGACTGGTCGGGCATCAGGCCGATGCGCGCGATCCCGCCGGCGCGGCACGCCGCCTTGTCCATCGCGAACACGCCGAGATCGGTGAGGGCAGGGGCGAGCAGCCTGCCGCCGCAATCGATCACGCGCGCACCGTCGGGCGCCTGCGCGGCGATCTCGTGATTGGCGACGTAGAGCTCGCCCTCGCGCTCGCCGCCCTCGGGACACACCAGCCGGGCGTTGCGGAAGATCAGGTTCATGCCCAACCCTCCACGCCGCGCGCGCGCCGGGTCAGCACGTCGAGGCACGCCATGCGCACCGCCACCCCCATCTCGACCTGCTCGGTGATCGCCGAGCGGCCGGGCAGGTCGGCGACGCTCGAGGTGATCTCGACCCCGCGGTTCATCGGCCCGGGGTGCATCACCAGCGCGTCGGGCTTGGCACGCTTCAGCCGCTCCTCGGTCAACCCGTAGTTGAGGTGATATTCGCGCGTCGAGGGGATGTAGGCCCCCGACATCCGCTCGTTCTGCAGCCGCAGCATCATCACCACGTCGGCGCCGTCGAGCGCCGCGTCGAAATCGGTGAAGGGGGTGACGCCCATTTTCTCGATCGCCGCCGGCATCAGCGTCGAGGGCGCGACCACGCGCACCTCGGCCGCCAGCGCGGTCAGCGCGAGGATGTTCGAGCGCGCGACGCGGCTATGCAATATGTCGCCGCAGATCACCACGCGCTGGTGCGCGATGCTCCCGCGCCGGCGCCGGATCGTCAGCGCGTCGAGCAGCGCCTGGGTCGGGTGCTCATGGCTGCCGTCGCCGGCATTGAGCACCGGGCAGTCGACCTTGTCGGCGATCAGCTGCACCGCGCCCGAGCTCATGTGCCGGATCACGATCACGTCGGCGCGCATCGCGTTGAGCGTCACCGCGGTGTCGATCAGCGTCTCGCCCTTCTTCACGCTCGACTGCGCCGCATGCATGTTGACCACGTCCGCGCCGAGCCGCTTCCCCGCGATCTCGAACGACAGCAGCGTGCGCGTCGAATTCTCGAAGAAGGCGTTGATCTGCGTGAGCCCGTCGAGCCGGTGATCGCTCTTGGCGCGGGTGCGGTTGGCCTCGATCCACTGTTCCGCCTCGTCGAGCAGGAACAATATCTCGTGCGGCTGGAGGCCCGAAATGCCCGTCAGATGCGCGTGCGGGAACACGGCACGCCCCTGGATCTGGGCGCCGGGGCGATGATCGATCGGCGGCTGCATTAAAGCCGTCGGTTAGCGGGGCGGGGCGGGGGGCGCAAGCGCGCTCATTGCCCGGGCTGAGTCCCCGGCCGCGGTGCCGGGCGGGCCGGGGCGTCGAGCACCTTGTCGTACCAGCGGCCGAGGTCGCCGTGCATCTTCGCGAGCTCGTCGGGGTTGAGGTACACCATGTGCCCCGCCTCATAATAAGTGAAGTCGATGTTCCGCTGCAGCGCTTCGTCGAGCAGCATGTGCGAGGCGTCGAACTCCGCGCCGAAAAAGGCGGTGGCGAAGTCGTAATAGCCATTGACGAACATCACCTTGAGATAGGGGTTGGTGCGCATCGTCCAGGCTAGGTCGAGCCCCGAATTGGGCGTGGTCTGCGGATTGGTGGCGTTGGGCGGGCGGTGGCTCCAGTCCCAGTTGAACCCCGGCCCGCGCGCGGTCATGCGGTAGGGCATGTCGGTCCGGTAGCCGAGCACGCGCGTCGCATAGTCCTGGAACGTCGCGACGAACGCGCCCGACACCGCGGTCGACGAGGGGTCGTCGCCCGGACTGTCGGCATTCGCGTCGGTCATGTTGAGCGTGTAGCGCGAATCGAGCCGCCCCACCGCCAGCCGCCGGTCGCGCAGCAGCTCGGTCTGGAAATGCGCCAGGTCGATGCGCAGGTCGGCGCGCAGGATGAACGCTTCGCTGAGCCCGATATAGGCGGCCATCTGCTTCGCCACCGCCGCCTTCTCCGCCGTGGTGATGTTCGATCCCTTGGCCAGCGCGGCGGCGAGCGCGCCGGTGGTGAAGCCGCGCACCTCGTCGAGGAATGCGCGCAGGTCGGCCGGGCGATTGGGCAGGCGGTTGTGATACCACGCCGTGGCGGCCATCGTCGGGAACAGCGTCAGGTAATTCTGGTCGTAGCCGGTCTGGCGCACGCCATAGTTCATGATCGTCGAGAACTGGACCATGCCGTTGAGGCTGATCCCGGCCTGCTCGAGCTTCGCCGCGACCACTGGGTTGCGCAACGTGCCGTAGCTTTCGCCGAACAGGATCTTGGGGCTGCGCCAGCGGTTGTTCTTGGCGATATAGCGCGTGATCGCCCGCGCGAAGCCCTCGGCATCCTGGTCGACGCCCCAGAAGTCCTTGCCGGTCTTGTCACCGAGCGGCCGCGACCAGCCCGCGCCGATCATGTCGATGAAGACGAGGTCGCTCTTGTCGATCAGCGAATAGGGGTTTGGCCCGAAGCCGTAGGGGGCGGGGCGGATATATTCCGGGTTGGCGGTGGTCACGCGCACCGGGGCGAAGCTGCCCATGTGCAGCCAGATCGTCGGCGACCCCGGTCCGCCATTGTAGAAGAAGGTGACCGGCCGGTTCGCCCCGCCGCCGTCGCGGGTATAGGCGGTGTAGAAATAGCTCGCGGTCGGCTTCGCCTCGTCGTCGCGCACGGTGAGCGTGCCGGCGGTCGCGGTATAGGCGATGCGCTGGCCCCCCACGGTGACGCTGCCCTTGCTCACGGCGCTCTGCTCCTCGACCGGCGGGCGCGCCTGCGCCGCCTCGGCCTCGGCCTTCATCGACGGCGGGGCGTCCTTGGGCGCGGCGGGCTTGTCCTGGGCGAGCGCAGGCAGCGCGAGGAAGGTGGCGGCGAGAAGCAACTGGCGCATGGAAGTCCCCCGAGTCTGGATGCGGCGCGACGCTGCCCGTTCGCCGCGCGCTGCGCAACCCGGTCAGCCGGTGGCCAGCGCGTCGATCGCGCCTTGCAGGATGTAGCTCGCCGCGAGCTTGTCGACTCGCTCGGCCCGCTTGGCGCGCGAGAGGTCCTCGGCGATCATCTGCCGCTCGACCGCCGCGGTCGACCAGCGCTCGTCCCACAGCAGCACCGGCAGCCCCATGTCCTCGACATTGCGGGCGAAGGCGCGGGTCGACTGGGTGCGCGGGCTGTCGGTGCCGTCGAGGTTGAGCGGCAGGCCGATCACCAGCCCCCTGACCTGCTGCTCGGCGACCAGGGCCGCCAGCGCCGCCTTGTCGGCGGTGAACTTGGTCCGCTTGACCAGCAGCGCCGGGCTCGCGAACGACCAGCCCGCGTCGCACAGCGCCGTGCCGATCGTCTTGGTCCCGACGTCGAGCCCGAGCAGCCGCCCGCCATCGGGCAGGGCCTCGCGGAACGCGGCGCGATCGGTGGTGATCATCCCGCCCCGCTAAACCCGAACAGGCGCGACAGCCGCTGCTTGCGATACGCCGCCAGCCGCCGCTCGGCATCGGCGCGGACATTGGCCCAGAACAGCGAATAGTCGAACACGTGATAGTTGTTGCCGGGCAGCACATATTGCCCGCTCAGCCCCTCGGGCGGGTTGCCGATCATCAGGATGCCGCGCCCCTCGCAGCGCGCCGCGACCGCGCCCTTCTGCAGCGTGGCGCTCGAGAAATCGCCCGAGGGGACGAGGCTCCCGAGATTGGCGTCCGCTTCGGCGCGCGCATCGGGCGTGCCGGTCAGCGGATTGGTACAGATCATCGGCGTCCCCGCGCGCGGCGCGCCGGTGAAGCCGTTCGAGGCGTCGAACGTGTCGAGGATCAGCGAGGGGTCGGCCGGCTCGCCGAAGGTTTGCCACGAGAGGATGCAGCCGGTCTGGTCGGCGCGCGCGCATTCGGCGAGGCCGAGCCGCGGCAGGTCGGCGGTCTTGGAGATCGGCCAGCCGACGACGTACGCCGCCACCACGCGCTTCGCGAGCGGCTGGCCCGCAACGCGGTCGTGCAACAGCCGGGTGAGGTGCAGCGCGCCCTGGCTGTGCCCGGCGAGGATCACCGGTCGGTCGCCGGCTTCCTTGAGGAACTGGTCGAACGCCGCCGTGACGTCGCGATAGGCGAGGTCGAGCGCCTTCTGCGCATCGGCCTGGCTGGTCAGGAACGCCCCGAACGTCGCCTGGCGGTAACGCGGCGCCCAGATCGCGGCGGCGCCGTTGAACGCGCTCGCCTGGCCGCGCAGGAACAGGGCCGCCCGCTCATTGGCTTCCTTGTCGTCGAGCGGCGCGTTCCACCGGGCGCGGTTGAGGTAGGAGGTCGGGTGGATGAAGAACACCGCGGCCGTCGGCTTGTCGGCGGCGGCAAAGCCTTCGGGAGTCCACAGCGCCGGATTGTGGGGCCTGTCGGGCCGCGCCATCCACATCTCGGGGCGCGCATAGCTGTCCGTGGGCAGGGCGGCCTGCGATTCGAAACGGCCACCGGGAACCATCGCCTGCCGCAGCAGCTCGGCGCCCCAGATCCGATAAGCAAAGGTTGCTGCAATCGCGAGCACGATAAGAACCGCCACCAGATAGAGGAACTTGCGCGCCAACAGGCTCTCCCCACGCTTTGTTGTGCATTGCAGCATAAACCGCTGCGCGGCAATCGCGTTCCGATGCGCGATGGTTGCGAAGGATGCAACCGTGTTAAGGCGGGGCAGGGAGGGCGGCATGGCGACTCGTACGGAAGATCAGGACCAAGGCTGGCCATTGCTGCCGGTGCTGCTTGCCGGACTGGGGCTCGTCACCGGGCTGGTCGCCCATTGGATCCTCGGCACGGGCTACCAGCCCCAGATCAGCGCGCTCCGTCTCGCGCTGCTGAGCTTCGTCAGCGTTTCGGCATTGCTGTTCGGCTTCGTGGTCGAGCGCGCCGACTTGCGCCGTTCGATCGCCTTCGCGCTCGGCTGTGGTCTCGTCGCCGCACTGATCCTCTATTTCAACGGCGCCACCTCGGGCTGGAGCGCGACCGAGGGCTGGCGCGTGTTCAGCCTCGCGCTCGCCATCGGCATCGCTGCGCCGCTGTTCCAGGCAGGCCGCGAATCGGGCTTCCGGCCGATCTCCTATCCCGCCGCGCACGACCATGCCTGGACCAACGCCGTGCTGTGGTGCCTCGGCTGGGCGTTCGTCGCCGTGACGCTGGCGCTCTCGTTCCTGCTCGCCGCGCTGTTCCAGCTGATCGGCATCGACTTCCTGAGCGACCTGCTGCGCAAGGAATGGTTCTGGCGCGCGCTGGTCGGGCTCGCCTTCGGCCTCGGCCTGGCGCTGCTGCGCGAGCATAGCCGGATCGCCGCGCTGCTCCAGAATGTCGCGATGCTCGTGCTCGGCGTGCTCGCGCCGGTGCTGGCGATCGGGCTCGGCCTGTTCCTGCTCGCGCTGCCCTTCACCGGCCTCCAGCCGCTATGGGATGCCACCAAGGCCACCACGCCGATTCTGCTCGGCTGCGTGCTCGGCTCGCTGCTGCTGGTCAACGCCGTGATCGGCAACGGCGCCGACGGTGCTCCCCGCAACCCCGTGCTGCGCTGGGCGGCACTGATCCTCGCGGTGGTGATCCTCCCGCTCGCCGGCATCGCCGCGTTCGCCACGGGCCTGCGCATCGGCCAGTACGGCTTCACCCCCGAGCGGCTGTGGGCGCTCACGTTCGTAATCCTCGCGAGCGTTGTCGCGGTGGCCTATCTCGCCAGCGTCATCCGCGGCCGTGCCGCTTGGGCGGAGCGGATACGTCCCGCCAACCTCAACATCGCGATCCTCACCTGCGGCGTCGCGCTGCTGCTCGCCACGCCGATCGTGAGCTTCAACGCCATTTCGACCCGCGATCAGGTCGCGCGGCTCGAATCGGACAGGACCACGCCCGAGAAATTCGATTGGCGCGCGTTGGCCTTCGACTTTGGCGAGCCTGGCAGGGCGGCGCTCGAACGGCTCAAGAAGTCGGCCAACGCCACGATTCGCGAGAAGGCGAGCTCGGCGTCGGTAGCCAAATATCGCTACGATGCCCCCGATGGTACGCAGGCGGTCCGCGCCGAGACGCTCGACAAGACGCTGCGGATCTTGCCGGCCGGTACCGCGCTTCCGGCGGAAATACGGGAGGCGATGTCGACCAGTTGGCAGTGCCAGACCGAGCGCTGCACGCTGACCTTCCTTCCGGGCGGGACCGATGCGGTCTTGCTATCCGACGCGTGCTACAAACCGTTGCCTTCGCCGGCCCCCGCCGCTGGCGGTGCCGTCTCCGCGCCCGCGCCTGAGGATCGCTGCTCCTTCTCCCAACCCAGGCGGTTCGTCCGCCTGTCCGGCAAATGGACCCCGTGGGAGCAGGTGCGGCCGCCGGCGCCCGATCCCATGGCGAGGACGCGCACGGCCACCGGCCTTGCGCAAGGAGCAATCGAGATCCGCAAGGTCGAGCGCCGTCAGATCTTCGTGGGCGGCGAGCCCGTGGGCGAGGCCTTCGAATAACCGCGCTTGATGGCAGGGGGGCGTCGCTGCTAGGCGCGCCTCCATGTCCGTAGACACCGCAACCGTGAAGAAGGTCGCGAGCCTCGCGCGCATCGCGATCAGCGATAGTGATGCCGAGCGCCTCGCGCCCGAGCTCAACAACATTCTCGGCTGGATCGAGCAGCTCGGCGAGGTCGATACCTCGTCGGTCGAGCCGATGACCGCCGTCATCCCCAACCAGCTGCGCCTGCGCGACGACGTCGTCACCGACGGCGGCATCCGCGACGAGGTGCTCGCCAATGCCCCGCTCGCCGAGCATGGCTTCTTCACCGTGCCGAAGGTGATCGAATGATGACGGAACGGCATCATTCGATCATCCCGGGCTCGACCCGGGATCCAGAGTCGCAGGCGGGCCGCTTGTGGCCCTGGGCTCCTGCTTTCGCGGGAGAACAGGCATGACCGACCTCACCACCCTCGGTGTCGCCGCGCTGCGCGACGGTGTCCGCTCGGGCGACTTCTCCGCGATCGAGGTCGCCGACGCCTTCGTCACCAAGGTGAGCGCCGCCAAGCAGCTCAACGCCTTCATCGTCGAGACGCCCGACCACGCGATCGCCGCGGCCCGCGCCGCCGACGCCGCGCGCGCGGCGGGCGAGACGCTCAAGCCGCTCGCCGGCGTGCCGATCGGCATGAAGGACCTGTTCTGCACCAAGGGCGTGCAGACCACCGCCGCCAGCCATATGCTGGAGGGGTTCAAGCCGGTCTATGAATCGACCGTCTCCCAGAAGCTCTGGGATGCGGGCGCCGGCATGCTCGGCAAGCTCAACCTCGACCAGTTCGCGATGGGCTCGTCCAACGAGACCAGCTATTTCGGCAACGTGATCAGCCCGTGGCGGCGCAAGGACGGCGGCAACGCCGCGCTCGCGCCCGGCGGCTCGTCGGGCGGCTCCTCCGCGGCGATCGCGGCGCGGCTCGTGCCTGCGGCGACCGGCACCGACACCGGCGGCTCGATCCGCCAGCCCGCCGCATTCACCGGAATCAGCGGCATCAAGCCGACCTACGGCCGCTGCTCGCGCTGGGGCGTGGTCGCCTTCGCCTCGTCGCTCGACCAGGCCGGGCCGATGGCGCGCGACGTGCGCGACTGCGCGATCATGCTCGAGGCGATGGCCGGCTTCGATCCCAAGGACGCGACCTCGCTCGACATGGCGGTGCCCAATTGGGAAGCCGCGCTCTCCGCCGACCTGCGCGGCAAGAAGGTCGGCATCCCGAAGGAATATCGCGTCGACGGCATGCCGGCCGAAATCGAGGCGCTGTGGCAGCAGGGCATCGACTGGCTCAAGGACGCGGGCGCCGAGATCGTCGAGGTCTCGCTGCCGCACACCAAATACGCGCTCCCGGCCTATTACATCATCGCCCCGGCCGAGGCGTCGTCCAACCTCGCGCGCTACGACGGCGTGCGCTACGGCCAGCGCGACCTGCCCGACGGCGCCAACCTCCAGGAAATGTACGCCGCGACCCGCGCCGCCGGCTTCGGCCCGGAAGTGCAGCGCCGCATCCTGATCGGCACCTACGTCCTCTCGGCGGGCTTCTACGATGCGTACTACACCCAGGCGCAGAAGGTCCGCACGCTGATCGCGCAGGATTTCGAGAAGGCATGGACGCAGTGCGACCTGCTGCTCACCCCGACCGCGCCCTCGGCGGCGTTCGCGCTCGGCGAGAAATCGGCCGATCCGCTGGCGATGTATTTGAACGACGTCTTCACGGTGCCGTCGAGCCTCGCGGGCATTCCGGCAATGTCGGTGCCCGGCGGCCTCGACAAGGACGGGCTCCCGCTCGGCCTCCAGATCATCGGCAAGCCGTTCGACGAGCAGGGCGTGCTCGACGCGTCGCTGGCGATCGAGCAGCGCGCCGGGTTCACGGCCAAGCCGGAGCAGTGGTGGTAGGAGACAATATGGCTGACGAACAGGATGCTGTTGAAAGCAACGAGCTACAGGCTTTTGTTACGAGCACTCTTGGTGCGGTTATGAAGGGGATTGCCGACGCACAACCTGATGCTCGCGTCCGATCCGCTTTCGGAACCGGTGAGTTCGCGTTCAGCGCCCCGGACAATGTCTCCTTCGATGTCGCCGTCACTGCGAAACATAGCGGGACCGCTCGAGGGGGATTCAAAATCCAAGTATTTTCAGTTGGTGCTAATGCAGGCGGCGACGTGTCGTCCGAATCCTCCTCGGTGAGCCGTATCCAGTTCACGGTCCCAACCAAATTTAAGCGAGATCGTAGTTGAGCGAATACCGCATCAAAGGCGCAACCGGTGAGTGGGAGGTCGTGATCGGCCTTGAGGTCCACGCCCAGGTCACGTCCAACGCCAAGCTCTTCTCGGGCGCCGCGACCGAGTTCGGCGCCGAGCCGAACACGCAGGTGTCGCTGATCGACGCCGCGATGCCCGGCATGCTCCCGGTCCCCAACCGCGAGTGCATCCGTCAGGCGGTGCGCACCGGCATGGCGATCGACGCGCAGATCAACAAATGGTCACGGTTCGACCGCAAGAATTATTTCTACGCCGATCTGCCGCAGGGCTATCAGATCAGCCAGCTCTACCATCCGCTGGTGGGCGAGGGCGCGATCGAAATCGAAGTTGAGAACGAGATCAAGACGATCGGCGTCGAGCGCATCCATGTCGAGCAGGACGCCGGCAAGCTGATGCACGACCAGCATCCGCGCCTGTCCTATGTCGACCTCAACCGCTCGGGCGTCGCGCTGATGGAGATCGTCTCCAAGCCCGACATGCGCTCCCCCGCCGAGGCCGGCGCCTATCTCTCGAAGCTCAGGTCGATCCTGCGCTATGTCGGCTCGTGCGACGGCAATATGGACCAGGGCTCGATGCGCGCCGACGTCAACGTGTCCGTCCGCAAGCCGGGCGAGCCGTTCGGCACCCGCACCGAGACCAAGAACGTCAACTCGGTCCGCTTCGTCATGCAGACGGTGGAGATCGAGGCGCTGCGCCAGATCGACGTGCTCGAGAGCGGCGGCAAGATCGTTCAGGAAACCCGCCTGTTCGATCCCGACAAGGGTGAGACGCGGTCGATGCGCTCCAAGGAGGATGCGCACGACTATCGCTATTTCCCCGATCCCGACCTGCTCCCGCTCGAGCTCGACGACGCGTTCCTCGACGAATGCCGCGCTTCGCTCCCCGAGCTGCCCGACGCCAAGCGCGCGCGTTACCTGGGCCTCGGCATCACGCCGTACAACGCCGCAGTGCTGACCGCCGAGGTCGAGTCCGCGCGCTATTTCGACGCGCTGCTCGAAGCCGGCGCAAAGGGCCCCGCGGCCGCCAACTGGGTCACCTCGGAGCTGTTCGGCGCGCTCAATCGCCTCGGCAAGGACATCGAGCACAGCCCGGTCTCGCCCGCTCAGGCGGCTGAACTTCTCGGCCTCGTCGCCGAAGGCACGCTGTCCAACACGCTCGCCAAGCAGGTGTTTGAAATCATGCTCGAAACCGGCGACGATCCCGCCAGGATCGTCGAGGAGCGCGGCCTCAAGCAGACCAGCGACACCGGCGCGATCGAGGCGGAGATCGCCAAGGTCCTCGAAGCCAATGCCGACAAGGTCGCCGAATACCGCTCGGGCAAGGACAAGCTGTTCGGCTTCTTCGTCGGCCAGACGATGAAGGCGATGGCGGGCAAGGCCAACCCCGGCGTGGTCAACGACCTGCTCAAGAAGGCGCTGGACGGCTAGACTCCCAGAAATCCTCCCCCGCCAGGGGGAGGCGTCAGCGCAGCTGACGGAGGGGGCGGACGGCCGAACATAGCGGCTCGTTTCCCCCCTCCGTCGCGTTACGCGCGCCACCTCCTCCTGGCGGGGGAGGATAACGATTCAGAATGCTTCAGTCCGGCGGCGGGGGGATGTCCGGCTTGCCGTCGGCATCGTCGGGATAGTCGTCGGGCGAGACCTCGCCCTGGTTCTTCACCGCCTGAAGGTCCTCGGCGTCGCGCGGCTCGCCATTCTCGCCGAAATTCCCGCCCGGCTTGTTGGGCTGGCCGGACTTGCTGTATCTGTCACTGTCACTCATCTTTGCCTCCGCGGCGTCACTGCGCCATGTCGTCCTGGTTCTTCACGACGCCGCCGGCGCCATTCTCGCCGCCGACGCCCTCCGCCGCGGGGTCGGTCTCGCCATCACCTTCGGCCTCGACGACATTCTCGATGTCGCGGTTGGTGCCGGTGGTTGCCTGCTCCAGATCGCTGCGGCGCTCGTGATTCTCCTCGGGCGGGCTGTCGGGGTGCGGATCGCGGTTGGTATCGGACATGGTCGTCTCTCCTTCGTCTCATCAACGAATCGCGACGGATCCGGGTCCGGCTTTCCGGCTTGCGCAGGCAGAGCACCGCGATAATCTCGCCGGCGGGGCAGCTTCGCGTCGATTCGACCGGGGCGTTTGAAATGGGGGAGGGGTTTCCATGCCATCTTGTGGTCTGGCGCGCCGTGCGTGCGCCATGCTGGTCGCCACGTCGCTGACATTGCCGGGCATCGCATCCGCACAGGAGCAGGCGCCGGCCGCGCCCGCGGCCGAGGCGGCGTTCCTTGCCGACAGCGGCTCGCCGTTCGGCAAGCTCGAGTTCGACGAAGCCGAGGCAGGCAAGCTCGAAATGCCCAAGCTCGCCTTCACCGCGACGCCGGAGGACCAGGCGAGCTTCGACAAATATTACTACTTTGTCCGCCCAGGCGTGAGCTATGGCGACGCCTATCGCGACATCGTCGAGTGCGACGGCTATGCCCGCGGCCTGCAAAGCGGCATCGGCTATGTCCAGCCGCCCTATCCCTATGCCGGCACGATGGCCGGCGCGGTCGGCGGCGCGATCGGCAACGCGATGGCGATGGCGATCTTCGGCTCGGCCGAGAAGCGCCGCCTGCGCCGCGTCAATATGCGCCAGTGCATGCACTTCAAGGGCTACCAGCGTTACGGCCTCAAGAAGGACCTGTGGGAGGCGTTCCACTTCGAGGAGGGGCTGTCCGACATGCCGGAGAGCCGCCGCTTCGACTTCCTCAAGCGCCAGGCGCTGGTCGCCGCCACCGCAACCCCGCAAGGCGAGGAACTCGGCCTGTGAATCGCATCGTCATCGCCGCCGCGGCGCTCGCCGCCTTCGCTTCGCCCGCGCTCGCCAGGAAGGAGAAGGTCGTCTTCGTCGAGACCTCGGCGGTCAAGGACAAGCCCGCCGTCGCGCTCGATCCGGCGCAGGCCTATGTGCTGGTGCGCTCGGACGTCGCCATCCCGCTTCACCTGATGCGCGTGCCCAGCGCGGAGGACCAGGCGACCTATGATCGCCTGCGCGCCGAAGCGCTGGTCGAGGCGCGTGGCAAATATGCCAAGAAGCTCGCCTCGTATGAGCGCGACCGGAAGGCCTATGACAGCATGCCCAAGGGCGCGCAGAAGCCGAAAAAGCCCGAAAAGCCCGTCGAGCCGACCGAGGAGAATTTCGAATTCACGCCGTTCGGGCTGCTCACCGGCGTCTCGATCGGCCCGCTCAACCGCTTCGCCAAGGGCTCGGATGGCGACAAGACCTCGACCTATCTCCAGCAGCTCACCCCGGGGCGTTACCGCGTCTATGGCCTGATGAGCGTGATGCCGAACGGCGGCGCGATGGGCAGCTGCTTCTGCATGGGCAGCGTCGCGTTCGACGTGAAGGCGGGCGAGGTCACCGATCTCGGCCGGTTCACCGCACGCGAGCTGCCCAAGCGTGAGGGCGGCGACAACGCCAAGCCGATGCCGCTCGCTGTCGAGTTCCGCCCGGCGACGGCAGGTACGCCGCTCGATCCGCGGCTCGCAAAGATGGCGGCCAGCCCGGCGGTGC
The DNA here is from genome assembly GCF_039595165.1 of Sphingomonas sp. GTDB lineage: Bacteria > Pseudomonadota > Alphaproteobacteria > Sphingomonadales > Sphingomonadaceae > Sphingomonas. Next base: position 29,981 of record NZ_JBCNMA010000028.1, read on the forward strand.
TGAGGCCGGTGGGCAAGCTGCCCAATTATTACGGCATGACGATCGACCGCTTTCCCGCCATCGACGGCGTGATGCGCTACGACCGCGACCGCATCGTCGATTTGACCAAGGGCAACTGACCCTCACGCCACCGGCTGAACCGGCGTTGCGGGCGGATCGCCCTGCGGCGTCGGTGCCGGTATGTCGATGTCGGGCGCGGGCGGCTGGATCTCGGGCCCGCCCGGGGTCGGCTGGCCGGGCTGCGGGGCCGGGGGTGCCTCGGGCGGCGGAACGCTCGGCTTGGCGGGTTCGGGCTGGCCGGGGATGGGCGGTTCGACGGGCAATTTCGGTCTCCTTTTGCCGTCTCAACGCGCCGTCCCGGCGCCCGGTTGCTTCGCGCTTGCCCCGGCCCCATGCCTTGCTATAGAGCCCGCCGACCTGCGGTGTCCCTGAATGCGGGCGTGGCGGAACTGGTAGACGCGCTGGATTTAGGTTCCAGTATCGCAAGATGTGGGGGTTCGAGTCCCTTCGCCCGCACCAGTCCGCCGCCCGGCGCTCGTGGCGACGCCGCTACACCGATTCCACTTCCAGAGCAGGAAGCCTGATTGAAATGCAGACTGTCGAGACGTTGAACGAGGGCCTGAAGCGCGCCTACACCCTGAAGATCACCGCCAAGGACATCGACTCGCGCGTCGATGCCGAGGTGAAGCGCGTCGCCCCGCAGATCCGCATGCCCGGCTTCCGCCCCGGCAAGGTCCCGACCAACCTCGTCCGCAAGATGCATGGCGAGGCGCTGACTCAGGACGCGCTCAACACCACGATCCAGGAAGGCGTGCAGAAGCTCATCGCCGAGCACAAGCTGCGTCCGGCGATGCAGCCTTCGGTCAGCCTCGAGGGCGATTTCGCCCCGGGCAAGGACGCCGAGGTCAAGGTCGAGCTCGAAGTGCTCCCCGACGTGCCCGCGCCCTCGATCGAGGGCCTCAAGCTCGAGCGCCTGCTCGTCCCCGTCGACGAGAGCGCGATCGACGCCCAGCTCCAGCAGATCGCCGGCCAGCAGAAGGCGTGGGAAGACGCCAAGCCGACGTACAAGGCGAAGCATGGCGACCAGGTGACGATGGACTTCGTCGGCAAGGTCGACGGCGTCGCGTTCGAGGGCGGCACCGGCGAGGCGATGGCGATCGAGATCGGCTCGGGCCGCCTGATCCCCGGTTTCGAGGACCAGATCGTCGGCGTCAAGGCGGGTGACGAGAAGCAGATCGAAGTGACCTTCCCCGAGGATTACGGCGTCGATACGCTCGCCGGCAAGCCCGCGACCTTCGACCTCAAGATCACCGCGGTGAAGACCGCCGGCGAGACCAGGATCGACGAGGATTTCGCCAAGAACCTCGGCCTCGAGAGCCTCGACCAGCTGCGCGGGATCCTCAAGAGCCAGCTCGAGAGCGAGACCGGCGGCCTCACGCGCACCTATATGAAGCGCAAGCTGCTCGACCAGCTCGCCGCCGGCCACGACTTCCCGGTCCCGCCGTCGATGGTCGAGGCCGAGTTCAACCAGATCTGGGCGCAGCTCGAGCATGAGGCGAGCCACGAGGAAGACCCCGAGGCCGCCAGGAAGGAGCTCGAGAACGAGAAGGACGATTACCGCGCGATCGCCGAGCGCCGCGTGCGCCTCGGCCTGCTCCTGTCGGAGATCGGCCAGGCCAACGGCATCGAGGTCAGCCAGGCCGAGATGAACCGCCTGATCGCCCAGGCCGCGCAGCAATATCGTCCCGAGGACCAGCAGCGCTTCGTCCAGTACATCCAGCAGGAGCCGATGGCCGCCGCCCAGCTGCGCGCGCCGCTCTACGAGGACAAGGTCGTCGACTTCCTGTTCGAGAAGGCCGAGGTCACCGAGCGCGAAGTGACGCGCGAGGAGCTCGAGGCCGCGATCGAGAGCGAGGAGGGCGCCGTCCCCCATGTCCACGGCCCGGGCTGCGGTCACGACCATGACCACGACCACAAGCCGGCGAAGAAGGCGAAGGCCAAGAAGGCCGACGAGGCCGACGAGGCGCCCGCCGCCGAGGACGTGAAGCCCGCCAGGAAGGCCGCGCCGAAGAAGGAGGCCAAGGCCGAGGAAGCTCCGGCCGTCGAGAAGGCCGAGGCGCCCGCCAAGAAGGCCCCGGCGAAGAAAGCCGCCGCCAAGGCCGACGACGCGGCCGCCGAAGCGCCGAAGAAGAAGGCCCCGGCCAAGAAGAAGGCCGACTGAGGCCTTCACGCAAACCACCGTCACCCCGGCCTTGTGCCGGGGTCCACGGTGCAGCAGACTACGTGCAAGAGGCTTAAGCTCTTCGCCCAGCCTCCCGGTGGACCCCGGAACGAGGCCGGGGTGACGAAGTGGGGGATTGGGTGGCCGAACCACGCATCGCAGTGATCCTGCCCTGCTACAATGAGGAAGCCGCGATCGGGCAGACCGTCGCGGCTTTCCGCGCCGCGCTCCCCGGCGCCGCGATCTACGTCTACGACAACAACAGCCGGGACCGTACCGTCGAGGTCGCGCGCGCGGCCGGCGCGATCGTCCGGACCGAGCGCATGCAGGGCAAGGGCAATGTCGTCCGCCGCATGTTCGCCGACGTCGACGCCGACCTCTACGTCATGGCCGACGGCGACGCGACCTATGACGCCGCCGCCGCGCCCGCGATGATCGAGAAGGTCCTGGCCGAGGGGCTCGACATGGTCGTCGGCACCCGCGTGCACGAGGCGGCGGACGCCTATCGCCGCGGCCATGTGCTCGGCAACCGCGCGATGACCGGGCTGCTTTCGCGCCTGTTCGGGCGCAGCTTCACCGACATCTTCTCGGGCTACCGCGTCTTCTCGCGCCGCTTCGTCAAGAGCTTCCCGGTGCTCTCCGCCGGGTTCGAGATCGAGACCGAGATCAGCGTCCACGCGCTCGAGCTCAAGATGCCGGTGGGGGAGGTGGAGACGCGCTACCTCGCCCGGCCCGAGGGCTCGGCCTCGAAGCTCTCGACCTATAGCGACGGCCTGCGTATCGCGCGCACCATCCTGACGCTCTATCGGATCGAGAAGCCGATGCTGTTCTTCGGGCTGATCGGCGCGCTGCTCGTCGGTCTCGCCGTGATCCTCGCGGTGCCGCTGGCGATCACCTATGCGCAGACCGGCCTCGTCCCGCGCTTCCCGACCGCGATCCTGGCGACGGGGCTCGTCATCCTGTCGGCGCTCAGCCTGTTCGCCGGGCTGATCCTCGACACGGTGGTGCGCGGCCGGCGCGAGATGCGCCGGCTCGCCTATCTCGCGGTCCCGGGACCGCTGCTCGCACCCTGATTAGATCCTCCCCCTGGCGGGGAGGATTTTGACGTTCAGAAACGATAGGCTAGGAACAGCCCGCCCTGCCACTGGTCGGGCGACCCGCGCCGAGTCACCAGCGGCGCGTCGGCGGCATCGCCGAGCAGCCGCGAATAGCCGCCCACCGCGGTCAGCATCCAGCGCGAGCCGAGCCGGTAGCTGAGGCTGAGCCCCGCGCCGACGTCCTTGATCCCGCTCTCCGCCGCGAACACGGGGAGTCCGCTCGCCACCGATTGCGCCGGGCTCACGCTGAAATAGGTGCGCATATAGTCGCCGTCGGCCCAGCTCGCGCGGGCGCTGGCCGAGGCGCTGAGCTGCTCGGCGAGGTCGAAGCGGATCCCCGCCTCGCCTTCGCCCACCAGCCCGTCATGGCCGCCCGCCACGTCCTTCGCCAGCGAGACGCGGAGATAGGCCTGGCGATACTCGACCGCCAGCGCTCCGCCGAGCTCGATCGCCAGGTCGACATCGCCGAGCCCGCGCAAGTCGGAATTGCGGTCCTCCGGACGATCGCGGCGATAGCGCGCGATCGGACCGGCCTTGATCTGCAGGTCCTCGGACGGCTTGAGGCGCAGCAGGTTGATCCCGATCTCCGGCCCGCGAACATAAGCGAGATCGCGATAGGCGACCGAGACGAAGGGAAAGGGCTGAACCTCGAATTCGTCCGATCCCTCATAGTCCGGCGCGTAGATCGCGCCCGCGCCGAGCATCACCTGCCAGTCGTCGCGCTCCTCCTCCTGGTCCTGCGCCCGCGCCTGCGACAGCGGCAGCACGACGAGCGGAATGGCGAGGATCAACAGGCCATGGCGCCAGGCGGGGAGACGGCCGGCGAGGGCGGGGACGCGAGACAGGGTCATGGACAGCACTCCAAGGGGGGTGGCGGGCTTATAGGTCTCCCCTGGCCGCCGCGGATTTCGCTCCGGTGACGGTGTGTTGCAGAATGTTACGGCTACAGACTCGATTCCGCGGCGGGGCTATGACCCGTGCATGTCGAGGAACGAGAGCCCGCACATCCTGGTGGTGGACGACGACCGCCAGATCCGCACGATGCTGGCACGCTACCTCAGCGACAACGGCCTGCGCGTCAGCGTCGCCGATGGCGGGCGCCAGATGGCCGAGCTCACCGGCAAATACCGCTTCGACGTGGTCGTGCTCGACGTGATGATGCCGGGCGACGACGGCTTCACCCTGTGCCAGCGGCTGCGCGCCACCAGCACCGTGCCGATCATCCTGCTCACCGCGCGCGGCGACGACACCGATCGCGTGATCGGGCTCGAGCTCGGCGCCGACGATTATGTCGCCAAGCCGTTCAATCCGCGCGAGCTGCTCGCCCGTATCCGCGCCGCGCTGCGCCGGGCCGCTATGTCCGCCGCACCCCCGCCCGAGCTGCTCGCCGACCGCTTCCGCTTCGCCGGGTGGACGCTCGACACCAGCCGCCGCACCCTGGTCTCGCCCGCGGGCTCGCTGGTCGAGCTGACCACCGGCGAGTTCGACCTGCTCGTCGCGCTGGTCCAGCACCCGCAACAGGTGCTCAGCCGCGACCAGCTGCTCGACTATGTCCATGGCCGTTCCAGCCTCAACATCGACCGCAGCGTCGACGTCCAGGTCAGCCGCCTGCGCCGCAAGGTCGAGGCCGATCCGCAAGCGCCCGAGCTGATCAAGACGGTGCGCAACGGCGGCTATTTCTTCTCCGCCACGGTCGAACCGGTGGCGGGCGCATGAAGCCGCAGGTGCCAAGGCTCAAGCTGGCCGCGCGGCTGGCGATCGCGATCGTGCTCGTCGCGGTGTCGTCGTTCGCGCTCGACCAGGCGCTGCGCACGCTGATCCCGCCACCGCCGTTCCTGGTCGTGCAGCGCGCCTGGCTGGTCGCGGCGATCGCCGCGGCCAGGGCGCCGTCGGCCGGAGCGTTCCTCGACGCGCGCGTGCGGCCCGAGCCCGCCTTCTCGCACGGCGGCACCGCGGCGGGGTTCGCCGACGAGCTTCGCGCCACGCTCGCCGGAGCGCTCGACAGGCCCGCGGCCGATATCCGCGTCCGCGCGGAGATCTTCAGCGACAATTTCTGGGAGCGGTCGGCGAGCACCGCGGTGGTGATCATCCCGCGCGTGCCGTTCCTGCTCACCGCCGCCGAAGCCGCCAGCGACCAGTCGCAGCGTCCCGGCCCGGGCACCGAGGAACGCGCCAACGGCCGCACCAGCGTGCTCGGCCGGCTTGAGGTCGCGATCCGCGAGGACGACGGCCGGTGGCGCGTCATCAGCCCGCGCCAGACCACCGACGCGCGCTGGCATTACGCGCGCAACCTGCTCGCCATCGCCGGCAATCTCCTCATCCTCGCCGTCTTCTCCTTCTGGATGGCGCGCAGCATCGTCGTCCCGCTCGGGCGCCTGGCCGGCGCCGCCGAGCGGCTCGGGCGCGAGCGCGAGCCGACTCCGATCGGCGACATGCGCCTGCCCGAATTCGCCGCCATCGCCGAGACCTTCGACGCGATGCAGCTTCGCCTCAAACGCTATGTCGACGAGCGCGTGCAGATGCTCGCCGCGATCTCGCACGACCTGCGCACCCCGCTCACGCGGCTGCGGCTGC
>NZ_JBCNMA010000029.1:0-33779 GCF_039595165.1 Sphingomonas sp.
TCCTCGACACCACGCCGCAGCTCGACATCCTCGCCGATGTCCGCGGCTCGCCCTCGATCGCGCTCTCCGCGATCGCCGAGGAGCTGAAGCACCTCCCCCTCCTCATCCGCCTGATCCGCGCGATCGATCGCGTCGCGATCGTGGCGGACGCTGAGTGGGTGCGCGCCGCCAGCCGGATCGAGGGCGCGATCATCCCCGGCGTCCATTACGAGGTGTACGAGCGCAAGGACGAGGCCCATGCCCGCGCCTGGCTGCTCCGCGAGACCGACCAGCCGCGGCCTTCCTAGAAGAATTGATTCACGCGAAGGCGCGAAGGCGCAAAGAAGATTTTTCGCGCAGAGACGCGGAGGACGCAGAGATGGTGCGCCCGCCGCGCCAGCGGCCCTTCCCTCAGCCGCTGCGGCAAGCATCTATGCCGCGCTAGAGCAAGCGCTTCGCGCAGAGGCCACCATCTCTGCGTCCTCCGCGTCTCTGCGCGAACCCAATCCCTTCCTTCTTCGCGCCTTAGCGCCTTCGCGTGAACCAACTTCCTCACAAAAGAACGTATCAGGAACAAAAACAACTTTCCTACACGCCCCATCCATGCCCATAAGCTGGTGGATGGACGACTCACGCACCCTGCTCGCCACGGACGAAGCCGAGCTACTCGCCTTCACGCCCGTTCCCAGCGCTTCCAATCGCCGTGACGGATGGACGCCGCGGCGGCAGCGCGACTTCATCACCGCGCTCGCGCTTGCGGGCACCGTCCAGCGCGCAGCCTGCGCCGTCGGGATGAGCCGCCAGTCCGCCTATGCCCTGCGCGAGCGCCCCGCTGCGGAAAGCTTCGCCGCCGCATGGGACATGGCGTTGCAGCTGAGCTACGATCGCGTCTTCGGGCAGGCGATGGACCGCGCGATGAACGGCATCACCGTCCCGCGCTACTATAGGGGCCTTCAGATCGGCGCGATCCGCCGCCCCGACATGCGCCTCGCCATGGCCATCCTCGCCAAGCGGCACGCGCCCCCGCCGAAGGGACCCAAATTGACAGAATGAAGCGCGTTGCGCGCAACTTCGTCAACTTTGCGGCATGTCCGGCTTCTCGCCCAGCGCGACCTCGACCCAGCCGAACTTGCGGTGCGCGTACACCTCCGCCCAGGGCGCCGGGAACGCCTCCGGATCGGCGAACGCCCCGATCGGCACCGCGACCACATCGGGCGTCTCGCGTCCGGCATAGGCCACGGTCGATCCGCATTCGGGACAGAAGCGATAGTCGATCGCCGCGCCGCTGTCCGCCGTCCGCGTCCACACTCGCGTTTCGCCGCTCACGCTCACCCGGTCGGCCGGGAACCGGACCTGTGAGGCGAACGCGCTGCCGGTCCGCTGCTGGCAGGCCAGGCAGTGGCAGACCGAGATGCGCACCGGCTCGCCCTCGCACGCCACGCGCACCGCCCCGCAGCGGCAGCTCGCCTCGCGCACCCGCGTCACAGCCCCGCCGCCGCCTCGACGATCGGCCCGAACTTCTCGGCGGTCAGGCTCGCCCCGCCGACCAGCGCGCCGTCGACGTCCGCGCAGCCGAGCAGCGCAGCGGCGTTCGCCCCGTTCACCGACCCGCCATACAGCACCCGCATCGCCGCCGCGGCCTCGGCCCCCAGCAGCTCGCCGAGCTTCGCCCGGATCGCCCCGTGCATCGCCGCGACATCGGCCGCGGTCGGCGTCCGCCCGGTGCCGATCGCCCATACCGGCTCGTACGCGATCGCCAGCCACTCGGCCGCCGCGCCCTCGGGCAGCGAGCCCGCAAGCTGCGCGGTCACCACCGCCTCGGCCTGCCCGGCGTCGCGCTGGTCCAGCATCTCGCCGACGCACAGGATCGCGCGCAGCCCGTGCCGGTGCGCCGCCTCGGCCTTGCCCTTGACGTCGGCGTCGGTCTCGCCCTGGTCGGCGCGGCGCTCGCTATGGCCGACGATGGTCAGCGCCGCCCCCGCCTCGGCCAGCATCGCGGCGGAGATGCAGCCGGTATGCGCGCCCTGCTCCGCCGCGTGGCAATCCTGCCCCCCGACCGGCATGCCGCCCGCCACGCCCGCAGCCGAGGCGATCAGCGTCGCCGGCACGCATAGCGCCACGTCGACGCCGGGATTCGCCGCCGCGGCCCGCGCGATCGCCGCCACCTCGGGCAGCGCCGCCTTCAGGCCGTGCATCTTCCAGTTCCCCGCCACCAGCTTGCGCCGCATCACGCCCCCTCTCATGTCCAATTTCGGACAGTGCCCTACGCGCAGTGCATATTGCACTCAAGCTTGATGGCGGACCGTTGCACCCCTAAAGCACCGTTCCATCTTTCCCATCGAACGGGTCTCCATGCTCACCTTCCTCCGCCGCGTCCTCTTTTCGACCGCGGGCAAGATCATCGCCCTCCTGCTGCTCATCGTGATCGCCGTCGCCTTCGCGCTCGGCGACATCACCAACCTTGGCGGCAGCCGTCCGTCGGACGGGGCGCTGGTCCAGGTCGGCGACCGCAAGGTGACCTCGGTGGAGCTGCAGCAGCGGCTCAAGAACGCGCTCGAGCGTGCGCGCCAGCAGCAGCCGACACTCGACATGACGCAGTTCGTGGCGATGGGCGGGTTCGACCAGGTGCTCGACGACATCGTCAACCGCCTCGCGCTCGAAGCCTATGCCAGCGAGCACGGCATGGCCGTGTCGAAGGCCGCGATCGACGGCGAGATCGCCAGCAGCCCCGCCTTCGCCGACCCGATCACCGGCCAGTTCAACCAGAAGGCGTTCGATCAGCTGCTCGCGCGCCAAGGCGTCACCGCCGATCAGGTCCGCGCCGATATCCGCCAGGGCACGCTCGCCCAGTGGGTCGCCGCCCCGTCGCTCGCCGCGGCCTATGTGCCGTCGGAGCTGGTGATGCCCTATGCGTCGCTGCTGCTCGAACGGCGCAAGGGTTCGGTCGGCTACGTCCCGATCACCGCCATCGACAAGGGCGCCGCGCCGACCGATGCCGAGCTCGCCGCCTTCTACAACCGCAACCGCGCGCGCTACACGCTGCCCGAGCGCCGCGTGATCCGCTACGCCGTGGTCCGCCCCGACCAGTTCGCCGAGAGCGCCAAGGCGACCGAGGCGGAGATCGCCGCCGCCTACAAGCAGAATGCCGCGAAATACGCCGCATCGACCAAGCGCACGCTGGCGCAGCTGATCGTCGCCGACCAGAACGCCGCCAACACGCTCGCCGCGAAGATCAAGGGCGGTGCGACGCTCGCCGCCGCGGCGGCCGGCGCCGGCCTCCAGCCCTCGGTCATCGACAATGCCGAGAAGGCGAGCTTCGCCCGCGCGAGCAGCCCGCAGATCGCCGATGCCGCCTTCGCCGCGGCGCAGGGCGGCGTGGTCGGTCCGCTGCGCTCGCCGCTCGGCTGGCACATCGTGCGGGTCGAGAAGATCGAGCAGATCGCCGGCAGGTCGCTCGACCAGGTCCGCGGCGAGATCGCGGCCGAGGTCACCAAGCGCAAGGAAGCCGAGGCGCTCGCCAACCTGCGCGGCCAGATCGACAGCGCGATCGCCGGCAACGCCACCTTCGACGAAGCGGTCGCCGACGCCAAGCTCAAGGCCGAAACCAGCCCGGCGCTGTTCGGCGACGGCCGTGCCGATCAGGATGGCCAGGGCGCCAACCCGACTCCGCCCGATCCGCTGCTGGCGCAGGTCGCGCAGGGCGGCTTCGCGATGGAGACGAGCGACGATCCCCAGCTTATCCCGGTGGGCCAGGACGGCAGCTTCGCGCTGATCAAGACCGAGCGCGTGGTCGCCGCCGCGCCGCGCCCGCTGGCGCAGATCCGCGAGCTGGTCGCCACCGACTTCGTCCGCGACCGCCAGCTCCAGGCCGCGCGCAAGGCAGCCGCCGCGATCCTCGCCGATATCGGCAAGGGCACCCCGATCGCCGACGCGATGAAGAAGACCGGGCTTGCCCTTCCGCCGCTCCAGCCGCTCGACGCGGTGCGCGGCCAGCTGTCGCAGCAGGGCATGCAGATCCCGCCGCCCGTCCGCCTGATGTTCAGCATGGCCGCGAAGAAGGCCAAGATGACCGAGGCGCCCAATGGCGGCGGTTACTGGGTGGTGTGGCTCGACGAGATCACGCCGGGCGACGCGCGCGGCAATCAGGCACTGGTTGCGCAGACCCGCAGCGGCCTGTCGCAGATGATCGGCGCCGAATATCTCGAGCAGTTCGTCGCCGCCGCGCGCAAGGCGGTCGGCATCAAGCGCGACGAGGCGGCGATCGCGCGGCTCAAGGCGCAGCTCGGCGGCCAGCCCAGCGGCAACTGACACGATGGCGCCCGGAATAGAGGGCCTCGAGGCCGCGCGCGCAGCGCTCGCCGAGGGGCGTCCGGCGCTGGTCTGGCGGCGTCAGCTCGCCGACACCGACACGCCGGTGGCGGCGGCGCTCAAGCTGATCGAGCCCGGTCGCGGCGATTTCCTGCTCGAGTCGGTCGAGGGCGGCGCGGTGCGCGGCCGCCACAGCCTGATCGGCCTCGCCCCCGACCTCGTCTTCCGCGCCCAAGGCGAGGCGGCCGAGGTCAATGCGCAATGGCTCACCGACCGCGCCGCCTTCCGGCCGGCGGGCCAGCCGACGCTCGATGCCTTCCGCGCGCTCGTCCGGAGCTGCCACATGGAGGTGCCGGCGGAGCTGCCCCGCGCGCTCGCCTGCCTCGTCGGCTATTTCGGCTATGAGACGATCGGGCTGGTGGAGAAGCTCCCCCGCGCCGCCAACGACGCGCTCGGCCTGCCCGACATGATCTTCGTGCGGCCGACCGTGATCCTGATCTTCGACCGGCTGGCGGATTCGCTGTTCGTCGTCGCGCCGGTCTGGCCCGATGCCGCGCGCGATCCCGAAACGCTGCTGGCGACCGCGGCCGAACGCCTCGACGCGACCGCCGCGCGCCTCGCCTCGGCGCCGCTCCCGGCCAGGACGGCGGCTGACGCGGTCGAGATCGCCGCACAGCCGACGGTCCCCGCCGCCGACTATGCCGCGATGGTCGCGCGCGCGAAGGACTATATCGCCGCCGGCGACATCTTCCAGGTCGTGCTTGCCCAGCGGTTCACCGCGCCCTTCGCGTTGCCGCCGATCGAGCTCTACCGCGCGCTGCGCCGGGTGAATCCCTCGCCCTTCCTCTATTTCCTCGATCTGCCCGGCTTCGCGCTGACCGGATCGAGCCCCGAGATCCTGGTCCGCGTCCGCGACGGCGACGTCACGATCCGCCCGATCGCCGGCACCCGCCCGCGCGGCAAGACCGCGGGGGAGGACGAGGCCAACCGCGCCAGCCTGCTCGCCGATCCCAAGGAGCGTGCCGAGCACCTCATGCTGCTCGATCTCGGCCGCAACGACACCGGCCGCGTCGCGGAGGCGGGGACGGTCAAGGTCACCGACAGCTACGCCGTCGAATTCTACAGCCACGTCATGCACATCGTGTCGAACGTGGTCGGCCGGCTGCGCCCCGACGCCGATGCGCTCGATGCGCTGTTCGCCGGCTTCCCCGCGGGCACGGTGAGCGGCGCACCCAAGGTCCGCGCGTGCGAGATCATCGCCGAGCTGGAGCGCGACCAGCGCGGTCCCTATGCCGGCGGCGTGGGCTATTTCTCGCCAGACGGCTCGATGGACAGCTGCATCGTCCTGCGCACCGCGATCGTGAAGGACGGCACGATGCACGTCACCGCCGGCGCGGGCATCGTCGCCGACAGCGACCCGGCCTATGAGCAGCGCGAGTGCGAGGCCAAGGCCGGCGCGCTGTTCGCCGCCGCGCGCGAAGCGGTCGCACGCGCGTCGGAGCCCGGCTTCGGCCAGTAGGCGCTAGTCCTCGCCGCCCGGGATCGCCGCTTCCTCGGCCTTTCGTTCCGCGCGTTCCGCGCGCCATTGCTGAAGCATCTGGATCGTGCAGCCGGTATGCCCATAGCTGCCGATCGGCGAACAGCTTCCCGGCAGCGTCTGGCGGTTGACCTCGTCGATCAGCTCGGCGCGCCGCGTCCAGCTCACGCTCTCGGGCCTGAACTTGCTCTTGCGCAACGACTTGGGGATGCGGAACGGCGAATCTCCGGCGTTCGAGCAGATGACGACCTCGTCCTCGCTCGTGGGCTTGGGACATTTCTCGTCACCATAGAGCAGGATGCTGCGCACCCGCTGCGGCGGCTCGTTGCCGTCCTCGGCTTCCTGCGCCAGCACGGGGGTCGCGGCGAGCATCGCCAGCATCAGCATCCGGATCATCACGCACCTTCCTTTACCCGCCGGCTTCCGACCCGACGGATGTAGGAACGCTGAACGGCAGGATTAAGGCCGCTCGTTGCACCGTCTCAGTGATCGTCCGCCAGCGCCTCCTCGACCGTCGCCGCGGCACTCGACAGCCGCGCGATCTCCCATTCCAGATTGGCGCGCGCCTGCGCTTCCAGCGCGGTTTCGGTAAGGCCCATCGCGCGCGACAGCCGCGCCAGGAGCGGCGCTTCCTTCAATGCGCCGAGGATGCGCACCCGCCCTGCGCGATAGGTCGCATCGGGATAGCGCCGGTATTCGTCGCGGATTGCGAGCGCATAGCGACGATATCCCTCCCGCTCGGCGGCGAGGATGGACAGGTCCAGATCGACGAGCAGCGCTGGCAGGCGATCGCCGGCGGCATGCCCCTTGGTCGCCATGATGCAAGCCTCGAGCTCGCGCAGCTCGTCCTCCGGCCAGCGCAGCAATGCCAGACCGATATCCGCGCTGCGCCGTTCATTGTCCGACGCCTCGACGTCGTAGAACAGGTCGTGCAGCCAGATCGCATAGCGCAGTATCCGCTCGTCGCGCGCGGTCAGCTCCGCCGCGAACCAGCGGTCGAGCCCGTCCAGCATGTGCGCGATATGACTCGCATTGTGATAGGCCAGGTCGGAGGCCGCGAACCGCTCGATCACCACCGCGCGCAGCAATGGCGGCATGTCGCTCACCGCCGCCCGGACTTCCAGCGCGTTCATGACTTCGCCTTACTCGATCCCGCGGAACGGCGCGAGTACAACCACATTTACCCCACTTGGGTGAATTTAGCGCTTGCACCAATTTACCCGTTGGGGGTAAGGCGCCCGGACCATGACGACTTTAGCTGGTTCCAAGATCCGCCGCTTCCGCGAGGAACGATCGCTCTCCCGCGCCGCTTTCGGCGCCTGGTTCGACACCCCCGGTTCGACCGTGCAGGGTTGGGAGGAGGATGGCAAGCGCGCCTCGCCGGCGGTGCTCAACCAGATCGCGGCCAATGGCATCGCGCATCATCAGGACTGGTACGTCCATGTCCGCAACCTGGAGCAGGACATGGGATGGACTCCTGACAGCTGGAAGTCGGCCGAAGCGCGCCAGCTCCCGATTTACCCCGATGCCGCCGCGCTCGACGCGGCGACGACTCAGCTCGCCAGCTTCCCGCCGCTGGTCTTCGCCGGCGAGGCCCGCGCGCTCACCCAGGAACTGGCCAAGGTCGCGCGCGGCGAGGCGTTCCTGCTCCAGGGTGGCGACTGCGCCGAGAGCTTCGCCGAGTTCCATCCCAACAACATCCGCGACACCTTCCGCGTCATCCTGCAGATGGCGGTGGTGCTGACCTTCGCGTCGAAGCTGCCGACGGTGAAGCTCGGGCGCATGGCTGGACAGTTCGCCAAGCCGCGCTCGGCCGATACCGAGACGATCGATGGCGTCGAGCTGCCCAGCTATCGCGGCGACAACGTCAACGACATCGCCTTCACCCCCGAAGCGCGCATCCCCGATCCGCAGCGCATGATCCAGGGCTACAGCCAGTCCGCCGCAACGCTCAACCTGCTGCGCGCCTTCGCCAGCGGCGGTTATGCGAACCTGCACCAGGTCCACAAATGGACGCTCGACTTCATGGGCAAGAGCCCGTGGAGCGCGAAGTTCGCCGACGTCGCCGACCGCATCGGCGAGGCGCTCGACTTCATGCAGGCCTGCGGCATCGACGCCGACAGCGTCCCCCAGCTCAAGGGCACCGATTTCTACACCAGCCACGAAGCGCTGCTGCTCCCCTACGAGCAGGCGCTGACCCGGCAGGATTCGCTGACCGGCGACTGGTACGACACCAGCGCGCACTTCCTGTGGATCGGCGACCGCACGCGGTTCGACGGCTCGGCGCATGTCGAGTTCCTGCGCGGCATCGGCAACCCGATCGGCATGAAATGCGGCCCGAGCCTCGAGCCCGACGCGCTGATTCGTCTGCTCGACACGCTCAACCCGGCACGTACGCCGGGCCGCATCACGCTGATCACCCGCTATGGCCATGACAAGATCGAGGCCGGCCTGCCCAAGCTCGTGCGCGCGGTGAAGCGCGAGGGGCATCCGGTGGTGTGGAGCTGCGACCCGATGCACGGCAACGTCGTCAAGGCCGCCAACGGCTACAAGACCCGCCCGTTCGAGCGCATCCTCGCCGAGGTCCGCGGCTTCTTCGCCGTGCACCGCGCCGAGGGCACCTATGCCGGCGGCATCCATGCCGAGATGACCGGCCAGAACGTGACCGAGTGCACCGGCGGCATGATCGACATCGGCGAGCACGACCTGGCCGACCGCTACCACACGCATTGCGACCCGCGGCTCAACGCCGGTCAGAGCCTCGAGCTCGCCTTCCTGCTGGCCGAGATGCTCAACGACGAGATGGCGGAGCGGCGCAAGGCGGCCTGACGAATCAGCCGCCGGTGGCGGGCGCGGTGCGCAGGTAGCGCATCACCCAGTTGGTCTCCCAACTGGCCCCGCCGTCGGGCGAGAAGGCCTGCTCCCACCGCGCCTCGTCCGGGTTCACCGGCGAGAAGCGGCCGCGCACCAGCACGGTCCGCCCCTCGAACAGCTCGCGTGCATAGAAGGTGCCGACGCCCTTCGCGAAACGGCCATAGAGCGGCGCGTCGATCTTGCTGAGGTCGCTCGCCGCCAGATACCAGTCCGCCCAGCGCCCGCCGGGCTCGTCGAGCGCGCGCAGGCCCAGGCCGTAGGACGTCTTCCCGCCGCGATACGAGATGCTCTCGTTGAGGTTGACCAGCCCGCCGAACAGCTGCTGACACTGCGTGCGGCCGCCGAATTCCTCCCAGTCGTCGTTCCCCGCCAGACGCTTGCGCAGCCGACGATGCTCGACGCGCCAGCTGCCGAGGAAATAGTCGAAATCGCCCCGCGATGCGGTGCCCTCGGGCAGCGGTATCTCCTGGGCGCTGGCGCCGCGCGTTCCCAGCGCCGCGATCGCCAGCGCGGCCCCCTTCATCAGCGCGCGTCGATCCGCCCGCATCACGCTGCCCTCGTGAAGTCGGAGGTCCAGTTGACCTCGCAGCTCTGCCCGCCATCGGCCGAGAAGGCCTATTCCCAGCGATGCTCGACTTGCCAATTGCCCTCGAGCCACGCCCAGTCGCGCCGCCGGTCCGCCGCGCCGGCGACCGCCCTGCCAGGCAATCCCGCCAGCACCAGCCCCGAACCGCCCAATCCCGCCAACACGCTGCGCCGATCGACCGCACCCACTATCCGCATAGCACTCGTCCTGCTGAAGAGACCGGTGATTTGTGCTGCGTTCGCGGCGCCTGTGGGACTCGAAAGATGACAGCTTACCCTAAGCCCGACTTGGGGTATTTCGCACGCATGGCCTTGCGTGCGAACCGTGTCCCTCAGCGAAACATCAAGTCAGGCTTGCGGTGACGGCTGCCTTTCCCTCGCTGATCGCGATCCGCGCCTTCGAGGCCGCAGCTCGCCTCGGCGGGTTCGCACCGGCGGCCCGAGAGCTGCAGACCACCGCGGCCGCAGTCAGCTATCACGTCCGCCAGCTCGAGACGCAGCTCGGGGTCGACCTGTTCCGGCGCCATGCCCAGCGCGTCCAATTGACCCCGGCCGGCGAAGTGCTTGCCGCCGACGCACTGTCGGCCTTCACCGCGCTCCGCGCCGGCTTCGCGCGCGCGATCGATGCCGATCAGAGCCGGCTCCGCGTCACCGCGCTGCCCACGCTCGGCACGGTATGGCTCGCGCCGCGCCTGGGCCGCTTCCGCGCGCTGCATCCCGAGCTGCGAGTCGAGCTCGACCTGTCACCCGACCCGCGCGACCTCGCCGGCGGCGGTTTTGACGTCGCGATCCGCAATGGGCATGGCGCGTGGCCGGGCCTGCGCGCGGTGCCGCTGTTCCCGAGCGTGTTCACGCCTTTGTGTGCGCCGGCGCTGGTCGAGCGAGTTCAGGGCCTCGACGATCCCGCGCAGCAGCTGCGCGTGCCGCTGCTCGGCCGTCCCGACTGGTGGGAGCTATGGCATCGCGATCTCGGCCATCCCGCAGGCCCGGCGCCGGAGCGGTTCGGCACGACCTTCTCGGCCGAGCATCTCGACATCGCGGCGGCGATCGCCGGTCATGGCGTCGCGATCGGCTCGCCGATCCTGTTCGCGGCAGACATCGCCGCAGGCCGCCTCGCACGCGTCCACCCGCATGCCGCGACCGACGGACGCGCCTTCTGGCTCGCTTATCCCGTCACGCGTCAGTTGAGCCCCAAGATCGCCGCCTTCCGCGACTGGGTCACATCCGAGATCGCGAGCGCCTGACCGGCCCGATCAGGCGGCCGCCAGCGCGACCTCGTAGCTGGCGGTGGTCTTCGCCGCGACCTCGTCCTCGGTCACGCCGGGCGCCAGCTCGATCAGCCGGAACGGCGAGCTGTGGTCGGCGCGCTGGAACACGGCCAGATCGGTGATGATCATGTCGACGACGTTCTTGCCGGTCAGCGGCAAGGTGCATTCCGGGATGAACTTCGCGCCGCCGTCCTTGGCGTTGTGCTCCATCACCACGATGATCTTCTTGACCCCGGCGACGAGGTCCATCGCCCCGCCCATGCCCTTGATCATCTTGCCGGGGATCATCCAGTTGGCGATGTCGCCATTCTCGGCGACTTCCATCGCACCCAGCACGGTGAGGTCGATATGCCCGCCGCGGATCATCGCGAAGCTGTCGGCGCTGCTGAAATAGACCGATTGCGGCAGCTCGCTGATCGTCTGCTTGCCAGCGTTGATCAGGTCGGGGTCCTCCTCGCCCTCGTACGGGAAGGGACCGATGCCGAGCATGCCGTTCTCCGACTGCAGCGTCACCTCGACCCCCGCGGGGATGTGGTTGGCGACCAGCGTCGGGATGCCGATGCCGAGGTTCACGTAAAAGCCGTCGCGCAGTTCCTTGGCGGCGCGGGCGGCCATTTCGTCACGAGTCCAGGGCATTTTGGGTCCTCTCCGTCGGGATCACTGGGATTGGGTCGCAGCGGTGCTGCGCACGGGATTGGGCAGGATGAACCAGCCCGCACCCCAGAGCGGCGCGACCATCGTCTCGGTCGCCGCGGTCTGGCGTCTGCCGGCGTCGGCGACGACCTCGAACTGGCTGCTGAAGTCGTTGAGCGAGTCGCCGACCAGCGCGACCACGCAATAGCCGGCGGCGAGCACTTGGCGGACCTGCTCGTCGCCCCTCGACGCCTCGGCATCGCCGCGCAGGATCAGCGTGCGGCCGGCCTGGAACCCGCCGAAGCCGAGCCGGTTGAGCAATGCGGTCACGCCGGGCGCGCTCTCGGGCGCGCGGCGGCTGGTGAAGATCACCGCAATGCCTTCGCGCCGCGCCGCGTCGATCCCCTCGACCGCGCCGGGAGTCGCCGCGACCTGATCGGTGCCGTCGCCCTTCCAGCGGCGCCAGGGCGCGTCGGGGTCCGCCGCCTTCTCGGCGCTCTCGTCGATGTCGAACACCACTGCCAGCGGCTTGCCCTCGCAACTCGCGTAGCGCGGCGCATCGAGCGTGGTGCCCGGCGCGAGGATGACCGACTGCAGCGGCTCGCCGCGCTGACGGCGGCCGGCTTGTATGGAGAGGTGGTTCCACAGTGCCTGATAGGCCTGGAGGCTGAAAGCCGCGGCTTCCCCGGAATTGCCGCCCAGGCCGGGCGTCGCCGTCACCCCCGCAGGCAGCGCGGAAGGCGGCGGCGGCAGCGCACCGTTGGGGGCCGGCAGCATGCCCGGCTGCGGCTGGCCGGCCGGGCTCGCCACGATGCCCTGCATCGCCGCCCGCGCCTCGGCGGTCCTGAGCTCGCCGGGCGCGCGCTGCACTTCCTCGGGCTTTTTCGGTTCGCGCTTGCCGAGCCCGATCTTGTCGCGCGCGATCATGCCGCTCGCGGCGATCGGGATCGCCGCCGCGACGCAGCCGCCTGCCGCCACCGGCAGCAGCGCCAGCACGGCTGCGGCGCGCAGCCGGCTCACGCGGCCCCAGCGCCTTCGGCCCGCGGCCGCACGGTGCGGAACTCGATCTTCTTGTCGTAGGGCGCGCCGACGATCATGCGTTTCACATAGATGCCGGGCAGATGCACCGCATCGGGATCGAGCGTCCCGACGGGCACCACTTCCTCGACCTCGGCGACGCAAATGTTCGCCGCGGTCGCCATCGGCTGGTTGAAGTTGCGCGCGGTCTTGCGGAAGATCAGGTTGCCGGCCTCGTCGGCCTTCCACCCCTTGATGATCGCGAGATCGGCGCGGATGCCGCGCTCGAGGATATACTCCTCGCCGTCGAACACCTTCACTTCCTTGCCCTCGGCCACCTTCGTGCCGACGCCGGTCTTGGTGTAGAAGCCCGGGATCCCCGCTCCGCCCGCGCGGCAGCGCTCGGCCAGCGTGCCCTGCGGGCAGAACTCGACCTCGAGCTCGCCCGCCAGATATTGCCGCTCGAACTCCTTGTTCTCGCCGACATAGGAGGAGATCATCTTGCGGACCTGGCGGCTGCGCAGCAGCTTGCCCAGTCCCTCATTGTCGATCCCGGCATTGTTGCTGGCGATGGTCAGGTCCCTGACGCCCGCGGCCTGGATCGCGTCGATCAGCCGCTCCGGGATGCCGCACAGCCCGAAGCCGCCGGCGCAGATCGTCATGCCGTCGCGAAGCAGGCCCTCGAGCGCGGCCTCGGCACTGGGATAGAGCTTCTTCATCGCCGCGATTCTCTCCTGTGTGCTGTCGCCACGGGCGATAGTCGCGCGATCCGCTGCGGGTCAAGCGAACCTGAACCGACTTTCAACTTCGACGGGGCGAGATGAAACCGCGCTGCGACGCAGCACGAACCGCCGGGGCCACATTGAATATGTTAACCAACTGCGCTTAAGCGTGCCCGCGGTACCGGGTGGGTTTGTGCAGATGATCGAGTTTTCCGTCTTCCTCTACGGCCTGCTGGCCGGCTTCGTGCTGCTTTCGGCGGAGCAGAACCGGCGCCTGTCGCGTCCGAACCCGACGATGGTCACCGCGGTCGGCTGGGGTCTGTTCTCGATGTCATCGACCCTGGCGGTGCTGCTCGGTGGCGTCGCGCTCGCGCTGGCGCTGGGGGTCAACGTTCCCGAATTCGCCCAATCCGCGCTTCGCTGACGCATAAAAATCGGGCGGCCGAAGCCGCCCAGTTGCTTGGGTAGGTTGTCCGGCTCAGCGCACCGAGCCGCGGCGCACCAGGTTGACGATCGCCAGCAGCACGACTGCACCCAGGAACGAGATCAGTAGTGATGTCACGCTGAACGAACCTTCGGTGATCGTTCCGCCGCCGATCATCGGCGTGATGAGCAGGCCCGCCAGCAGCGCGCCGACGATCCCGACCACGATGTTGAGGAAAATGCCCTGCTGGGCATCCGTGCGCATGACGATGCTGGCCAGCCAGCCGAGCACGCCGCCCACGATAAGAAGCACGATGAGGTTGATCATCCGTCGTCTCCCGCAATCCGGCTCGGCAGTACCGAGTCATGCGGATATACGGTTGAAACGGCGGGACGTTCCGCCTGCGACCAAATTACGCCGGGACGGGAGCGGACGATGGCGATCTACGCATTCGAGGGCATCGAACCATCCATCCACGCCGATGCCTGGGTCGCGCCGAGCGCCGACGTGATCGGCGATGCGCGGCTCGAGGCGGGGGCGAGCCTGTGGTTCGGCGCGGTGATCCGTGCCGACAACACGCCGATCCTCGTCGGCGCGCGCAGCAACGTCCAGGACGGCGCGATGCTGCATTCGGATCCCGGCGCGCCGCTCACCATCGGCGCGGACTGCACGATCGGCCACCACGCGATTCTCCATGGCTGCGCGCTCGGCGACCGCGTGCTCGTCGGCATGGGCGCGATCATCCTCAACCGCGCGCAGATCGGCGATGATTGCCTGATCGGCGCCGGCGCGCTGATCACCGAGGGCAAGGTGTTTCCCCCGGGCAGCCTGATCGTCGGCAGCCCCGCGCGTGCGGTGCGCGAGATCGATGCCACTACCCGCGCCGGCCTGCTCCTCTCCGCGCAGAGCTATGCCGATCGCCAGCGCCGTTTCCGCGCCGGTCTCACCCGCCTCGACTAGGCGATCTTCAAAGATCGGGTATGGCCTTCTTGGCCCGGCGTCGGTGTGGCGCTGGACAGGAAAATCAGTTCGGGTATGAAACGCAAATGGCTCTTCCCGCTCTCTTCGATCGCCTGCGTCTGCCCATCATCGGCTCGCCGCTGTTCATCGTGTCTGGCCCCGAGCTGGTCATCGCCCAGTGCAAGGCGGGCATCATCGGCTCCTTCCCGGCGCTCAACGCGCGCCCGCAGAGCCAGCTCGACGAATGGCTGCACCAGATCACCGAGGAGCTCGCGGCGTGGAACCGCGACAATCCCGGCCGGCCCGCCGCGCCCTTCGCCGTCAATCAGATCGTCCACCGCTCGAACGACCGGCTCGAGGCGGATCTCGTCACCTGCGCCAAATGGCACGTGCCGATCGTCATCACCTCGCTGGGCGCGCAGGAGGCGGTCAACCAGGCCGTCCATGGCTGGGGCGGCATCACGCTGCACGACGTGATCAACGAACGCTTCGCGCACAAGGCGGTGGAAAAGGGCGCCGACGGCCTGATCCTGGTCTGCACCGGCGCCGGCGGCCATGCCGGCCAGCTCAGCCCGTTCGCCTTCGTGCAGGAGACGCGCAGCTGGTTCGACGGGCCGGTCATCCTCTCCGGCGCGATCGCCAATGGCGGCGCGGTCCTCGCCGCGCAGGCGATGGGTGCCGACCTCGCCTATATCGGCTCGCCGTTCATCGCGACCGCGGAAGCCAATGCCGGCGAGGCCTACAAGAACGGAATCGTCGAGGGCTCCGCCTCGGACATCGTCTACACCAATCTCTTCACCGGCATTCACGGCAACTATCTGCGCGCCTCGATCGCCGGCGCTGGCCTCGATCCCGACAATCTGCCCGAGAGCGACCCGAGCAAGATGAACTTCGGCTCGGGCGGAAATTCGAAGGCCAAGGCGTGGCGCGACATCTGGGGCTCGGGCCAGGGTATCGGCGCGGTCCACGCGGTCACCCCGGTCGCCGAATATGTCGATCGGCTCGATCGCGAATATCGCGCGGCGCGCGCGCGGATCGAGGCGTTGCCGCACGGCGGCTGGGCCGGCGCCGCGCTAGAAGGCGTGACTTAACCGGTCGAGCATCCGCCGCGCAGGGCTGACCGGCACGGGCGCATCGTGATCGTGAGTCGAGTCGATCCGCGCCACGCGGCGATACAGGTCCTGGCTCGCGGCGATCAGCCCCTGCGCGGCCAGCGGCATCGCGTCGAACGACGCGCGGTCGGTCTCGGGCGCCGTGCCCAGCCGTCGCGACGGATCGAGCGCGTCGCCGAGCGCGATCTCCCCGGCATTCACCGCGCGCTGAGTCAGCAACCAGGCGATGACGTGCATCAGCCGCGTCGTCACCTTGAGCGACTCGCACGAGAACACGACGCGCGTCATCGCATCGAGCGTGTCGCGCTCGTCCCGTCCCATCTCGTCGAAATAGGCGCGCGCTTCATCCGCGAGCAGCATCGCCTCGGTGTAAAGCGAGTCGATCAGACGCTGATGAATCTGCGCGGTAGCCTTGTCCCCCGTCATAATCATCGACGCTGACAGAAACCTTCCGGGAGCGGAATAGCCAATCTGCGCAACCCCATGTCCCAAAGCGATGCGCCGTGGATAACCGCGCTCAGGCGATGATGTCGGGGATCAGCCGGTCCTCGAGCGAGGCGATCTCGTCGCGCAGCCGCAGCTTGCGTTTCTTGAGCCGCGCGATCTGCAGCTGGTCCGGCGCATTGCCGCTCGCCAGCGCGGCGATCGCGGCGTCGAGATCGCGATGCTCGACGCGAAGCAGCTCGAGGCGGCGCAGAATCTCGGTCTCGTCCATCGCGCCACTCGTCCCCTCGGCCTCGCCCGTTTGCGCCCGGCCCGGATCGGCCTGCCGCAGATCGCCGTTGCCCCGTCGATGCCGTGATTCGCAAGGGGCGACAAGCGCCGCGAATCGTGATTTACTCCTTGGTCCCCCAACCCTGAGCAGGAGGATTGCTTCCATGCAGAACGCGCATCTCTCGGCACTCGAGGCCAAGCACGCGACTCTCGATCGCAGGATCAACGTCGAGTCGCAACGGCCCCTTCCCGATCAGATGATCATCGCCGACCTGAAGCGCCAGAAGCTCCGCGTAAAGGAGGAAATCGCGCACCTGTAACGCGCGCGATCACGGTGTCGCCCTGGCCCCTCGCCAGGGTGGCGCCGCCTATCGGACTTTACCATAAAATCAGACCGGCAATCGAATCAGACCGGGCGCCGCACCGGCTTGGTGGGGCTTGAGCTCCGGACCGGACCCACCGGCTTGCGCGCCGCCATCGGGTCGATCTCGCGGTCGAACGCGATCCCGATACGGCCTTCCGCCGCCCAGGCGATCCGCCCGCCGACCCAGCCCACGCCGCGCACGTCGACTTCGACGCGCATGCCCGAGTCGACCGGCTGCGCATATTCCGCCATCAGCCCGCCCGAGGAGAGATTGCGGACCCGCACCGTCACCTCCGGCTCGCCCTCGATGCGCAGCTGCGCGGAGAGCAGCAGGCTGTCGCGCGAGCCGCTTCGCTGGCTCGACGGGTCGTCGCTCGAAATGGCGTTCAGGGGATTGTTGGAAAACTCGTCCATCTGCCGCTCTGTCACTCCTGCGCGCGAATTACAGCAGCGAGGGTTATCAAAAGCGTTAATCCGGAAGGCAATTCACAGCCATTCCGGCGCTATTCGTCGCGCGAGACCTTTTCGTTGCGCTCGTGACGTTCCTGCGCCTCGACCGTCATCGTCGCGATCGGCCGCGCTTCGAGCCGGCCGAGGCTGATCGGCTCGCCGGTCACTTCGCAAAAGCCATATTCGCCGTCCTCGATCCGGCGCAGCGCCGCGTCGATCTTGGCGATCAGCTTGCGCTGGCGATCGCGGGTGCGCAGCTCGATCGACCAGTCGGTCTCGCTCGAGGCGCGATCGGTGAGGTCCGCCTCGCGCAGCGAGTCGACCTGGAGCTGCGAGAGCGTGCCCGCCGCCTCGCGATGGATCGCGTCCTTCCAGGCAAGCAGCTTCTCGCGGAAATACTGGAGCTGACGCGGGTTCATGAAGGGCTCGTCGGCGCTCGGCCGATAGCCGTCGGGCAAGTCATTGGCCGCCGGAGGCGCTTTCTCGGGGTCGTCGCGATGCTCGTAAACCGTCGCCATGCCACTCTCCACACCGGATCGCGTCGGCGCTGCCGATCGAAATCCGCCCTTTTGCCCGACGGCGCTATAGGGAGGTGCGCCCGGCTCCACAAGCGTCCGAATCCACAGATTCGCCCGCCAAACCGTTCTGCTGTGGAGGAAATTGCGCGACGCTGAATTGGCCACTTCGGCAGCGTTCATGTTAACCATATCGAGCAAGTAAAGCCCGAGCCCTGCCCCCGAATTGTCCCTCTCCGGAACATTAACCATAGCACGGATGGCACGGCGGGACAAAAACGCTCCAAGCGCGGCCAAACTATGGTTAACGCCGTTGCACTTAATAGTTTGTTCTGCACTTTCTCGGCATGAGCCTGCGCAGGCGCTGCATCATGCAGCATCGGGGCAGCCTCTGGGGATAAGAGAGAGCGACTATGTCGGTTCGGATGGCCTTGGCGAAATTGTGCGCATGCGCGTGCGGCGGCGCCGTGATCGGCGGCGGCGCGGTGCATGTCGCCGAATCCCGCGCTGAGCGCACCTATGTCTCGAAGGGGGCAGTGGCGAAGAAGCGCGTGATCACCAAGCGTGTGGTCAAGCGCCCGGTCCGCAAGCGGATCGTGCGGCGCACGGTCACCACCACCGCGCAGTGCCAGCCTCAGGTCGTCACGGTCACCACGCAAGGGACGCCGGTTCCCCTGCCCCCGCCCGTCTATGGCGAAATGCCCGCGGTCGGCGGCGGTGGCGGCGGCGCGGCGGCAGCGACCGGCGGCGGCTTCGGCGGCGGCGGCGGTTTTGGCGGCGGCTTCTTCGCGGGCGGCTTCTTCGGCGGTTCGGGCGGCGGCTCGAGCAGCGGCGGCATCGTGATCTCCTCGACCTCGTCCTCGTCGGGCGGCTCGACTTCGACCGGCGGGTCCTCGACCTCGACCGGCGGCTCGTCCACCTCGACCGGCGGCTCGTCGACCTCGACGTCGACTGGCGGCTCGTCGACCTCCACCTCGACCGGTGGTTCGTCGACCTCGACCTCGGCTTCATCGTCGGGCGACGTGTCTTCGTCGACCTCGTCTTCGACCTCCTCCTCGACATCGGCCTCGTCCTCGGGCGACGTCTCCTCGTCGACCTCGAGCGGCTGGAGCACGTCGAGCGGTTGGAGCAGCACCTCGTCGACCAGCACTTCGACCTCGACGTCGAGCGGCAGCACTGGCTCGTCGGGCGGGCCAGACCCGGTTCCGGCGCCGCCGATGGTCCTGCTGTTCGGTGCCGCGGCGGCGGCGCTGGTCGCACGCAAGCGCTTCCAGAACCGCAAGGCCAAGGACGCCGCGGAATAATCAGCCGGCGGCGATCAGCGCCGCCTCGATTTCGGGAATCGTATGGCGGGTGAGGTCCTTGTCGATCTCGCCCGCCAGCCGATTCTCGACCTCCTTGTGATAATGCTTCCGCAGTTCGCCCAGCGTCTTGGGCGGCGCGACGATGATCAGCGACTCGAAATCATTGTTAAGCGCTCGCGCCTTGAGCAGGTCGGCGGTGTCGGCCGCGAACCGGTCCTCCTCCAGCTGGTGGAAGTCGGTATTCTCGAAATTGCCGCCCGACGCCCAGTTGGCGCCGTCGGTGCGGGTCGAGGATGCGCCGCCGGCGAGGTCCGCTGCCTGTTCATGATCGGCCGGGTTCTGCTGCACCCGCTTGCGCTCGACCTGGAGGTTTGGATGCACCTCGTCGCCCTCGTTCCTCAGGAACAGCATCTTGCGGCCGTCGGCGACCACGACAAAGGCGTTGTGCGGAACCCGCATCGTTGTTCTCCTCATTTGTTACGGAGGGAAACGCATGTGGTGCGGAGCGGGTTGCGCGCGCCGGGCCGCCCCGCCATAGCCTGCGCGCCATGCACGACATCCGCCTGATCCGCGAACATCCCGAAGCCTTCGACGCGGCGTTGGTCCGCCGCGGCAGCGAACCAGAATCCGCCACCCTGGTCGCGCTCGACGAGGCGCGCCGCGCGCTCACCACGCGCCAGCAGGAGGTGCAGGCGCGCCGCAACGACCTGTCGAAGCAGGTCGGACAGGCCAAGGCCGCAAAGGACGAGGCGCGTGCGCAGGCGCTGATGGCGGAGGTCGCGAGCCTCAAGGACGAGCTAGAAACGCTCACTCTGTCGCAGGGAGCCGCGGACGAGGCGCTCAAGGTGGCGCTCTCCGCCATCCCCAACCTCCCCGCCGCCGACGTCCCCGACGGCGCCGACGAGGATGCCAACCACCTCGTCCACGAACGCGGCGCCCGGCCGAGCTTCACCTTCGAACCGCGCGAGCACGATGCGTTCGGCCCGGCGCTCGGCCTCGACTTCGAAACCGGGGCGTTGCTCTCGGGCGCGCGCTTCACGCTGGTCCGCGGCCATGCCGCCAAGCTCGCCCGCGCGCTCGGCCAGTTCATGCTCGACACGCTCACGGTCGATCATGGCTATGAGGAGGTGAACCCGCCCCTCCTCGTCCGCGACGAGGCGGTCTATGGCACCGGCCAGTTGCCCAAGTTCGCCGAGGATCTGTTCCGCACCACCGACGGCCGCTGGCTGATCCCGACCGCCGAGGTCAGCCTCACCAACATCGTGCGCGAGCAGATCCTCGCCGCCGACGCCCTCCCCTTGCGCTTCACCGCGCTCACGCCCTGCTTCCGCTCGGAGGCTGGCGCGGCTGGCCGCGACACGCGCGGCTATATCCGCCAGCACCAGTTCGACAAGGTCGAGATGGTCTCGATCGTCACCCCCGACGCGTCCGATGCCGAGCATGAGCGCATGACCGCCTGCGCCGAGGGGATTCTCGACAAGCTCGGCCTGCCCTTCCGCCGCATGAAGCTGTGCACCGGCGACATGGGCTTCTCGGCGGCGCGCACCTACGACCTCGAAGTGTGGCTGCCCGGCCAGGGCCGCTATCGCGAGATCTCGTCCTGTTCGACCTGCACCGATTTCCAGGCGCGCCGCATGAATGCGCGCTACCGGAACGAGGAGGGCAAGCCCGCCTTCGTCCACACGCTCAACGGCTCGGGCCTCGCGGTCGGCCGCACGCTCGTCGCGGTGCTGGAGAATTACCAGAACGAGGATGGCTCGGTCGCGGTGCCCGAAGCGCTGCAGCCGTACCTGCGCGGCCTCAACCGGCTGGAACCTACAGCATAGCTGCCCGTTCGCCCCGAGCTTGCCGAAGGGCCCTTTTGACTGCCGCCGAAGCGCATTGCTTCGACAAGCTCAGCACGAACGGAGACTGCCCGTGAGAATCCTCCTCACCAACGACGACGGCGTCCATGCTCGCGGGCTCGAAGTGCTCGAGCGCATCGCGCGGAAGCTCTCGGACGACATCACCATCGTCGCTCCGCTCGAGGAACAGTCGGGCAAGGGCCGCTCGCTCTCGCTCACCGAGCCCGTACGGCTGCGCAAGTTCGGCGAGCGCCGCTTCGCGGTCACCGGCACGCCGACCGATGCGGTGATGATGGCGCTGGCCGAGCTCATGAAGGATGCGAAGCCCGACCTCATCCTCTCCGGCGTCAACCGCGGCGCCAACCTGGCCGAGGATGTCAGCTACTCCGGCACCGTCTCCGCCGCGATGGAGGGCGCGCTTGCCGGCATCCGCTCGGTCGCGCTGAGCCAGCGTTATGCCGCGGTCGCGCCCGGCGAGCGCGTCAGCTTCGACGCCGCCGAGCAATGGGGCGAGCGCGCGCTGCGTCCGCTGCTCGGCGCCGACTGGGCGCCGCGCACGCTGATGAACATCAACTTCCCGCCGATCGCGGCGAGCGAGGTCGTCGGCATCAAGCCCGTCCACCAGGGCCTGCGCGACTATGGCCGGCTCAAGCTCGACAAGCGCACCGACCCGCGCGGCTTCGACTATTACTGGTTCGGCCTCGGCCGGATCGCCTACACCCCCGAGGCCGATACCGATCTCGAAGCCATCGAACGGGGCTACATCACTGTAACCCCGCTGCATTTGGATATGACGCATCGTGAATCGCTTGATATGCTGGCCCGAACTTATGGTTAATGCCGGGGGGCATGATCGGGATGGGGGTAGATTGCAGGGGAGTCGCGGCGCTCGCGCTGATCTCGCTCTCTAGCGCGTGCGTTCCGGCGGGCAGCGGTCCGCCGCTCGGCCGCTATTCACATGATCCGGATCCGACGGCGGTGCCGCGGCGCGAGGCCGAGGTCGTCGCCCTGCCCGCCCCGCCGCCGGCCTGGGAAGCGCGTCCCGTCACCTCCGACGCGCGGACGGTCGCCGCATCCACCTATGTCGTCCAGCCGGGTGATACGTTGCGCGGCATCGCCAACCGGACCGGTGCGGGCTCCGAGGCAATCGCGCGCGCCAACGGTCTCGAGCGGCCCTTCGTGATCCGCGCCGGCCAGCGCCTGACCATTCCCGGCGGGCGCTATCACCTCGTCCGCGCGGGCGAGACCGGCATCGCCATCGCGCGCGCCTATGGCGTCGCGTGGGACCAGATCATCGCCGCCAACGAGCTCACCGACCCCTATATCCTGCGCGTCGGCCAGCGCGTGCTGATCCCCGGCGCCGAGCGCCCGCGCACGCGCGAGGAGCGCGCCGCCGCCTTCCGCATCGACATCGACGACATCGTGACGGGCGGCCAGCCCGCGATCCCCGAGCGAGCGCGTCCCGCCCGCGCCACCGCCTCCTCCGCCCGCGTCCTGCCCGCGACCACCCCCGTCGCGCCGCCCGCCACCGCGCCCAGCGGACGGTTCCAGTGGCCGGTACGCGGCAGCATCGTCCGCCGCTTCGGCCCGGTGGCCAGCGGGGAGCGCAGCGACGGGCTCAAGATCGCCGTTCCGCTCGACACGCCGGTGCTCGCCGCCGCCGACGGCACCGTCGCCTATGTCGGCGGCGACATCCCCTCGCTCGGCGGGCTCGTCATCCTCCAGCATGGCGGGGGCTGGACCACTGTCTACGGCCATGCCGGCCAGCTGCTCGTCCAGCGCGGGCAGAGCGTGAAGCGCGGACAGATGATCGCGCTGTCGGGCGACAGCGGAACGAACCGCGCGCAACTGCATTTCGAGATGCGGCAGGGGCGCACCCCCGTCGACCCGATCCCGAGGCTTCCGGCACGACCCTAAGGCTGAATGCGCTTCCTCCCCCACGCCACGCTCAAGCGTAAATCGACCCTCCCCGTCTGGGTCTCGATCAGCTGGCGCGTGCTGGCGGTGGTCGCGCTGCTCGCGCTCGCGATCGGCGTGCACTGGTTCGACCGCGGGGGGCTGCGCGACACCTATGACGGGCATATCAGCTTCGTCGACATCGTCTATTTCACGATGATCTCGATCACCACCACCGGCTATGGCGACATCGCCCCGGTGACCGAGCGCGCGCGCCTGTTCGACGCGCTGGTGGTGACCCCGATCCGCGTCTTCGCGGTGCTGCTGTTCATCGGCACCGCGTATAATTTCGTCCTCAAGCGCACATGGGATAGATGGCGCATGGCCCTGATCCAGCGAAACCTCCACGGCCACATCATCGTGGCCGGCTACGGCACCACCGGCTCGGAGGCGGTCGACGAGCTGATCGCGCGCGGCACCGATCCCGGCCAGATCGTCGTGGTCGACGGCAACACCCAGGCGCTCGAGCGCGCCCGCGAGTGCGGCTGCATCATCCTCCAGGGCGACGCGACGCGCGACCAGACGCTCGAGGATGTCAAGATCGCGCGTGCCCAGTCGATGATCGTCAGCGCCGGCCGCGACGACACCTCGGTGCTGATCACCCTCACCGCGCGCCACCTCGCCCCGCACCTCAGGATCAGCACCGTGGTCAAGGCCGAGGACAATGAGCTCCCCGCCCGCGCCGCCGGCGCCACTACCGTGATCAACCCGGTCAGCTTCGCCGGGCTGCTGCTCGCCAGCTCGTGCAAGAGCCAGCACGTCGCCGACTATATGATGGACCTCGCCTCGATCGAGGGCCCGGTGGCGCTCAGCGAGCGGCCGGTGAACCCCGACGAAGTGGGCCGCCCGCTATCGGCGCTGGCGACCGGCATCGGCCTGCGCCTCTACCGCGGCGGCGAGGCGTTCGGCTTCTTCACCGACGAAGCGAAGGCGCTTCAGGCCGGCGACACGATCGTCGAGGTGATCCGCACCAAGGTGAAGCGCTGACCCTCAGCGCAGCAGCTGAAGCACCACGCCCATCACGCAATAGACCACCACCCAGTATCCGGCGTCGATCAGGAACAGCCGCATCGACATGCGCGAGAACAGGTAGTTCACGCCGATCGAGGTGACGATGAAGCCGAGCGCGATCCCGCCGGCGATCATCACGCTGAGTCCCAGGTCGGGCGCGCCGTACGTGCCGAGCACATGATCGAGCACGAACGACGCGATCAGGTTGAGCGCGAACGCCATGCCGAAGACCAGCGGCATGTTGGCCTTCGCCGCATCCTCCCGCGTGATGCCGCGCTCGGCCATCCACGCCCTGCCGAACAGCGGTCCGTACCACAGCGCGCCGACCGCGAACCCGGCGACCGCCGCCGCCAGCACCGCGAGCCAATGAATCTCGGTTCCCATGCAACCCTCCCCTGCTACACGTGTAGCAGGCTAGCCCAGTTACGGGCCGCTGGCAATTTCCGCAGAAATCGCTATGTGCGCCGCCGATCATGGCAACGCGACTCCCCGAAGCCCCCAAGGTGGGCATGGTGTCGCTCGGCTGTCCCAAGAATCTGGTCGACTCCGAGCGTATCCTGACCAAGCTCCGTTCCGACGGCTATGCCATGTCGGCCGACTATGCCGGCGCCGACGTGGTGCTGGTCAACACCTGCGGCTTCCTCGACAGCGCCAAGGAGGAGAGCCTCGAGGCGATCGGCGAGGCGATCGCGGAGAATGGCCGGGTCATCGTCACCGGCTGCATGGGCAAGGAGGCGGAGGTCATCCGCGCCCGCTTTCCCAATGTCCTGGCGGTCACAGGTGCGCATCAATATGAGGAAGTCGTCGGCGCCGTGCACGACGCCGCGCCGATGCCGCCCAACGCCTTTGTCAATCTCGTGCCGGAGAGCGGGCTCAAGCTCACCCCGCGCCACTACAGCTATCTGAAGATCAGCGAAGGCTGCAACCACCGCTGCTCCTTCTGCATCATCCCGGCGCTGCGCGGCGACCTCGTCAGCCGCCGCCCCGACGCGATCCTGCGCGAGGCGGAGAAGCTGGTCGAAGCCGGCACTAGGGAACTGCTGGTGATCAGCCAGGACACGTCGGCCTATGGCGTCGACATCCGCAAGGAACCGCGGATGTGGAAGGGGCAGGAGATCGTCCCGCACATGACCGATCTCGCCCGCGAACTGGGCAAGATCGCACCGTGGGTGCGGCTCCACTATGTCTACCCCTATCCCCATGTCGACCAGGTCATCCCGCTGATGGCCGAGGGGCTGATTCTCCCCTATCTCGACATCCCCTTCCAGCACGCCAGTCCGTCGGTCCTGCGTACGATGCGCCGGCCGGCGAACGAGGCGAAGGTGCTGGAGCGGCTCAGGAACTGGCGCGGCATCGCGCCCGACATCACGATCCGCTCGACCTTCGTCGTCGGCTTCCCCGGCGAGACCGAGGACGATTTCCAGTATCTGCTCGACTGGCTCGACGAAGCCCAGCTCGACCGCGTCGGCGCGTTCCGCTTCGAGCCGGTCGAGGGCGCGGCGGCCAACGACCTGCCCGGCGCGGTGCCCGAGGAGGTCAAGGAAGAGCGCTACGCCCGCATCATGGAGAAGACCGCCGCGATCAGCGCCGCCAAGCTCCGGGCCAAGGTCGGCCGCACGCTCGAGGTGATCGTCGACGAGCTCGGGGATGCCAAGGAAGGTGGAGGAGGCGCCAACGCGCGCAGCCAGGCGGACGCCCCCGAGATCGACGGCACCGTCTTCCTGCGCGACGCCGGTCACCTGAAGCAGGGCGACATCGTCAAGGTCGAGATCGAGGATGCCGACGATCACGACCTCTACGGCGTGCCGCTGGCCTAGCCTTCGACCGGCGTGTGCTGGTGCGCGGTGAGCCGCCACGCGCCGTCACGACGGACATAGGTCGAACCGATCCACGCGCGGTACGGCGTGCCGTCGCCACGCACCACCCTGGCCTCATAGCCGAGCACCGCGATGTCGTCGCTCGGGCGGTGGGCGAAGGCGCCGCTGATCTCGAGGTCGCGCCACCGCCTGGGATCGTGCGCCGACGCCGCGACGTCGTCCCGCGGATAGACGCCCTGCATCTGGGTGAAGATCAGTACGCAGCGTTCGTCGACATGTTCGCGGAAATAATCCTCGCCCTCGGTCCAGAATCCGCGGTCGATCTCCAGAAGTTCGTCCTGCAGCATGGCAATGCTCCCGTTGCGTCCCGCAGGAGCGAATGAAGGCCGATCCCGTTCCTTCGCGCTTGATCCGTCATCAAGCTCGGCTAGGTCCGTGACGATGCTCGCGCGAAGCCGCCTCGCCTTCCTCGTCCCCGCCTTGTGGCTGGCGCTCACCGGGATCCGGCAGGAAGACGGCATCCGCAGCACGCCGGTCGATCCGCTCACCCTCGCCGACGACGATTTCGCGCGCCATCGCGATCCCGCCGAGTGGCGCGGCCTCGCCGTCACGCAGCTCGAATTCCAGGAGGAACGCGGGACCTGGCGCCTGTTCCGCATCGCCAACACGAAGAAACGCCGCGGCCCGCTCTGGTTCGTGCCCCACGACAACGAGAATGCGGGATTCGAGGCGGCGCTCGCCGGGGTGCGTGCCTATGGCGGCGTAGTGATCGCGGTCGATTCGGGGCTCGCCGAGGACGGCAAGCGCCGCAATGCCGCAGTCGATCGCGGTCGGCCGATCGACCCCAACCGCAATTTCCGCGACGGCTATCCGCGCTACGCCACCACCATCCTCGCCGACTATGCCCGCGGCGCGCGCCCGGTCATCGCGCTGCACACCAACTCGCCCGGCTTCGACACCGGCGCCTCGCACTGCAACCAGTCCGATCGCCCCGGCCGCGGCGAGGTCTCGATCCGCTTCTGCGACGACGTGATGCGGCCCCACCCCTCGCAGGGTCGTGCCTGGCCATTCGACGACGACGACACGCTCGCTTATGTCGCATGGCGCAGCGGCACCTCGCCGGCCGCCGCCTGGTGCGGCCGCGCACTGGCGCGGGCCGGTTTCAACGTCGTGTTCGAGCGGGTGGCGATCAGCGACGGCTCGCTGTCCAACTATGCGCTGCTCCGCGGCCTCGACTATGTGAACTTCGAAACGCAGGAACGTGGCCTCGACCCCGCGCGCCTGGCCGAATCGCGCAACCGCCTGGTCGCGATGATCGATCGCGCGATGGAGCTCTGCGTGGCCCCCGACTGATGCCCATCCCCGAAAGCGCGCTCACCGATCTCCCGCCGCTCGCCTATTGCAAGTTGCGCGAGCAGGTGCGCACCGGCGATCTCGCGATCCCTTCCCGCGCGGCCTGCCCGATGCCGTCCAGAGCTAGCGAAGCCGGCCAACCCCGCCTAGATCATCCGCGATGACCGACCTTTCCCCGCTGCTTCAGCCCGATCGCGGCCAGCCCGCGCAGACCCTCCATCTCGTCCACCCCGACCAATGGACCGAATGGCTCAAGGGGCAGCCGGCGCGCGTGCGCACCGCTGTCGCCGCGCACAAGCTCACCGGCAAGGCGGGTAATCGCG
The DNA here is from genome assembly GCF_039595165.1 of Sphingomonas sp. Taxonomy (GTDB): domain Bacteria; phylum Pseudomonadota; class Alphaproteobacteria; order Sphingomonadales; family Sphingomonadaceae; genus Sphingomonas. The sequence continues at coordinate 27,071 of NZ_JBCNMA010000029.1, forward strand.
CGGTGCTGCCCGGCGACAAGGACGGCGACTGGTCGATGCTGCTGGTTTGCGACGAAGCCGAGACCTCGCCCTTCCGCATCGCCTCGCTCGGCGAGCAGCTTCCCGCCGGCACTTATCGCCTCGCCGAGGGCGAACCCGGCGCGGCGATGCTCGGCTGGGTGCTCGCCCAGTATCGCTTCGAGCGCTATCGCAAGGACGAGAACCCGGTCGGCCCTCGCACCTTGCTGACGAGCGAGCCCGGGCGGATCGAGGAGACGCTGCGCCTCGCCGCCGCGACCTTCAAGGTGCGCGACCTGGTCAATACCGCCGCGGCCGACATGGGACCGGCCGAGCTCGAGGCCGAGGCGGCGGCGCTCGCCAAGGCGCATGGCGCGACGCTCACCGTCACGCGCGGCGACGCGCTCGAGCAAGGCTATCCGATGATCCACGCCGTCGGCATGGCGGCGGCGCGCGGACGCGAGCCGCGGCTGATCGAGCTCGAATGGGGCGATCCCAGGCATCCGCGCGTCGCGCTGGTCGGCAAGGGGGTGTGCTTCGACACCGGCGGGCTCGACATCAAGCCTTCCGCCGGCATGCGCCTGATGAAGAAGGACATGGGCGGCGCAGCGCACGCGCTCGCGCTGGCCGGGGTGGTGATGGCGCAGCGCCTGCCCGTGCGCCTCCATCTCCTCGTCCCCGCGGTCGAGAATGCGGTCGCTGGCAACGCCTTCCGTCCCGGTGACGTGCTGCGGACGCGCAAGGGACTGACCGTCGAGAACACCAATACCGACGCCGAAGGCCGCCTCATCCTCGGCGACGCGCTGACCCGGGCGGTCGAGGGCAAGCCCGGGCTGATCCTCGATTTCGCCACGCTCACCGGCGCGGCGCGCGTCGCGCTCGGCCCCGAGCTGCCCGCTTTGTTCGCCAATGACGACGGCTTGGCGAACGACCTGCTGGACCATGGCATCGCGCAGAAGGATCCGTTGTGGCGGCTGCCCTTGTGGGACGGCTATGACGAGATGCTGAAGTCCGACATCGCCGATCTGGTCAACGCCGCCGACGGGCCCTTCGCCGGGCCGATCACCGCGGCCCTGTTCCTGCGGCGCTTCGTGCCGAGGGAGATCGCCTGGGCGCATCTCGACCTGTTCGCCTGGCGCCCCACCGCCAAGCCCGGCCGGCCCAAGGGCGGCGACGCGATGAGCCTGCGCGCCGCCTGGACGATGCTCAAGGGCCGCTATGCCGGCTAGTCGTAATGGTCCATGCCCGGCGCATCGACCGTGAGCCAGGCGAACTTGCGCGTCTCGTAGACCGAATAGATCGGCGGACCGAACGCGTGTGGGTCGGCGAACGCGCCCAGTGCGACGGCGATCAGGTCCGGCTCGCTGTCGGCGCTGTACCAGACGGTCGATCCGCAGGTCGCGCAGAAGCGGAAGGTCGCGACGCTGCCCTCATCGCCTCGCCGCTGCCAGGTGGCGGGCTCGCCCGATGTGACGACGTCGGCGGCGGCGAAGCGCGCCTGTGCCGCGAACGCGCTGCCGCTGCGCCGCTGGCATGCCAGGCAATGGCAGACCGAGACCCGGACCGGCTCGCCCGCGCATGCCGCCGTCACCGCGCCGCACTGGCAACTCGCTACATGCATCGCCCGTCTCCCATCGTCACGTCCGACTCTAGCCGCCAACCCCATGGCGCGCCATCGCCCGGCTCGACTTCGCCGCGGCGGGACGCCAAGAAGGCGGCATGACGAACCTCCGCAACGGCGGCCGCATCCTGGTCGACAATCTCGTGGCCCAGGGCTGCGACCGCATCTTCCACGTCCCCGGCGAAAGCTTCCTCGCGGTGCTCGACGCGCTGCACGACACGCCGCAGGTCGATCTCGTCACCTGCCGGCAGGAAGGCGGCGCGGCGTTCATGGCCTGCGCCGACGGGGCGATGACCGGCAGGCCCGGGGTGTGCTTCGTGACGCGCGGCCCGGGCGCGACCAACGCCAGCATCGGGGTCCATGTCGCGCTGCAGGATTCGCAGCCGATGCTGCTCTTCATCGGCGACGTCGACCGCTCGATGCGAGACCGCGAAGGTTTCCAGGAAGTTGACTTCCCCGCCATGTTCACCCCCCTCGCCAAATGGGCGACGCGGATCGAGGACGCGCGTCGCATCCCCGAATATATCGCCCGTGCCTGGAACGTCGCGATCAGCGGCCGCCCCGGCCCGGTGGTGATCGCCCTTCCCGAGGACATGCTGCTCGACGAGGTCGAGGCAGTGGATCGGCCCCACCTCAAGAGGGCGTGGCAGGCCGCTGACTATGTCGGCATCGAGAGCATCCTATCGACCCTGCGCGAGGCCGAACGGCCGATCGCGATCGTCGGCGGAGCCGGGTGGACCCTCGAAGCCGGCCGCGACTTCAACGCCTTCGCCGAAGCGCTCGACCTTCCCGTAGCAGCCGCATTTCGCCGGCAGGATGCCATTTCGAACCAGTCGCCGGTGTGGGCCGGCAATCTCGGCTATGGACCGAATCCCAAACTGGTCGACCGAATCAGGAACGCCGACCTTCTACTGGTCGTCGGTGCTCGTCTCGGCGAGGCGACGACTGATGGTTATTCGCTGATCACTCCCCACCACCCGGGTCAGAAGCTGATTCATATCCACCCTGACCCCAACGAGCTCGATCGCGTCTATCGCACCGACATGGCGCTGTGCGCGCCGTGCGGCGAGTTCGCCGAGGCCGCGCGTCATTGCGTCACCGACCCCCATGACGACGAACCATTGCCGATCTTCGCCGGCACCGAAGCCCATGCCGAATGGCTCGATTGGTCCACCCCCAAACCCCGCGAAGGCGTCACGCTCGACCTCGGCCAGTGCGTCGCCGCGATGCGCAAGCGGCTCCGGCCCGACCAGGCGATCATCTGCAACGGCGCGGGCAACTTCTCGAGCTGGTGGCACCGCTACTGGCACTATGGCGCGCAACCCTCGCAGCTCGCACCCACCGCCGGCGCGATGGGCTATGGCACGCCCGCCGCGGTCGCCGCGGCGCTGCGCCATCCGGAGAAGCTCGCCATCGCGCTCGCCGGCGACGGGGATTTCCTGATGAACGGACAGGAGCTCGCCACCGCGATCCAGCATGGCGCCAACATGCTCGTGCTGGTCATCGACAATGGCGCCTATGGCACGATCCGCATGCACCAGGAGCGCGAGTTCCCCGCGCGCCTCTCCGGCACCACGCTGCACAATCCGGATTTCGCCGCGCTCGGCCGCGCTTATGGCTGCTGGGCGGAGACCGTCGAGCGCACCGGGGAGTTCGCGCCCGCGCTCGATCGTGCGCTGGCGCAGGACGGCGTGCGCCTGCTGCACCTCAAGACCGATGTGGAGTTCATCACCCCCGGCACCACGATCACCGCGATCCGGGGCTAGCGCCTAAGCCGCGACTAGCGAGCGCTTCTCCGCCATCGCCGCGGTGATCGCCTCGCCGGCCCAGCGATCGCACAGGCCGACCGAACGGGCAAAGGCCTTGACGAAGCCCTTGGCGTAGATGCGCCCTGGGATCACGTCGAACCGCTCGGCCTCGATCGCGACGAGATAGCGGATCGGCACGCGCGTCACGGCGGCGACCTGCTCGATGGTCATCTCGCGTTCGAGTCGCGCCCGCGCGAGCGCGTCGCCAAGGCTGCCGCGCGGTTCCATGCGCCACTCGCCTTGCGCGAAGGGAAGAACTGGATGCTCTGCGACCACGTTTATGTTCATTGAGTCGAGCCCCCCGGATGGCTGACCATGTGCCGGGAAACCGCCCCGGAAAGACAGGATAATGCACAGCGAAGGTTAACGAGTCGAATCAACCCATCCACGAAAAAGGGCCACTTCCCGCAGGAAACGACCCTAATGCCGAATTCATACCGTTTTGTGTCAATTGCCCCACCCAGCGTACCCCATTTGCCCCATGACATAGCCGGCGCAGCTTGGCTTTGACTTGCCCGCGCGTTCGCGCATGATCACGGCCTGAAGAACAGGGGGATGCGGCATGCCCGATCGTATCGCCGAACTGTATCAGCGCCATGCGCTCGCGTTCGACGCCGCGCGCCGTCGCAGCTTCCTCGAGCGCGCTTGGTTCGACCGCTTCATCCACCGCATCCCGCGCGGCGGAGAGATCCTCGACCTGGGCTGCGGCGGCGGCGAGCCGGTCGCGCGCTACCTGGTCGACCGCGGCTACCAGCTCACCGGCGTCGATATCGCGCCATCGATGATCAAGCTCGCTCGCACCCGCTTTTCCCGCCATCGCTGGATCGAAGGGGACATTCGCAAGTTCGGAGCGGAATCGAACGCCTATGACGGCATCATCGCCTGGAGCAGCCTGTTCCACCTCGACGCGGAAGCGCAGGCGAAGCTGATCGCGCGCATCGCGATCTGGCTCAAGCGCGGCGGCGTCGCGCTCTTCAACACCGGGCCCGCGGACGGCATCGCGATCGGCGAGCTCGAGGGCGAGGAGCTGTTCCACGCCAGCCTCGCTCCCGGCGAGTACCGTGCCCTGTTCGCCCGAAGCGGTCTCGCCGAGATCGCGCACCGGATCGAGGACCCCGATTGCGGCGGCATGACCGTGTGGCTGGTGGGGAAGGTCTAGATCAGCCCCGCCAGCGGGCTCGACGGATCGGCATAACGCCGTTTGCCCATGCGGCCCGCGAGGTAGGCGAGTCGTCCGCTCTCGACCGCGAGTTTCATCGCGCGCGCCATCCGGATCGGATCCTTGGCTTCGGCGATCGCGGTGTTCATCAGCACGCCGTCACAACCCAGCTCCATCGCCACCGCCGCGTCGCTCGCGGTGCCGACTCCCGCGTCGACCAGCACCGGCACCTTCGCGCCCTCGACGATCAGCCGGATCGTGACGAGATTCTGGATGCCCAGCCCCGAGCCGATCGGCGCGCCGAGCGGCATGATCGCCACCGCGCCGGCATCTTCAAGCCGCTTTGCCGCGATCGGATCATCGACGCAATAGACCATCGGCTTGAAGCCTTCGTTGGCGAGGGTTTCGGTGGCACGAAGAGTCTCGACCATGTCGGGATAGAGCGTCCTGGCCTCGCCCAGCACCTCGAGCTTGACCAGCTCCCAGCCTCCCGCCTCGCGCGCCAGCCGCAGCGTGCGGATCGCGCTCTCAGCGTCGAAGCAGCCCGCGGTGTTGGGCAGGTAGGTGATCTTCTTGGGATCGATGTAATCGGTCAGCATCGGCGCGTTGGGATCGCTGACGTTGACCCGGCGCACCGCGACGGTGACGATCTCCGCGCCCGACGCCTCGACCGCCGCCGCGTTCTGCTCGAAATCCTTGTACTTGCCGGTCCCTACGATCAGCCGCGAGCGGAAGGTCTTGCCGGCGACTGACCAGCTGTCCTCGTCGAGCGGCCGCGCATGGTCCCCGCCTCCGACGAAATGCACGATCTCGATCTCGTCGCCGTCCTCGACCCGCACTTGCGCCAGCGTCGAACGTGGCACCACCTCCAGGTTGCGCTCGACCGCCACCTTCTCCGGCACCAGTCCCAGCTCGCTCGCCAGCTGCGCGAGGGTGATCCCGCCCGCGACGCGGCGGTGCTCGCCATTGACCGTGATCGTGATGGTGCCGTCGCTGTGAGTCTGCATGCTGGTCCTTTCGCTCGGGCGCGATATAGGGGCTTGCGCGAAAGCTCAAATGCGGGAGTCGGCATGCCGGATACGATTTACGTACTCAACGGCCCCAATCTGAACCTGCTCGGCACGCGCGAGCCGGAAATCTACGGCGCGGACACGCTCGACGACATCGCCGGCATGCTCGAGGACCGCGCCCGCGAGCTCGACCTCGCGATCGACATGCGCCAGTCGAATCACGAGGGTCATCTGATCGACTGGATGCACGAAGCGCAGGCGCGCGACGCGAAGGCGATCCTGCTCAATTCGGGCGCCTATACCCATACCTCGCTGGCGCTGTACGACTGCATCCGCTCGATCCGCACGCCGGTGATCGAAGTCCATATCTCCAACCCGCACGCGCGCGAGGAGTATCGCCGCCACAGCTATGTCGGCATGGCGGCAAAGGGAACCGTCGCCGGTTTCGGCGCGCTTTCCTATCTTCTTGCGCTTGAAGCCGCGGCGCGTCTCTGACACAGGGTCCGTTTCCAGGCGGGCCGAGATAAATGAAAGGCGCGCTTCCGAATTTCGAGGTCGCATGAGCGAAGACAACAAAGGGAACATGCACGTGGACATCGAGCTGGTGCGCCAGCTCGCCGCAGTGCTCGACGAAACCAATCTGACCGAGATCGAGGTCGAGGACGGCGACCGCAAGGTCCGCGTCGCGCGCAAGGTCAGCGCCGCGCCGGTCGCCTATGCCGCACCCGTCGCCACGGCGCCGGCCGCCGCAGTGCCCGTCACGATGCCGTCCGATCCCGCCACGATCACCCCCGCGCACGAGAATGCGGTCAAGTCGCCGATGGTCGGCACCGCCTATCTCGCCGCAGAGCCGGGCGCCAAGCCGTTCATCGCGGTCGGCCAGCAGGTCAAGGCCGGCGACACGCTGATCATCGTCGAGGCGATGAAGGTGATGAACCCGATCGCCGCGCCGCACGGCGGCACGGTCAAGGCGATCCTGATCGAGAACGGCCAGCCGGTCGAGTTCGACCAGCCGCTCGTCGTGGTTGAATGACCCCTGCCTTTTCCCCGTCGTTCGTGCTGAGCTTGTCGAAGCATGGTTCGCGGGCACGCCCTTCGACAAGCTCAGGGCGAA
>NZ_JBCNMA010000030.1:0-33644 GCF_039595165.1 Sphingomonas sp.
CGCGCGCGCTGGCGATCGGGCAGCGGCTGGGCACGGCGCCCAGGCTGGCGGTGCGGGTCAACCCGGATTTCGAGCTGCGCGGATCGGGGATGAAGATGGGCGGGCGCGCCTCGCCATTCGGCGTCGATGCGGCGCGCGTGCCGGCACTGGTCAAGCAGTTGATCGCGGCGGGCGCGGACTGGCGCGGCTTCCACATCTTCGCGGGCTCGCAATCGCTCGACACCGCGGCGATCGTCGAGACGCAGGCGGCGACGGTGGCGCTGGCGGCGCGGCTGGCGGACGAGGCGGGCGCGCGGCCGCCGCTGGTCAATCTCGGCGGCGGGTTCGGCATCCCCTATTTCGCGGGCGATGCGCCGGTCGATATCGACGCGGTGGGCGCGGCGCTCGGCGACGTGTTGGCCGCGCGGCCCGCCGTGCTCGCCGACGCGGCCTTCGCGATCGAGCTCGGACGCTGGATCGCGGGCGAGTGCGGGGTCTATCTGATGACGGTGATCGACCGGAAGGCGAGCGGCGAAGAGACCTTCCTCATCTGCGACGGCGGCTTGCATCACCAGCTGGCGGCATCGGGCAATTTCGGCACGGTGGTGCGGCGCAACTATCCGGTCGCGATCGCCGGGAAGATGGGTTCGGAACCGACCGAAACCGTGTCCATCGTGGGTCCGCTCTGCACCCCGCTCGACCGGCTCGCCGACCGCGTGGCGCTGCCGCATGCCGAGCCGGGTGACGTCGTCGCGGTGTTCCTGGCGGGCGCCTATGGCGCGAGCGCGAGCCCGGCGGCGTTCCTGGGCCATGGGCCCGCGGCGGAGATCGTCGCGGTCGGCTGATCAGCCGGAAAACAGGCGCATCCGCAACCCGCCGCGCGGGGCGCCGGCGCCGTCGGACTGGCCGGCACCGGGCAGGCCCAGCCACGGCCGGCCGAGGTCCATACCCAGCGGCAGGAACACGAGCTGGGCGAGCGCGGTGCACAGCAGCCCCCACCAAGCGAGTATTTCCTGCTCGCGGATCAGCGCGAGCGCATCGCACGCCAGCATCGGCAGGAACATCACCCAGGCCGCGATGCACCATTCATTGCGCAGATAACGGCTGCCGATGACGAACGCCGCGAGATGCTGGAGCAGGTTGACCCAGTGGAACGGGACGCCGAGCCAATAGCCGAATTCGCCAGCCAGCCAGCTCGCCACGATCACGCGCGCGAGCGGGCTGAACGGCGCCACGAACAGGCCGGTCAGCAGGATTCCAAGATAGTAGAGATGTCCCGGCCCCACGGGCGAGCTTACTCGTTGGGCTTCGTCGGCGTCGGCGGAGGCGTGGGGGTCGGTGCCGGCGCGGGGGGCGGGGGCGAAGGCGGCCAGCCGCCATGCTGCCCGTCGCCGCCGTCGATCATCGGCACGTCAATCGCGATCATCGCCTTTTCTCCGCTTCGATACGAGGCCGAAACCGATTCGGCCCTTTTGCCGACACGTCCATAGCGTGTCTCGTTCGGCAACGCCGCGATCTTCTTTCCTAACGGTATCTTTACCTCTCGCACCCATAGCAATCGCTGAAATGTGCGTGGATTGCGGGGGCGGGACGCCGGTCCTCCGCGCACGGTACGGAGGTTCGGGAATGCGTTTTCGGCATGGTGCGCGGATCGTGATGGCGACGTCGATCGCCGCGGTCGCGCTTTCGGGCTGCTCGGGCGGGGGAAGCCGCCCAGAATTGCCCGCCACCACTTTCGTCGCCAGCCGCGAGGGGCCGGGCGAGGAATATGTCATCGGCCCGCTCGACAGCCTGCAGATCTTCGTGTGGCGCAATCCCGAGCTCTCGGCGAAGGTCCAGGTGCGCCCCGACGGCCGCATCACCACGCCGCTGATCAGCGACATGCCCGCGGTCGGCAAGACCCCGGCGATGCTCGCCGACGACCTCAAGATCGCGCTCGGCGAGTATATCAAGGATCCGATCGTCTCGGTCATCGTCGAGAATTTCAGCGGTACCTACAGCCAGCAGATCCGCGTGGTCGGCGCGACCGAGAAGCCGGCGTCGATCCCGTATCGCGCCAACATGACCCTGCTCGACGCGATGATCGCGGTCGGCGGGCTCAACGAGTTCGCCGCGGGCAACCGCGCGCGGCTGGTGCGCTTCGACAAGAGTTCGGCACGCCAGCGCGAATATCGCGTGCGCCTGTCCGACCTGCTCAAGAATGGGGATACGAGCGCGAACGTGCGGCTGGAGCCGGGCGACGTGATCATCATCCCCGAGAGCATGTTCTGAGGGCGCCGGGCTGATGGGGGGTCTCTGGGAAGAAGTCCGGACCGCGGTCCATGGCGTGTGGCAGCGGCGCTGGATCGCAGCGGCGGTCGCCTGGGCGCTGTGCCTGCTCGGCTGGCTGGTGGTGTCGCAGATCCCGAACCAGTATGAGAGCCGCGCGCGGGTGTTCGTGCAGCTGCGCCAGATCCTGCCGGGCGAAGGCCTCGCCAGCCAGCAGGAGCAGCAGAAGGACATCGACCGCGTCCGCCAGACGCTGGCCAGCGCGATCAACCTCGAGAAAGTGGTGCGCGGCACCGCGCTCGCCAACACCGTCGCGACCGACCGCGACGTCGCGGACCGCGTGGCCGGGCTGCAGCAGAAGATCAAGGTGACCGCGCAGCAGGACAATCTGTTCGAGATCACCGCGACCGCGAACAACGGCAAGCTGTCGCGCGACATCGTGCAGAAGCTGATCGACATCTTCGTCGAGGACAATCTGACTCAGGGGCGTGACGAGGCGAGCCAGTCGCTCACCTTCCTCGACCAGCAGCTCCAGCAGCGCCAGAAGGCGCTCCAGGAAGCCGAGGCCAAGCAGGCCGAGTTCCAGGCGCGCTATCTCGGCTCGCTGCCCGGCACCGGCTCGCTCACCGAGCGGGTGGCGGCGGCGCGCAGCCAGCTGGCGCAAGTCAATGGCGACCTTGCCGCGGCCCAGAGCGGGCTGGCGGCGGTCAACGGCCAGATGGCGGGCACTGCCGCCACCACTTCCGGGGCCGGCGGCGCTGTCGCCGGGCCGGCGCGCGCGCGGCTTTCGGCTATTCAGGGACAGCTGGCCGAAGCCCGCGCGCGCGGATGGACCGACGCGCATCCCGACGTGATCGCGCTCAAGAGCCAGCTTTCGCAGGCGCAGGCCGCGGCGCGCGGCGAGCCGGTGTCGATGGCGGGCGGCGGCGCGAACGCCAATCCGCTCTATCTCAGCCTGCGCGCGATGCAGGCCGACAAGGCCGCGCAGGTTGCCGCGCTCACCAACCGCAAGGCGCAGATCGAGGCGGACATCAACGCCTTCGACCAGAAGATCGCCGGCGATCCCGCCGCAGCGCAGGAGCAGGCCGAGATCGACCGCAACTATCAGGTGCTCAAGACCCAGTATGACAAGCTGCTCGCCGATCGCGAGCAGGTGAAGCTGCGCAGCCAGGCGGCGAGCCAGACCGATGCGGTCAAGTTCAGCGTGATCGACCCGCCGGTGACCCCCGCGGCGCCGACCGCGCCGAACCGGCTGCTGCTGCTCACCGGCGTGCTGATCGTCGGCCTCGGCGGCGGCGTGGCGGCGGCGTTCGGGCTCAGCCAGCTCGCCGGCACCTTCCCGACCAGCAAGCGGCTCGAAAAGGCCTCGGGCATGCCGGTGATCGGCTCGGTCGGCGAAGTGGTGACCGCGGCGCAGACTGCGCTGCGCAAGAAGCGGGTGCAGATGTTCGCGGCGGCGATGGGCGGGCTGGTGTTCGCCTGGGTCGCATTGCTCGGGCTGGAAATCTTCCAGCGCGGCGCGGCGTGAGGGGCGAGACATGAACGACCAGACTCCCCGCCGCTACCAGGGCTCGCTGCTCGAGCGCGCCGCGGCGCGCTACGACCTGATGCACGAGCCGCGGGTGATCCCGGCGGTGCCGGAAGAGCCCAAGGCGGAACCGCAGCCGCAGGTTCGCGCGGAGCCCGCGCCCGAGGCATCGGCGCCGGCGCTCGACCTCGCCGAAACGCAGCGCGTCGAGGCGCCCGCGCCCGCGTCGGCACCAGTCGCGCAGCCCGCGCCGGTCGCGCGTACGCCCCGCGTTCCGGGCGCCCGGCCGCGTATCGCGATCGACCGCGACAAGCTCGCCGCGGAGGGCATGCTCGTCCCCGGCGCCGCGGTGACCGCGCTCGCCGAGGAATTCCGGCTGATCAAGCGTCAGCTGCTCAACACCGCGCGCGCGATCCGCGCGCAGGACGCCGACAAGGCGCGGATGATCCTGGTCTGCTCGGCCAAGCCGAACGACGGCAAGACCTTCTGCGCGATCAACCTCGCGCTCTCGATGGCGGCCGAGAAGGATGTCGAGATCCTGCTGGTCGACGCCGACTTCGCCAAGCCCGACGTGCTGCACCGGCTCGGCGCACCCGAGGGGCCGGGGCTGCTCGACGTGCTCGCCGGCGACATCGACAGCGCCGAGGCGTGCATCCTCGACACCGACGTGCCGCAGCTCTCGGTGCTGCCCGCGGGCACGCGCTCGAACGCCGACACCGAGCTGCTGGCGAGCGCGCGGGCGCACGACATCCTCGACGCGCTCGCCGCGGCGAATCCGCGCCGCATCGTGATCTTCGATTCGCCGCCCGCGCTCGCCGCGTCGCCGGCTTCGGTGCTGGCCGGGCATGTCGGGCAGGTGATGCTCGTCGTTCGCGCCGACCGCACCAGCGAGAGCGACCTGCGCGAGGCGGTCGGCCTGCTCGACGGGTGCGAGCAGATCCAGCTCGTGCTCAACAGCGTTTCGTTCCAGCCGGGCGGCCGCCGCTTCGGCACCTATGGCGCCTATTACGGGGAGGGTGAGGCGTGAGGCTGCTTGCCGCGGCGATCGCCGCCACCGTCATCGCCGGGCTTCCGGCGGCCGCGCAGGAGCGGCGCAAGTCGATCGAGCCCTATGTCGAGGCCGCGCAGGTGCTCGTCGCCGATTTCGACAGCGACGAGGTGCTGACCTATACCAGCGTCGGCGTCGGCATCGACGCGTCGATCCAGACGCGCCGGGTCGAAGTGCAGCTCGCGTACAAATACGAGCATCGCTTCTCGTACAATCGCGACCTTGCCGACGGCGACACGCATAGCGGCCTCGCCCGCGCCGCGGTCCGGGTGAGCCCGCATCTGACGCTCGAGGGCGGCGCGCTCGCCACGCGTACGCGCAGCGACATCCGCGGCGACGCGCCGGGCAATCTCGCCGGCAATGTCCGCAACGTCAGCCAGGTCTATTCGGCCTATGCCGGCCCGACCTTCCAGGCCGGCAACGGCCCGATCGACGTCAGCGCCGCCTATCGCTTCGGCTACACCAAGGTCGAGGAGCCGGACATCTACGGCGTCGATCCGGCGCAGCCGCCGGTCGATCTCTACGACTCCGCGACCAGCCATCTCGCCCAGGTCACCGCCGGCGTGAAGGCGGGCACGGTGCTGCCCGTCGGCCTCAGCGTCGCGGGCGCCTGGCAGCGCGAGGAAGCGGGCCAGCTCGACCAGAAATATGACGGCAAGTTCGCGCGCGTCGATGCGGTGCTGCCGGTGGGCTCGGGTCTCGCGGTGGTCGGCGGCGTCGGCTACGAGAAGATCGAGATCACGCAGAAGGATCCGCTGCGCGACATCAACGGCGACATCGTGCGCGACGGCAACGGCCGCTTCGTCACCGATCCCGCCTCGCCGCCGCGCATCGCCTATGACGTCGATGGCGTGTTCTGGGACGCGGGCGTGATCTACAAGCCGAGCTCGCGCCTGATGCTCGAGGCGCGCGTCGGCCGCCGCTACGAATCGATGAGCTATACCGGCTCGCTGCAATGGCAGATGTCGCGGCGCTCGGCGCTTCAGATCGGCGTCTACGACCATGTCGACAGCTTCGGCCGCCAGCTTCAGCGTGACCTCGCTGCGCTGCCGACCAGCTTCCGCACGCCCAACGATCCGTTCGGCGACGCCTTCAACGGCTGCGTGTTCGGCGACACCGGCACGGCGGCGGGCGGATGCCTGACGGACGCGCTGGGATCGGTGGCGAGCGCCAACTACCGGGCGCGCGGCGTGGTCGGCGTGCTGTCGATGAACGCCGGTCCGACCACGTTCGGCTTCGGCGCGGGCTATGCCAACCGCCGCTATCTGGTGCCGCCGGGCAGCTCGATCATCGCGGGCACCAGCGACGAGACCTGGTACGCGCAGGTCTTCGCGTCGCAGGCGCTCGACGCGGTGTCGAGCGTCAGCGGCAACGTCTACGCCAATTATTTCGAGACCGGCCTTCCGGGCGCACCGGGCGTGTTCGGGGCTGGCGCCAATGGTTCATACTATCGTAGCTTCGGTCCGCTCAGCGCATCGGCGACGCTCGGTATCTCGACATTCGATATCGAGGGCGAGGGCAGCACGTCTGCCCAGGCGCTGCTCGGCCTGCGGTACGGCTTCTAACGGGTGGGATGATGTACGACGAGCATTATGGCCTGAGCGGACGGCCGTTCCAGCTGACGCCGGATTCGGCATTCTGGTTCGATACCGCCACGCATCGCAAGGCGATGGCCTATCTCGGCTATGGCCTGAGCCAGGGTGAGGGCTTCATCGTCATCACCGGCGCGCCCGGCGCGGGCAAGACCACCCTGGTCGGCCACCTGATGGACAATATCGACCGCGAGCGGCTCAACGTCATCCGCATCGTGACCAGCCAGGTAAGGTCGGAGGATCTGCTCCACCTCGTCGCGGCGGGGCTCGGCTCCGACACCACCGGGCTCGCCAAGGCGCAGACGCTCGCGGCGATCGAGAAGGGGCTCCACGCCGTCGCGCGCACCGGCAAGCGCACGCTGCTGATCGTCGACGAGGCGCAGGCGCTGCCGATGGAGAGCCTGGAGGAGCTGCGCATGCTCTCCAACTTCCAGGCCGGCGGCTACCCGCTGCTGCAGATCTTTCTGCTCGGCCAGCCCGAGTTCCGCGAGCTGTTCGCCGATCCGCGGCTGGAGCAGTTGCGCCAGCGCGTGATCGCGATGCACCAGCTCGATCCGATGGGGCTGGAGGAGCTCGAGCCCTATCTCGTCCACCGCCTCTCGGTGGTCGGCTGGAACGGCCGTCCGCGCTTCGAGAAGGACGCGATCGCCGCGATGCACCGCTGGTCGGGCGGCATCCCGCGCAAGGTCAACCAGCTCGCCGGGCGCGTGATGCTGTTCGGCGCGATCGAGCAGCTCGACAGCTTCGGCGGCGACGAGGTCGCGACGGTGATCGCCGATCTCGACAACGACACCGTGGTCGCGGGACGTCCGCTGGCCGCGGCAGCGACCCTGGCTCCGGAAGCGGCAGCGCCGGCGCCGGTCCCGGCACCGATCCGCGAGGTGGTGACCGCGCCAGCCGACAGCGCGGCGATCGATGCGCTTTCGGCACGGATCGCGCGGCTCGAGGCTCGGCTGGAGGAGCAGGACGCGGCGCTGCGCCGCGTGCTGACGCTGATGGTCGATTTCATCGAGGGCGAGGAGGATCGGGCACCCCGGCGCGAAACCGCCGCCTGGCAATGACCGCGCCCGCGCCCGCCAACGCGCTCTCCGTCGACGTCGAGGACTGGTTCCAGGTCGGCGCGTTCGAGAAGGTGATCGCGCGCGGCGACTGGAACGGGCTCGATCACCGCGTCGAAGCGAACACCGACAAGGTCTTGGAATTGTTCGACGCGGGCGGGGTCAAAGCGACCTTCTTCACGCTCGGCTGGGTCGCCGACAAATATCCCGCGCTGATGCGCCGCGTCGCGGACGCCGGGCACGAGGTGGCGAGCCATGGCTGGGACCACCAGCGCGTGTTCAACCTGACGCCCGCGCAGTTCCGCGACGATATCGCCCGCGCTCGCGCGGTGCTGGAGGATGCGAGCGGACAGCGGGTCGCGGGCTATCGCGCGCCGAGCTTCTCGATCGACAAGCGCACACCCTGGGCGCACGAGATCCTCGCCGAAGCTGGCTATGCCTATTCGTCGAGCGTCGCGCCGATCGGGCACGATCATTATGGCTGGGCCGATGCGCCGCGCCGCGCATATCGTCCGGTCGCGGGCAGTGAACTGATCGAGCTGCCGGTGACCACTGCCAGCTTCCTCGGCCGCGAGATCACGACCGGTGGCGGTTTCTTCCGCCTGCTGCCGGGCAATGTCATCTATCGCGCGATCGACGCGCTCAACGGCGCGGGTCAGCCGGCGATCTTCTATTTCCACCCGTGGGAGGTCGATCCCGGCCAGCCGCGCGTCGCCGACGCGCCGCTCAGGTCGAAGCTGCGCCATTACAGCCGGCTCGGCGCGATGGCGGGCAAGCTCGGCACGCTGATGGCGAAGCATCGCTGGGACCGCACCGATCGCGTTGCGGCGGCCGAGGCGGCGAAGCTCCAGTGAACGCGCCCGTGCGCCTTCCTTCGACGACGCTGCGCGTCGCGG
Source organism: Sphingomonas sp. (assembly GCF_039595165.1). Classification (GTDB taxonomy): domain Bacteria; phylum Pseudomonadota; class Alphaproteobacteria; order Sphingomonadales; family Sphingomonadaceae; genus Sphingomonas. The sequence goes on from NZ_JBCNMA010000030.1 coordinate 8,370, forward strand.
ACCTTGCCGATCCGGCCGAGCGTGCGCGGATCGATACGTTCGTCGAGGCGCATCCCGATGGGACGCCCTTTCACCTGCCGGCGTGGAGCGCGGCGGTGGAGAAAGGCTGCGGACAGAAGGCACATTACCTCCTCGCTGAGCGCGGCGAGCTCGGCATCGTCGGGGTGATGCCGCTGACCGAACTGCACTCGCCGCTGTTCGGCCGCGTGCTCGCCTCGGCCGGGTTCGGCGTAGGCGGCGGTATTCTCGCCGACAAACCCGAAGTGGTGCGCCTGCTCGCCGAGGCGTGCTGGCAGCTCGCGGTGAGGCTGAGCTGTCCCAGCGCCGAGGTGCGCGGCGGACCGAGGCCGGGCCCTGAATGGAGCGTCGACGACAGCCATTATCTCGGCTTCGCGCGCGATCTCGCGGCGGACGACGAGGCCGAGCTGCTGCAGATTCCGCGCAAGCAGCGTGCCGAGGTGCGCAAGTCGCTGGGCTATGATCTAGGCATTTCGGTCGGGCAGGATTCGGCCGATATCGCCGCCCACTACGCGGTCTATGCCGAATCGGTCCGCAATCTGGGCACCCCCGTGTTTCCGCGCCGCCTGTTCACAGAAATGTTGCACGAGTTTGGCAAGGCGGCCGATGTCCTGATCGTGCGGGACGGGGGGAATGCGGTGGCCGGGGTGCTGAGCCTGTATTGGCGAGGAACGGTGTATCCTTATTGGGGCGGCGGAACGGCGGACGCGCGGCGGCTGCGCGCCAACGACCGCATGTATTTCGAGCTGATGCGCCACGCCCGCGAACGCGGCTGCACGCGCTTCGATTTCGGCCGCTCAAAGGTCGGGACCGGCGCCGGCGCATTCAAGAAGAATTGGGGGTTCGAGCCGCAGCCGCTCACTTACTACGATCGCGTCGCCAACGGCGCATCGATCCGCGACGCCAATCCGCTCAACCCGAAGTACCGGCTGCAAGTGGCGGTGTGGAGCAAGCTTCCCCTGGCGATCGCCAATCGCGTCGGACCGTGGATCTCGCGGGGGCTCGGCTGATGGGCGACATCCTCTTTCTCGCGCACCGCGTGCCGTTTCCGCCCGACCGCGGCGACAAGATCCGCGCGTACAACATCCTGAGCTACCTCTCGCGCCGCAAGCGCGTGCACCTGATCGCCTTTGCCGACGATCCCGCCGACTTGAAGCGCAAGGGCGGGCTCAGCAAGATCACCGGCAACCGCCAGATCGTGTGGCGCGGCAAAGGGCAGGCGACCGCGGGCGCGCAGGCGCTGATCCAGCGGCGGCCCTTCTCGCTCACCGCGTTCGACAATCCCGAGCTGCGCGAGGCGGTCGAGACGATGCTCGCGCGGCATTCGATCGACACGATCTATGTCTTCTCGAGCCAGATGGCGCAGTACCTGCCGCACAAGCCGCGCCAGCGCGTGGTGATGGACTTCGTCGACATGGATTCGGCCAAGTTCGCCTCTTACGGCAAGACCACGCGCGGCTTCACCGGCTGGATGCTCCGCCGCGAGGCGCGGATGCTCGCGCAGTACGAGAAGGCCGTGGCGGCCAAGGCCGACGCCAGCCTGTTCGTGAGCGAGGCCGAGGCCGAGCTGTTCCGCGATCGTACGCGTGCGCAGCGCGTGCACGCGGTCGAGAACGGCATCGACACCGCGACCTTCGATCCCGATGCGCCGTTCCGCCGGCTCGAGGCGGTGGCGCCGCTGATCGTGTTCACCGGGCAGATGGACTATCGGCCCAATATCGAGGGCGTCACCTGGTTCGCCGAATCGGTCTTTCCGCACATCCGCGTGCGTCATCCCGACGCGCAGTTCGCGATCGTCGGCCGCAAGCCCGACGCGGCGGTGCAGGCGCTGGCCAAGATTCCCGGCGTGACCGTGACCGGCGAGGTGCCCGACGTGCGGCCCTGGGTCGCCGCGGCCTCCGTCGTGGTCGCCCCGTTGAAGCTCGCGCGCGGGGTGCAGAACAAGGTGCTCGAGGCGATGGCGATGGCCCGGCCGGTGGTGGCCTCGGCCGCTGCGGCGACCGGAATCGATCATGGCGGCGCGATCGAGGTCGGCGACGGGGTCGGCGGCATGGCCGATGCCGTGAACGCGCTGCTCGATGAACCGGTGCGCGCTGCCGAGCTGGGCCGGGCGGCGCGACAGCGCGTGATCGACCATTATAGCTGGGATGCCAAATTGGCGGCGCTCGACGAGATCATGGGGTTCAAGGGCGTCCGCGATCCGCAGCCGCGCCGGAAGGCGGCGGTGGCGGCATGACGACGGCGGTGGCGGACGGCGCGTTCGAAGCGCGCGGCGCGCAGTTCGACGCGAGCTGGCGGCGCAATGCACTGCTGCTCGCCGGGATGTGGGCCGCGTTGCTGCTGTTGTTCCGCCGCGACGTCGCCGACCTCGCCACGATCTACTGGACCAACACGACCTTCGGCCACTGCCTGTTCATCGCGCCGGTGGTGGCGTGGCTGGTGTGGCAGCGCCGCGCGGACTTGCCCGCGGTGCGCGCCGAGGCGTGGTGGCCGGGGCTCGCGATCGTGGCGGGCGGCGGGTTCGCCTGGCTGCTCGGCGACGCCGCGGGGGTGGCGCTGTTCCGCCATCTCGGCCTCGTCGTGATGCTGCAGGGATCGGCGGTCGCGCTGCTCGGCCCCAATGTCGCGCGCGCGCTGTTGTTTCCGCTGGCCTATATGATCTTCCTGGTGCCCTTCGGCGAAGGGCTGGAGAAGCCGCTGCAGGACCTGACGGTGGCGATCCTGGTGCCGCTGCTCGATCTGTTCGGGGTGCCGGCGCATGTCGACGGCGTCCTGATCACCACCCCCAACGGCTATTTCGAGGTGGCCGAGGCGTGCTCGGGCGCGAAGTTCGTGATCGCGATGGTCGCGTACGGCGCGCTGGTCGCCAATGTCTGTTACGTCAGCTGGACGCGGCGCGCGGCGTTCATGGCGGTGGCGCTGGTGGTGCCGATGCTGGCCAATGGCCTGCGCGCGTTCGGCACCGTTTACGCGGCGTACTTGACCTCGCCGGAAGCGGCGACGGGATACGACCATATCGTCTATGGCTGGGTGTTCTTCGGCGCGGTGATGGCGGGCGTGCTGGCGATCGGCTGGAAGTGGTTCGACCGCGATCCCGATGCGCCGTGGTTCGACGCCGCGAAACTGCAGCGTGCCTGGCCGGGCGTCGCGCGGATGCCCGCGGTGGTGGCGCTGACCGGCCTCTGCATCGTGAGCCTGTTCATGGCGTGGGGCGGGGCGTTCGCCGCACGCGCCGATCAGCTCCCGGCCAAGGTCGCGGCGCCGCAGGTGGCGGGCTGGACTCAGGTGCCGCCGAGCCGGCGCGCGGAATGGAAGCCCAACTTCCCCGGGGCGGATCACTTCGTGATGAGCCGCTATTCGGACGGGCTGGGCGCCGAGGTCGATCTGGTGCTCGCCGTCTATGGCAGCCAGCGCGAGGGCAAGGAGCTGGTCGGCTTCGGCCAGGGCGCGATCCGCGAGAACGACAAATGGGTGCGGATCGAGGACCTGCCCGAGCTCGACGGCGGTGGCGCGATGCGCATGACCGCACCGGGTCCGGTCGAGCGCGAGGTGATCACCTGGTATCGCATCGGCGACGTGCTCACCCCGAGCGAATCGCGCGTGAAGGCGGAGACGCTCAAGGCCAAGCTGCTCGGCGGCAGGCAGCGCGCGGTGGCGGTGATGGTCTCGGCCGAGAAGGGCGAGCTGCCGGCGCGCGCCGCGATCAAGCGGTTCCTGGGCGTGCTGGGGCCGATCGAGCGGGTCGCCGATCGTGCGGCCGGGGCGGATTGAGCACGGCCCGTCGCGGGCGGCGCTTGCACCTTGACGCCATCCCCGCAAAAGCGGGAGCAAGCGCAAGGGACGGGGCGGGACGAACAGGCTGATGTGCGGGATTGCGGGGCTCTACTATCCGGGCGTGCCCAAGCCGGTCGATCCGGCGCGCGTGAGGGCGATGGCCGACGCGCTCGCGCATCGCGGCCCCGACGGGTCGGGCGTGTGGACCGCGCCGGGGGTGGGGCTGGGGCATCGCCGCCTCTCGATCATCGACCTCGCCGGCGGCGCCCAGCCGATGGCGACGCCCGAGGGCGACGTGATCGTCAGCTACAATGGCGAGATCTACAATTTCCGGGAGGTCCGCGCCGAGCTGGAAGCGAAGGGCGCCAGGTTCCTGAGCAACAGCGACACCGAAGTGCTGCTGCACGGCTGGCGCGCCTGGGGGCCGGGGATGCTCGGCAAGCTCAACGGCATGTTCGCGATCGCGCTGTACGACGCGCGGAAACAGTCGCTGCTGCTGGCGCGCGACCGGCTCGGGGTGAAGCCGCTCCACTATGTCGAGCTGTCCGACGGCGCGGTGGCATTCGCATCGGAGATCAAGGGGTTGCTGGCGCATCCGCTGCTCCGGCGGCAACCTGATTTCGCGGCGGTCGAGGATTTCCTGGGGCTTGGCTACGTGCCCGACGACGCGTCGGTGCTGGCCGGGGTGAAGAAGCTGCCGGCGGGGCATTGTCTGCTGCTCGAGCGCGGCAGGCGGGTGCCGGCCCCGACCGAATGGTGGGATGTCGACTTCTCCAAGCGCGCCAAGGGATCGGCGCGCGACCTCGAGGCCGAGCTGGTCGAGCACATGCGCGCCGCGGTGCGCTCGCGGATGATCGCCGACGTGCCGCTCGGCGCGTTCCTGTCGGGCGGGGTGGATTCGAGCGCGGTGGTCGCGCTGATGGCCGAGGCGAGCCGCAACGCGGTCAAGACCTGCACGATCGGCTTCGACGAGACCGGCCATGACGAGCGCGTTTATGCCCGCGCGATCGCCGAGCGCTTCCGCACCGAGCATCGCACGCGCACCGTCGCGGCGGACGATTTCCAGCTGATCGACACGCTCGTCCATCATTTCGACGAGCCCTTTGCGGATGCCTCCGCACTGGCGACCTATCGCGTGTGCGAGCTGGCGCGCGAGACGGTGACGGTGGCGCTGTCGGGCGACGGCGCGGACGAGGCGCTGGCCGGATACCGCCGCTACAAGTTCCACGCCGCCGAGGAACGGGTGCGCGGGCTGCTGCCGGCATCGGTGCGGCAGGGCGTGTTCGGCGCGCTCGGGGCGGTCTATCCCAAGGCCGACTGGGCGCCGCGGCCGCTGCGGGCGAAGACCACGTTGCTCGCGCTCGCCGAGGATAGCGGGGCGGCCTATGCCAAGGCGGTGGGAGTGACCACCCCGGCGGTGCGCATGGGGCTCTACACCGATGCCGCGCGCGGGCAGCTTGGCGGGCATCGTGCCGAGAACCGCTATGTCGAGACGATGCGCTCGGCGCCTGCGCGCGACGGGCTCGATCGCGCGCAATATGCCGATTTCAAGCATTGGCTGCCCGGCGACATCCTGACCAAGATGGATCGCACCAGCATGGCCGTCAGCCTCGAGGCGCGTGAGCCGTTGCTCGACTATCGCTTCGTCGAGTTCGCCGCGACCTTGCCGGCATCGCTGCGCATCCGGGGCGGGCAGGGCAAGTGGCTGATGAAGAAGGCGCTCGAGCCGTGGCTGCCCAAGGACATCCTCTATCGTCCCAAGATGGGGTTCGTGACGCCGGTCTCGGCGTGGTTCCGCAAGGCGCTGGCCGACGAGGCGGCGGCGCTGTCGCGCTCGGCGGTGCTCGCGGGGAGCGGCTGGTTCGAGCCCAGGGCGATCGCGCGCCTCGCCGAGGAGCACCGCAGCGGCCGCGCCGAGCACGGGCGGACGCTGTGGCAGCTGATGATGCTCGAACGCAGCCTGTCGCGGCTGTTCGCCTGACCCGCCACCCCAGCTTTCGCTGGGGTGATGGCCGGAACTCAGTGCGAGCTCACGCCCCAGAACGCCGTAGCGGCATGGACGGTGAGCATGATCAGCGGGATCGTCGCCAGCGCGAACAGCGTGAAGCGCACGATGATTCGGTTGACCGTCGCCTGCACGACGCTGTGCGCGATGCGTAGCGCCACATAGGCCCAGGCGATCATCGCGTTGAGATTGTCGCCCTCGCCCATCGCCGCGAGCGTCAGGCAGATCGCGTAGAACAGGGTCGGCTGCTCCATCAGGTGATTGTAATTGTCCGCCGGCCACTGGCTCTTCGCCGGGATCACCTGCTTCAGGTCCGATCCGGTGCCGCCGGTGAGCTTGCCGATGTCGATCTTCGCCGCCTTCATCGCCGGGATCCGCCGCGCGTAGAGCCATATCCACATGATGAGCGACCACCCGACCAGCGTGATCACCGGTCCGAGAATCTGACTGTGCATGTGTTCCTCCCCCAATGTCGCCGAGGCAAGCTGCACCAGCGCGCATCGCTTGGAAAGATTTCGTTTCACAACGGAAAGGGTGATGAAATGCCGCGCCGCGCGCACGATATAGGCGGCTAGCCGCTGACAAGGGGACGTCAATGAAGCGCGCATCGATCGTCATTGCCGCCGCCGCGATCATCGTCACCATCGCGATGGGGGTGCGCCAGGCGTTCGGCCTGTTCCTTCCCGACATGAGCGCGGGGCTCGGCATCGGGCGGTCGAGCTTCGGCCTCGCGCTGGCGCTCCAGAATTTACTGTTCGGCCTGGTCCAGCCCTTCGTCGGCGCGCTCGGCGACAAGCATGGCGCGGGTCGCGTGGTGGCGATAGGTACGCTCGTCTATATCGCCGGCCTGGTGGGCGCGTCGCTCGCGACCAACGCGATCGGGTTGCACCTTTCGTTCGGCGTGCTGGTCGGGATGGCGCTGTCGGCGACCACTTTCGTCGTCGTGCTCGGCGCGGTCGGGCGCACGGTGCCGGCCGAGAAGCGCAGCATGGCGTTCGGCATCGTCACCGCGGGCGGCTCGCTCGGCCAATTCCTGCTCGTGCCGACCGGGCAGCTGCTGATCGGCGAGCTCGGCTGGCGGCTGGCATTGGTCGCGATGGCCGGCATCGTCGCGGTGATGCTGGTGCTGGCAATCGGCGTCGCGGGCAAACCGGCGGTAGAGGCCGCCACGGGCGATGCGCCGACCCAATCGCTTCAAGAGGCACTGCGTGAGGCGGCGGGGCATCGCGGTTTCTGGCTGCTCAACGCCGGCTTCTTCGTCTGCGGCTTCCACATCGCGTTCATCGCGACTCATTTCCCGGCCTATCTCACCGACAAGGGACTCGGGCTGTCGATCGGCGCCAACGCGCTCGCGCTGGTCGGGCTGTTCAACATCTTCGGTTCGTACCTGTTCGGCGTGTGGGGCGACAAGCGCAGCAAGAAATACCTGCTGAGCACGCTCTATGCCGCGCGCAGCGTGGTGATGATCGCGTTCCTCGCGCTGCCGCTCACCCCGTTCACCGCGCTCGCCTTCGCCGCGGCGATGGGATTCCTGTGGCTCGGCACGGTGCCGCTCACCAGCGGGCTGATCGGGCAGATCTTCGGCATCCGCTATCTCTCCACGCTCTACGGCATCGTCTTCCTGAGCCATCAGGTCGGCAGCTTCTTCGGGGCGTGGCTGGCGGGGCTGATGTTCGACTTGACCGGAAGCTACGACAGCATCTGGGTGGCGTCGGTCGCACTCGGCTTCATGGCCGCGCTCGTCCATATGCCGATCCCCGACCGGCCGGTGCCGCGGCTGCGCGAGGCTGCGGCATGAAGGCGCTGGGCCTGCTCGCGCTCGCGCTGCTGCTCGCGGGCGGCTGGTGGCTGTGGCAGAGCGTCGGCCCGGACGTGCTGCTCGGCGCAGCGCTCCAATGGTGCGGCTAGCAGCCCGCAATCATCCACTCGCAATTAAGACCTATAAATCAGATTATTGATCGTGCAGTCTCCCAGCACGTCGATGATGCCTGGACGAATATGCGCGAATGGGGAGAGCTGCGCCGTGACGACCACGAGGAAGATGGGCGCGATCGCCGCGCTGTTGCTGACCGGTTTTCCATTCGGCGCCACGGCGCAGACCGCGGCGCCGCAAGCGCCGGTCTCCTCCTCCACCGACGATGCCACCGTCATCGGCCGCCGCCGCCCGGCCGCGGAAGCGCCCAAGTCCGCCACCTGCGAGATGCTCGCCCGCGACCCGTTCTTTCGTGCGCAGCTCGCCGCGGTCCGTGCGGCCGGAGGCGACCTGCTGGGCCCGCCGGTGCTGCTGCCGACGCGCATGCCGCGCAATCCCGACTATAGCGCGCCGCCGCGCGTGGCGGCGGGATCGCCCTTGCCCGATCTCGGCAGAGCGCGCTTCGGCGCCGATCGAGTCTATTCCGAGGAGGGCCCGGCGGTCGAATTCGAGGACGTGACGGCGGCGGTAGCCGCAGCGAACGAGGAATCATCCGTCGCGGATCCGAGTGCGGTCAATACGGGCATGAGCATCGACTCGGCGCGCTCCGCCTGCCGCTCGACGTACAGCCGCGGCAGCTCGGTTGACGCCGGCGGCCGCGCGACGATCGCGGGCAGGGACGAGACGCTGCCGATGGCTTTCGCGCTGTTCGATCAGGGCCGCTATGCCGAGTCGCTTGAATGGTTCCAGAAGGCGGAGCGCAAGCTGCCCTATGAGAGCGGTGGCGATGAGGCGGCCTTGTTCGTCGGCAAGCTCTATCTGCAGGGCCTCGGGGCGCAGTCGGATCCGGCCAAGGGGGTCGAGTGGCTCAAAAAGGCGGCGACCATGCCGTTCAACGCGACTCGCGACATGCCGATCTTCGACCCCGCCCAGCCCGAGATGAACACCGCGGTGGGCGAGGCGGCGGTGATGCTCGGCAACATCTACCGCCGCGGCTTCGGGCCGATACCGCGCAACCCCGCCGAAGCGCGCAAATGGTATCAGCGCGCCTATGACGTCGGCCATATCGCCGCGGCCAAGGCGATGGGCGACCTCTATTTCAGCGGCACCGGCATGCCGCGCAACGCCAGGCAGGCGGCCAACTGGTACCGCAAGGGGGCGCAGTTCGGGCACGCCACCGCCCAGTTCGCGCTGGCCGAGCTGCTCTACGACGGCGACGAGGGGGTGGCGCAGGACAAGAAGGCGGCCTTCACCTGGTACAAGGCAGCGGCCAGGGCCGAGCATCCGGGCGCGCTCTATGCGCTGGCGCGCGCCTATGACCTGGGCGAGGAGACCGCGCCCGATCCCAAGCGCGCGATCGTGCTCTACAAGGGCGCGGCGCTGCTCGGAAATCCCGCCGCGCAAGTGGCGATCGGCACCTATTTCTACGAGGGGAAGGAACTCGCCAAGGACGACGCCACCGCGCGCAAATGGTTCGAGACCGCGGCGAAGCAGGGCGACCGCGATGGGATGTTCAACCTTGGCGCGATGATGGCGCGGGGCGAGGGCGGCGCGAAGGACGTGCCGCGCGGCTGGGCCTGGCTGCGCGAGGCGGCGAAGCTCGGCCACGCCAACGCCCCGCGTGCGATGGCGGCGCTCGAGCAGCGGATGAGCGAGCCCGAGCGCCAGGCGGTGGCGGCGATGCGGGCGGGGCGCTAGGCGGGGCTGGCCGCCGCTTCGCCGGCCTCGCGCTCGCCGCCGAGCGCGCGCTGGCCGAGCGCGACGACCAGCAGCGCCAGCACCGCTCCGCCGACCGAGGCCCAGAAGCCGTTCTGCGCGCCGAAACTGTCGACCACCCAGCCGGCGACGAACGCGCCTAGCGCCATGCCGATGCCGATCCCGGTCATCACCCAGGTCACGCCCTCGGTCAGCACTTCGGGCGGAACGCGGCGCTCGACCAGGCTGAAGGCGGTGATGAAGGTCGGCGATACCGCCACGCCGCTCACGAAGATCGCGAAGGCGAGCGCGGTGACGTTGCTCACCAGCAGCAGGGGCAAGGTGGTGAGCAGCAGCACGGCGAGGACGGCCAGCAGCTGGCGGTGCAGCGGGAAGCGCAGGTTGAGCGCGCCCATGATCAGCCCGACCACGAACGAGCCGAGCGCATAGACACCGATCACCAGACTTGCCGCGCCGGGCTGGCCGAGATCGCGGGTGAGTGCGACGGTGGTGACCTCGGCGGTCGCGAAGATCGAGCCGACGAACACCAGCGCCAGCGTGACGAGCTGCACCGGGCGCAGCAGGATCGCCGGGCGATGCGCCACGGCCTCGCTCGCCCGCACCTTGGGCTCGGTCGCGCGCTGGAGCACGAAGGCGGTCATGCCGAGTGCGAGCAGCAAGGTCGAGACGAGTACCCCCGCCTCGGGGAACAGCGCGACGCTGAGGCCCACCGAGAGCGAGGCGCCGGCGATATAGACGAGTTCATCGGCGACCGATTCGAACGCGAAGGCGGTGTTGAGCTCGGGCTTGTCGCGGAAGATTTCGGTCCAGCGGGCGCGGACCATCGCCGGCATGCTCGGCATCGCGGCGGCGGCGAACGCCGTGGCGAACAGCGTCCAGGCGGGCCAGTCGAGATGCGCCGCGAGCATGAGCAGCGCGAAGGCGACGACCGCGACGGCGGTGGTCGGCACCAGCAGCCGGCTCTGGCCGTGTCGGTCGACCAGCCGTGAGATCTGCGGCGCGGCGAAGGCATTGGCCAGCGTGAAGGTCGCGGCGACCGCACCGGCGAGCCAATAGCCTCTGCCCGACTGGGCGAGCATCGTGACGATTCCGATCGGCGCCATTGCGATCGGCAGGCGCGCGACGAAGCCGGCGGCGGCGAATCCCTTGGTTCCGGGCGCGCGGAAAATCTCGCGATAGGTGCCGAACATGTGTCGAGCCTTTCCTCTCTAGAAATGCAGGCCGTCATGGCTTACATACACTCCGTATGCGAGTGAAGTGGTGACATACGCGATGTATGTCAATGCGGCGCCCGCGAAAAAATTCGAGGACATGGATGTCGCGCAGATCGCGCCCCGAGATGATCGCCGAGACCCGCGCCAAGCTGATCGCCGCGGCGCGCCAGGCCTTTGCCGCGCACGGCTATGCCGAGGCGTCGATGGATGATCTCACCGCCGCCGCGGGTCTGACCCGTGGCGCGCTCTACCACCATTTCGGAGGCAAGCAGGGCCTGCTCGAAGCCGTGATCGAGCAGATCGACGGCGAAATGGCCGAGCGCCTCGCCGCGGTCGCCGCGGCGGCGCCGACGCGCTGGGAGGGGCTGGTGCAGGAGAATATCGGCTATATCGAGCTCGCGCTGGAGCCCGACGTGCAGCGCATCATGCTGCGCGACGGGCCTGCGGTACTCGGCGATCCCGCCAATTGGCCGAGCGCGCTCGCCTGCATCGCGTCGATCCGCGGCAATATCGAGCGGCTCCAGGCCGATGGGGTGATCCGCGCCGATCTCGATGCCGAGGCGGCGGCGCGGATGATCACCGGCTCCTCGACCGATGCCGCGCTGTGGATCGCCAATTCGGCCGACCCGGCCGAGACCTCGCGGCGCGTGATCCCGGCGTTCAGGGCGATGCTGGAGGGGCTGCTGGACCGCCCGGAGAGACTGTGATGAAGACGCTGCTCACCGCTTTGGCTGTCCTGCTGACCGCCTATGCCGCGCCCGCTCTGGGCAAGCAGGCGAGTGCGGACGTGATGATCCGCAACGTCACGGTGATCGACGTCGAGCGTGCGCGGCCGGTCGCGGGGCAGGCGGTGGTGCTGCGCGGCAAGGACATCGTCGCGGTCGGCCCCGACGCGCGAATCGCGCGGGCGTGGCGCGCGACGCGCTCGATCGACGGACGCCGCCGCTTTCTGGTCCCCGGGTTGTGGGACATGCATGTCCATTTCGGCGGCGGGCCGGCGCTGATCGAGGAGAACAGGGCGCTGCTGCCGCTCTATGTCGCGCACGGCGTCACCACGATCCGCGACGCATCGGGCGATCTGCCTGATCAGGTGCTGGCATGGCGAGGCGAGATCGCGAACGGCAGCTTGTTCGGGCCGCACCTGCTCACCTCCGGCGCCAAGATCGAAGGCCTGGCGCCGGTGTGGAAGGGCACGATCGAAACCGGGAGTGAAGCCGATGTCGACCAAGCGCTGGACCGGCTGCAGCAGCGCGACAAGGTCGATTTCGTCAAGATCACCGACAGCACGCTCAAGCCCGAGCTGTTCCTCCATGCGCTGCGCCAGGCCAGGGCGCGGGGCATGCGCACGTCGGGGCACATCCCGATGGCGCTGACCGTCGGGCAGGCGGTCGATGCCGGGATCAGCTCGATCGAGCATCTCGACTATGCGTTCAAGGCCGGCGTGAAGGACGAGGCGCGGATCGCGGCGGACTTTGCCGCGGGCCGGATCGATCGCGTCGAGGCGAACCGGCGGCTGCAGGCGGGGTTCGACCCGGCGACGGCGATGGCGGCGTACAGGAATTTCGCGGCCAAGGGTGTGTTCGTGACGCCGACGCTCAACGGCAGCCGCATCATCGCGTGGCTCGACCGCGAGGATCATTCGAAGGACGCCTATCTCGCCTATATCGGGCCCGGGCTGCGCAAGACCTATGACTGGCGCGTCGAGCGCGCGGCGCACGCCGATGCCGCGGCGATCGCCGCGCGCCACGCGCATATCGACCGGATGGGGGCGATCCTGCCGATGCTGCAGCAGGCGGGCGTGACGATCATCGCCGGGACCGATGCGGGCTTCCTCAACTCCTTCAACTATCCCGGCATCGGGCTGCACGACGAGCTCTCGGTGCTCGTGAAATACGGACTGACCCCGGCGCAGGCCCTGGCGGCGGCGACGCGGGCAGGGCCCGCCTGGTTCGGCAAGCTCGACCGCTATGGCGCGATCCGGCCGGGGATGGCGGCGGATCTGGTGCTGCTCGATCGCAACCCGCTCGAGGATATCGCCGCGACGCGCGCGATCAGGGCGGTCGTGATGAACGGCAAGGTGTACGACCGCGCCGCGCTGGACGCGATACTGGGCGAGGTGCGGGCCAAGGTCGCGGCGTGGAACGCGGCGGAGGCGAAGTGATCAGCGCTCGGTGAGGCGCGGCATCAGCTCGACGAAATTGCAGGGCTTGTGGCGGCTGTCGAGCTGGTGGGCGAGGATGCCGTCCCACCCGTCGCGCACCGCGCCGGTCGAGCCGGGCAGCGCGAAGACATAGGTGCCGCGCGCGACGCAGGCGGTGGCGCGCGACTGGATCGTCGAAGTGCCGATCTTGGCATAGCTCATCCAGCGGAACAGCTCGCCGAAGCCGGGGATCATCTTGTCGGCGACCCGCTCCAGCGCCTCGGGCGTGACGTCGCGGCCGGTGACGCCGGTGCCGCCGGTGGTGATCACGCAGTCGACCGACTCGTCGTCGATCCAGGCGTGGAGCTTGCCGACGATGAGCTCGGGATCGTCGGCCACGATCGCACGATCGGCGAGTTCGTGGCCGGCTGCGGTCAACAACTCGACCAGCGCATCCCCAGACTTGTCATTCGCGTGCGTGCGCGTGTCGGAGACGGTGAGCACCGCGATCCGCACCGGGCGGAACGCGGCTTCAAGGTCAATTGGCACCGATGGTGCTCGCCACGCTCGCCGCCGAGGCCTGCATGCGCACTGCGCCGCCGCCGTCCCGGCCCGGCACCTTGGGCCATAGCCCCTGCGCGATCGCCGCACGGCTCGCGCTGTCGCGGCCGTCGTTCTTCTCGTACATCCAATAGTTGCGCAGCACGGTCATGACGTAGCCGCGCGTCTCCCAATAGGGAATGCTCTCGATGTAGAGCAGCGGGTCGCCATTGTCGCGGATCTGGTAGTTCCAGTTGGTCACCGGGGTCGGCCCGGCATTATAGGCGGCGATCACCTTGGGCAGCAGCCCCCCGGTGAAGGGCTGGTCGCGCAACTGCTCGATATAGGACTGGCCCACTTCCATGTTGGTCGAGGGGCGAGCGAGGTTGCTGCGGTCGATCACGAAGCCTCGCTTGCGCGCGATGTCGGTCGCGGCGGCGGGCATGATCTGCATCAGGCCGAAGGCCCCGGCCGGGCTCTGCACGGTGCGATTGAAACGCGATTCCTGGAGCGTGTGAGCGAACACCAGCGACTTGTCGATGCGCCAGCCGCCATCGGGGGTCCAGTCGGGCGCGGGGTAGCGCGCTTCCTCGACCGGGCGCGCGCCGGGTGGGCAATTGTGAGTCAGCCACAGCTGGATCGCGGGCAGCCCGAGGCGGCCGGCGAGGCGGGTGAGCGCGGCATGCTCGCGCGCGTCGCCGATCCTGGCCTGCTGCTTGATCGCCTCGGCGGCGAGATTGTCCTCGCCGATCTCGACCAGCGCAGCGGCGACGCGGACATTGGGGCGGCGCTCGATCGCCTTCCAGTCGGCCGAGACGAACTTCTCGGTGCGCACCGGCACTTCCTTCATGCCCAGCGCCTGGCGTGCGAGCAGGCCGTAGAAGGTCTCGCCATGCTGCGCCGCGCTCTTGAGGCGAACGCTGACGAGGTCGGGGCGGCCGCACGCCATGTCGGCGCGCGAGGCCCAGTAGAGGCCGGCGGTGCGCTTCTCGGTATCCCCGGCGCGCTGCGCGACCGAGGTGAACGCGGCCTGCGCCGCGGCGCAATCCTTTTGCCGCCACGCCGCGAGGCCCTGAACCCAGTCGGCGACTGCGGCGAACTCGCCGACGCCGGTCTGCGCCTTGGCGGCGACGCGGCGCGCATCGCCGTCGCGGCCGGTGGTGTAGTACATCCAGGCGACACGCTGGCGCCATTCGGTCAGCACCTCGGGCGCGAGCTCGGCGGCGCGCGATTCGAGCAGCGTCTCGGCATTGACCGCGTCGTCGGCCTTGATCAGCGGCTGCATCTCCAGCACCAGCCGCATCGCCGCGGAGTCGGCGGCCGGAGTGGAGCGGTGGCGGATGCGCGCCGGGGGCGCGTCGTACCAGATCATGCGCTGCGCCACGGGCAGCTCGGGCAGCTCGGTCGCGCCGCGCGTCCGGGCGAGGCGGGCGATCTGCTCGGCCTGGGGCAGCTCGGGCGCTTCGCTCAGCAGCGTGAGCAGCTGCGGCAGCTCGACGCGGGGCGAGCCCTTGGCGAGATAGAGTTCCGCGCGCGCCGTGGCGTGGAGCAGGCCCGGGCGCATCGCGTCGAGGCGGAGCTGCGCATCGGCCCAGCGCTGCTCGCGGATCGCGGTGAACACCGAACGATAGGCTTCGCGTTCGGAGCGCTCGAGCTGGGCGGGGACGCCGTCGCTGCCCTCGCGCTTCTCGAAGCGCTCGGCCGCCTTTTCGTCGGCGGCATGGGCTGCGGTGGGAAGCGCCAGGGCGATGGCGGTGGCGGCAAGCAGGGTACGCGGGTTCACTTTTGCCCCCCAAGAAGCAACTGAAGGTCTTTCCAGGCGTCGGCCTTGGCCGCGGGCTTGGTCAGCAAGAACCGCGGATGGAAGGTCGCGACCACGAGCGATTGTCCATTTTCTTGGTTAACGGCTTGTAAACGACCGCGCTGCAGCCCGGCTTCGGCCCCGACAACCGCACGGCTCACCGTCTGGCCGAGCAGCAGCAGCCTCTGCGGCGCGGCGAGCGCGATGTGGTGCCGGGCCAGTTCGCCGAGCCGTGCCTCGGCCTCGCGCGGCACCTGACCGGTGATCGGGCGCGCGGCGCAGAGCGGGGCGAAATAGACGGAGTCGCGGTCGAGCCCGATCGCGGCGAGCATGCGGTCGAACAGCCGGCCCGCGGGGCCGCCGAGCAGGCCCGGCGTGTCGCCCTCGAACTCGGGCAGGTCGGTGATCACCATCAGCGGCGCGGCGGGATTCCCGCTCGGTGCGACGATCGGCTCGCCCCAGCTCGCCTCGGGCGCGCCGCTGCCGAAGCGCCAGTCGATGAACGCCTCGAGCGTCGCGGGGAGGGGGGCTTCGGGCTCGGGTTCGGCGAGTGCCGCGGGCTGATCCGCGCGCGCCGTAGCGGCAGGCGCCGCCTCGCGCGCGGTCCAGTCGCGCGGCGCCTCGTCCACGAGCATGTCCACGCCCGCGTCGCGCCACCATTCCAGTGCGCTGGCTGCCTCGGCGCGCCAGTCTGAAGCCCCCACAAAGCCCATGCGTTTCACAGAGTCATGCCTTGACGCCACCGTCAATCTACCGTCATCGGGGGAGGGACAGGACGCGCCGCGCGTGCGATGACCCGTGAAGAGGCGCCCGCCAGGGGAGACGAAAAGTGAGCGAACGCGAGTCGATGCCATATGACGTCGTGATCGTCGGCGCGGGGCCCGCCGGCCTTGCCGCGGCGATCCGGTTGAAGCAGCTTGCCGCGGAGGCCGGCGGCGAGATCAGCGTGTGCATCCTCGAAAAGGGATCGGAGGTCGGCGCGCACATCCTGTCGGGCGCGGTGATCGATCCCAAGGCGCTCGACGAGCTGCTGCCCGAGTGGCGCGAGCAGGGCTGTCCGCTGGCGCAGGTGCCGGTGACCGACAACCAGCATTGGCTGCTCTCGAAAAAGGGCAAGTGGAACGTCCCGCACTTCATCGTGCCGAGCTTCATGCACAATGAGGGCACCTATACCGGCAGCCTCGGCAATCTCTGCCGCTGGCTCGCCGAGCAGGCCGAGGGGCTGGGGGTGGAGATCTTCCCGGGCTTCGCCGCCGCCGAGATCCTGTACAACGAGGACGGCTCGGTGAAGGGCGTCGCCACCGGCGACATGGGCGTCGCGCGCGACGGCACGCACAAGCCCGACTATCAGCCCGGGCTCGAGCTCCACGCGCGCTACACCTTCTTCGGCGAGGGCGTGCGCGGGCATCTGTCCAAGCAGCTCCAGCGCCAGTTCGGGCTGTGCGAGGGCGTCGAGCCGCAGATCTACGGCCTCGGCGTCAAGGAATTGTGGGACATCGATCCCGGGAACCACGTGCCCGGCCGCGTGATCCACACCCAGGGCTGGCCGCTCAACGAGACGCAGGGCTCGAACGGCGGCGGCTTCCTCTACCACCAGGCCAATGGGCAGGTGGCGCTGGGCTTCGTCACCTGGCTCAACTACACCAATCCCTATCTCTCGCCGTTCCAGGAGATGCAGCGCTGGAAGACGCATCCGGCGATCGCCGAGATCCTGAAGGGCGGCAAGCGCGTCTCCTATGGCGCGCGCGCGATCAGCGACGGCGGGCTGCAGGCGATCCCCAAGCTGACCTTCCCCGGCGGCGTGCTGATCGGCGACAGCGCGGGCTTCCTCAACGTGCCGCGGATCAAGGGCACCCACACCGCGATGAAGAGCGGCATGCTCGCCGCCGAGGCGGCGTTCGCGGCGGTGCAGGCGGAGCGCTCGGGCGACGAGCTCACCGCCTACACGCAGGCGTTCCGCGCCAGCTGGATGTACAAGGAATTGAGCATCGTCCGCAACGTCGCGCCGCTGGTGAAGAAGTTCGGCGACTTGGTCGGCTCGGGCCTCGCCAACGTCACCATGTTCCTCGAGAGCTGGGGCGTCAGGATGCCCTTCACCATGGGCCACAAGCCCGATCACGAGAGCCTGTGGCGCAAGGACCTGGTCAAGCCGATCGACTATCCCAAGCCCGACGGCGTGCTGACCTTCGACCGGCTCTCCTCGGTGTTCCTGTCGAACACCAACCACGAGGAGGACCAGCCGATCCACCTGACGCTCAAGGACCCGGATATTCCGGTCGAATACGATCTGCCCCTTTATGACGAGCCCGCGCAGCGCTATTGCCCGGCGGGCGTCTACGAGATCGTGGGCGAGGCGGAAGGGACGCCGAAGTTCGTGATCAACGCGCAGAACTGCGTCCACTGCAAGACGTGCGACATCAAGGACCCCACGCAGAACATCAACTGGGTGGTGCCCGAAGGCGGCGGAGGACCGAATTATCCCAACATGTAGGCGCCTGACCGTTCCGCTCGCGGCGATCGCGCTCGCCATGCCGGGTGCGGCCTGGGCCGACGCGCGCGACTATGTCCGCGCGCGCGCCGCAGCCGAGGACGGCGCGGTGGGCGTGGCGGCGGCGGGCTATGCCGCGGTGATGACGGCTGCCCCCGATGACGAGGTGGTCGCGATCCGCGCCTATCGCAACGCGCTGGCCGCCGGCGACATCGCGCTCGCTCAACGCGCCGCGGCGGTGCTCAAGCGCTCGGGCGTCGCGCCCGCCGACGTCGCGATCCTGGACTTCGCCGAGGCGCTGCGTACGCGCAAGCCGGAGGCGGCCGACGACGCGCTGGGCGGGATCGGCGCGGGCCCGCTCGATTTCATCGCTCCGGTGCTGCGTGCCTGGCTCGCCTATGAGCGCGGCGGCGATCCTTTCGCGATCCTCGACCAGGCCGGCGAGAGCGGGCTCAGCCGCCGCTACACCGCCGAGCATCGGGCACTTCTGCTGATCGCCTCGGACCGGATCGAGGACGGCGTCGCGGCGCTGCGCGCGGCGGTCGGCGCCGATCCGGGGAGCATCGACCTGCGCTGGAACGCGGCGACCCTGCTTGCGGCGAAGGGCCGGCGCGATACCGCACTGTCGCTGCTCGCCGGCGACGATCCCGCGCTTTCGGGGCTGCGCGCGCGCTTGAAGAAGGGGCCCAAGCCCGGCGCGGCGTTCGGCGCCAGCCGCGCCTTCACCCGGCTCGCCTCCGACCTCGCCGGGCAGGAGACTCAGACCTTGTCGATCCTGCTCACCCGGTCGGCGCTGATGCTCGATCCCGGCGACGATCGCGCGCGGCTGCTGCTCGCCGACGCGCTGGCGGGCGAGCAGGCCTATGAGCGGGCGCAGGCCGCGCTCGACGCCGTCAAGAAGAACAGCCCCTTCTATCCCGCCGCGCTGACCGAGCGCGTGGGGCTGCGCGACAAGCAGGGCGACGATGCCGGCGCGCTCGCGCTCGCCGCGACGCTCGCCAGGGAGTCGGGGGCCGGTCTGGCCGATCTGCAGCGCTACGCCGACCTGCTCTCCGGGCAGGGGCGCGAGGCCGAGGCGGCCGAGGTCTATGCCCGCGCGCTCGCCCAGTCGGGCGGCAATGCGACCTGGATCCAGCACCTTCAGCTCGGCGGCGCGCTCGAGCGTGCGGGGCGGTGGGACGAGGCCCTGCCGCACCTGCGCAAGGCGGTCGAACTTGCGCCCGAGCAGGCGGTCGCGCTCAACTATCTCGGCTATGCGCAGATCGAGCGCGGCGTGAACCTCGCCGAGGCGACCGCGCTGCTCGAACGCGCGAGCAAGCTGCGGCCCGACGATGCGGCGATCACCGATTCGCTCGGCTGGGCCTATTTCCGCCAGGGCGACATCGCCAAGGCGCTGCCGCTGCTCGAAAAGGCTGCGCAGAACGAGCCGGGCAGCGCGACGATCAACGAGCATCTCGGCGACGCTTATTGGCGGACCGGACGGCGCTACGAGGCGCGCTACGCCTGGCGCGCCGCCGCGCTCTATGCGGAGGGCGAGCAGAAGACGCGGCTGTCGGCCAAGCTCGCCGACGGCATCGGCCAGCGGACCGCGGCAAACTGACTCCGACCGAGCCAGCGCCGGCCAAGCTCAACCTCGCGCTGCATGTGCGGCGGCGGCGCGACGACGGCTATCACGAGCTCGAGACGCTGTTCGCCTTCGTCGCGGACGGCGACACGGTGGCGCTGGGCGAAGGGCAGGGGTTCGCGGTCAACGGCCCCTTCGCCGCGGCGCTGCTTGGCGAGGGCGACAATCTCGTCACCCGCGCCGCCGCACGCTTCGCGGAGACGTTCGGTCTGCCCGTGCCGGGCCGTATCACGCTGACCAAGCGGCTGCCGGTCGCCTCGGGCCTCGGCGGGGGTTCGGCCGATGCCGGTGCGACGCTGCGGCTGCTCGCGCGCCATCACGGCGTCGCGCTCGACGATCCGCGGCTGTTCGATTGCGCCGATGCGCTGGGCTCGGATGTGCCCGCCTGCCTCTACAGCCGCACCGCGCGCGGTAGCGGGCGCGGCGAGCAACTCGTTTCCGTCGCCGGGGCGCCCGGCACGCCGGTGCTGCTGGTCAATCCCGGCGTGGCAGTCTCGACCGCCGAGGTGTTCCGCCGCTGGGACGGCGCGGATCGCGGCGCGCTGGGCGAGGGCGAAGCGCTGGCGATCGCGCGAGCGGGGCGCAACGACCTCGAGCCGCCCGCACTGGCGATCGCCCCCGTGATCGGCGACGCGCTGGCGCTGCTCCGCGCGCAGCCGGGCGTGACGCTCGCGCGCATGTCGGGATCGGGCGCGACCTGCTTCGCGCTGTTCGATGATCTCGAGGCGCGTGCGTCGGCCGCGAGTGCGGTGCGGGCGGCGCAACCCGGCTGGTGGTGTCTCGAAACGGTGCTGTCGTGACAGTTGTTTGTCCCATTTCAGCACCGACCGTCAGGCAGCGGCCCGGCTTGCGCTGGGCGAGCCCAATTGGCTCGAGACTTGCTGGTTCCGCTTCGCGGGCCAGGCGCCGGGAGCGAAACGTCCGTGGATGGCCCCCGCTCGCTTCGGCGGGCGGGCGCTATCCTCGCCGGCGAGCTCGGCAATGATCGGCTGGCAACTCCATGATCATCTCGCGATCCTCACCCTCGACCGAGGCGGCGCGCGCAACGCGATCCCGATCGCCGGCTGGGAGGCGCTCGCCGAGGCCGCGCGCGCTATCGCGGCTTCGGATGCCCGCGCGGTGATCCTGCGCTCGGCGATGCCGGGCGTCTTCTCGGCCGGCGCCGATCTCGCCGAATTCCGCGAGCTGGTCGAGCAACCGGCCCTGCGCATCCGCTTCCGCGAGGCGATGGCGGCCGCGATCGAAGCCGTCGCGGCGTTGCCGATGCCGCTGATCGCCGCGATCGACGGCGGCTGCTTCGGCGCCGCGGTCGCGCTGACGCTGGCGTGCGACATCGTCGTCGCGGGCGACGAGGCGGTGTTCGCCACGACCCCGGCCAAGCTCGGCCTGACCTATCCCGCGAGCGACGTGGCCCGGCTCAAGTCGCGGGTGGGCGAGGGGCAGGCAGCGCTGATGCTGTTCACCGGCGCGCGCATCGATGCCGACGAGGCGGCACGTATCGGTCTCGCGCATCGCCGCGTCGCGCACGCCCAGCCGATGGCGCACGAGCTCGCCAACGCCATCGCCGCCAACGTCCCGTGGGCGGTCCATGCGCTGAAGGCGGCACTCCGGGATCCTGCCGGCGCCGGACACGTGCAGCTATTCGACGACGCCTTCGGTTCGGACGCGTTCCGCGACCGCCTCGGCGACTTTCTGGAGGGGAAAAGATGAGCGCTGCGCATGTGATCGACGGCGCCGCCGACCTGCTGATCCTCTGCGATCACGCCTCCAACGCGGTGCCTGCCGACATCGAGCTCGGCATCGCGCCGGCACTGCTGACCAGGCATATCGCGATCGACATCGGCGCCGGCGCGGTGAGCGAGGCGCTCGCCGCGCAGCTCGGCGCGCCCGCGATCCTCGCCACCGTCTCGCGCCTGGTGATCGATCTCAACCGCGAGCCCGACAGCGCCGGGCTGATCCCGCATATCAGCGACGGCCATGCCATCCCCGGCAACGGCACCGCCGATCGCGCCGCCCGCATCGCCCGCTTCCATGCCCCCTATCACCGCACGATCGCCGACACGATTCGCGCCCGCCGCCCCAAGCTGCTCGTCTCGGTCCACAGCTTCACGCCGCGACTCGAGCAGCATGATGGCCCGGCACGCCCGTGGGAGATCGGCATCCTCTACAACCGTGACGCGCGGGCGGCGCGGATCGGCATTGCCCTGTTGGAGGCCGCAGGCGTCGTCACCGGCGACAACGAGCCCTATTCGGGCCGCCTGCTCAACGCGACCATGAACCGCCATGCCGAGGGCAACGGCATCCCCTATCTCGGCATCGAGATTCGCAACGACCTCATCGCCGACCCGGCGGGGGTGACGCATTGGGCGCAGCTATTGGCGGGAATAGTAAAAGACGTGCGCAACTCTCTTGCGCGAACGGGGTCCCGGGCGACATAGGCGTTCGCGCCATGACCAATCGTTTCGACAAGTCCCGCCTGCCCTCGCGCCACGTCTCCGTCGGCCCCGAGCGCGCCCCGCACCGCAGCTATTACTACGCCATGGGGATTCCCGAAGAGGACATCGCCAAGCCCTTCGTCGCGCTCGCCAGCGCGGGCAATGACAGCGCGCCGTGCAACACCACGCTCGACGCGCAGGCCGATGCCGCGCGCAAGGGCGTGATCGACAATGGCGGCATGCCGCGCCGCTTCAACACCATCACCGTCACCGACGGCATCGCCATGGGCCATCAGGGGATGAAGTCCTCGCTCGTCAGCCGCGAGGTGATCGCGGATTCGGTCGAGCTGTCGGTGCGCGGCCATTGCTACGACGCGCTGGTCGGCTTCGCCGGCTGCGACAAGTCGCTGCCGGGCATGATGATGGCGATGCTCCGCCTCAATATCCCGTCGATCTTCGTCTATGGCGGATCGATCCTGCCCGGCCGCTACCAGGACCGCGACGTCACCGTGGTCGACGTGTTCGAGGTGGTCGGCAAGTTCGCCGCCGGCACCTGCCCGATCAGCGAGGTCCATGCGCTCGAGAAGGTCGCATGCCCCGGCCATGGCGCATGCGGCGGGCAATATACCGCGAACACCATGGCCTGCGTCGGCGAGGCGATCGGGCTTTCGCTGCCCAACAGCAACATGGTCCCCGCGCCTTATACCAGCCGCGAGCAGATCGCGGTCGCCGCGGGCTATCAGGTGATGGAGCTGCTCGAGCGCAACATCCGCCCGCGCGACATCTGCACCCGTGAAGCCTTCATCAACGCCGCGCGCATCGTCGCGGCGACCGGGGGGTCGACCAACGGCGCGCTGCACTTGCCCGCAATGGCCAGCGAGGCGGGGATCGACTTCGACTTGTTCGACGTCGCGGAGATATTCAAATCAACGCCTTACATCGCCGACTTGAAACCTGGTGGTAAGTATGTCGCCAAGGACATGTACGAGGCGGGCGGTGTCTACATGCTGATGAAGACGCTGCTCGCCAACGATTTGCTCGACGGCAACTGCCTGACGGTGACCGGCAGGACGCTGGGCGAGAATATCGACCAGGTGACGTGGAACCCCGACCAGAAGGTGATCTACGACGTCAAGGCGCCGCTCACCCCCACCGGCGGCGTGGTCGGGCTGCGCGGCAGCCTGGCGCCCAACGGCGCGATCGTGAAGGTCGCGGGCATGCATCGCCTGCAGTTCGAGGGGCCGGCGCGCTGCTTCGACTGCGAGGAGGAAGCGTTCGAGGCGGTCGAGAAGCGCGAGATCCGGGAGGGCGAAGTCGTCATCATTCGCTACGAGGGACCGAAGGGCGGCCCCGGCATGCGCGAGATGCTGTCGACGACCGCGGCGCTCTATGGCCTCGGCATGGGCGAGAAGGTCGCGCTGATCACCGACGGGCGCTTCTCCGGCGCGACGCGCGGCTTCTGCATCGGCCATGTCGGGCCCGAGGCGGCCGAGGGCGGGCCGATCGCGCTGGTCGAGGACGGCGACATCGTCCGCATCGATGCCGAGGCGGGGACGATCGACCTCGACGTCGCCGAGGACGTGCTCGCCGAGCGCCGCGCGCGCTGGCAACCGCGCGAGAATGCGTATCAATCCGGGGCACTCTGGCGCTATGCGCAGAATGTCGGGCCGGCCTATAAGGGTGCGGTGACGCATCCGGGGGCCAAGTCCGAGAAACATGTCTACGCGGATATCTGAAGTCCTGGGGGGGGCGGCGTTGCTGTCGCTCGCCGCCTGCGGAAGCAAGGTCGAGACCGACGCCGAGCGCGCCCAGCGCGCCAAGTCCGAACTGGCGCGTGCCGAAGCGGAGGGGCGCATCCCCTGTGCGATCGGCGACGCGCAGCAATTCACCACCAACTGCACGATCGACCGCGCGCGCACCCAGGACGGGCTGATCCTGACGATCCACCAGCCCGATGGCGGTTTCCACCGCCTGCGCGTCACCACTGACGGCCGTGGGGTGGTTGCCGCCGACGGCGCGCGCCAGGCGACCGTCTCGGTGATCGACAAGGACGCGATCGAGGTCGCGATCGACGACGCCCGCTATCGCCTGCCGGCGCGGATCAAGGGGAAGTAGAAGGGGTGTTCACACGAAGGCGCGAAGACGCGAAGAGGTTGCACCCAGCGCGAAGCGCCCGAATTCGCCAACGTTGCGCCAAGCGGAACGAGCGGGAAAATGAAAGCCGCTGACGCGGCAGTGCCACCTCTTCGCGTCTTCGCGCCTTCGCGTGAACATCTTCCTTCTTCTTCCAGGAACGCACGACCGGTGCGGCGCCCGATTTGCACCCCGGCCATTTTCCCCCTATCTCGGCCGCGCCAGAGGGCCGGGCGGCCGCCGCCGTGCTTGCACGGGGGAGGAAAGTCCGGGCTCCACGGGAACACGGTGCCGGGTAACGCCCGGCGGTTCCGGCTTCGGCCGGGGTCAGGGAAAGTGCCACAGAGAGCAGACCGCCCGCTGGTCTTCGGACTGAGGGCAAGGGTGAAAGGGTGCGGCAAGAGCGCACCGCGCGACCGGCAACGGAAGCGGCACGGCAAACCCCACCGGGAGCAAGATCGAATAGGGGCCGCACATGGGGAGTTCCGCCTCGCGGCCCGGGTTGATTGCTTGAGCCTGCACGCAAGTGCCGGCCTAGAGGAATGGCCGCCCATCGCGCGCGAAAGGGCCGCGTGGACAGAACCCGGCTTACAGGCCCTCTGGCACTTTCGCCTTGCGCCGGGACGCGCTAGTCGCGCCGCCATGCGTATCCTTCTGACAGGCTCCTCCGGCTGGCTCGGCCGCTATCTCGCGCCCTTGCTGCGTGACGCCGGCCATATCGTCACCGGCCTCGATGTCGCACCGGGCGCCGACACCGGCGTGATCGGCACCGTTGCCGATGCCGAGCTGATCGCGCGCGTGTTCGGCGAGCACGGCATCGAGGCCGTCATCCACGGCGGCGCGTTGCACAAGCCCGACATCGCCCGCTATCCCAAGCAGGCCTTCGTCGACGTCAACGTCACGGGCACGCTCAACCTGCTCGAGGCCGCGGCGCGCGCCGGGCACGACCGTTTCGTGTTCACCTCGACCACCTCGCTGATGATCAGCCAGGCGATCCGCGACGAGGCGGGCGACGCCGCGGTATGGCTCGACGAGGATTCGGGGCCGATCGAGCCGCGCAACATCTACGGCGCCACCAAATACGCCGCCGAGCAGCTCTGCCGCCTGTTCCATGCCGAGCATGGCCTGAGCGGCATCGTCCTGCGCACTGGCCGCTTCTTCCCCGAGGACGACGACACGCACAGCCACCCGCCGGGGGTGAACCTCAAGGCCAACGAGTTCCTCAACCGCCGCCTGACCGTCGAGGACGCCGCGCGCGCTCACCTCGCGGCGCTCGAGAAGGCGCCTGGCATCGGATTCGGCACCTACCTCGTCTCAGCGCCCACGCCCTTCGCGCGCACCGACGCGGCCGAGCTCAAGCAGGATGCCGCCGCGGTGATCGCGCGCCATTTCCCCGAAGCGCCCGATCTCTACGCGGCGCGCGGCTGGGTGCTCCCCGAGCGAGGAAACCATCGGCCTGTTCGACGACCCGTACC
>NZ_JBCNMA010000031.1:0-29001 GCF_039595165.1 Sphingomonas sp.
CTGCCGATCGAGAAGCCGGCGCCGCTGGTCCGCCGCGCGTTCGACGTGGCGCGCAAGCCGATCGTCCGCGCCCGGCTCTATCATGCGGGCGCGGGGATGCCGCGCGTCGTGCTCAACGGCACGCAGGTCGGATCGCCGCTCGGCGCCGGCTTCACCGCCTACGACAAGCGCGTGCTGAGCTACACGCAAGACGTCGCCGCGCTGCTGCGGCCGGGCGCGAACGTGCTCGGCGCTGAGCTGGGGCGCGGCTGGTATGCGCTGGCCGATCCCGACGAATGGTATTTCCATGCCGCGCCCTGGCGTGCCGAGCCGGCATTCAAGGCGCAGCTCGAGATCGACTATGCCGACGGTAGTCGCCAGACGATCGCGACCGATGGCAGCTGGCGGACGGCGTCCGGGCCGACGCGGAGCGATTCGGTGCATCGCGGCGAGCGCTATGACGCGCGGCTGCTGCAGTCGGGCTGGGATCGGGCGGGGTTCCGTGCGCGATGGCACGCGGCCGCGATCGTCGCGGGACCTGCGGGCCAGCTCGCCGCCGCCAATGCCGAGCCGATCGAGCCGGTCGAGATGATCGCCCCCGCGTCGGTGAAAGAAGCCGCGCCCGGCGTCTGGGTCCATGATTTCGGGCGGATCGTCGCCGGCTGGCCGGTGCTCGAGGTCAGCGGCCCGCGCGGCGCGACGGTGTCGCTGGTGGCGAGCGAGAAGCTGGGCGCCGACGGCCGCGTCGTCCCCGTATCGGGCCTGATCCACGCCCAGCTGCAGACCGACCGCTACACGCTGGCGGGCAAGGGCGTCGAGCGCTGGGAGCCGGCCTTCGGCTATCGCGGCTTCCGCTATGTCGAGCTGCGCGGGGTGACCGGCGCGGCGCTCAAGGCGCGCATCGTCCACTCCAATGTCGCGCGCACCGGCAGCTTCGCCAGCGCCGATCCGCTGCTCGGCAAGATCGACGCGGCGGCGACCGGCACGATCCTCAACAACCTCCACGGCTTCGTCACCGACACGCCGACCTATGAGAAGAATGGCTGGACCGGCGACGCGCAGGCCTCGGCGGGCGCGGCAGCGCGCAGTCTCGACGTCGCGCGCGTGTGGACCAAGTGGCTCGCCGACTTCCGCGACGCACAGGCGCCGAACGGCGAGCTCCCCGAGATCGTCCCCGCGACGCCCTATTACGGCTATGAGAACACGCCCGGCTGGAGCATCGTCTGGGGCCCGACCACGCCATGGGATGCGGCGGCGCTGATCCTGCCATGGGAGCTCTACGCCACCTATGGCGACACCCGTATCCTCGAGCGCAGCCACGACATGCAGCGCCGGCTGGTCGACTATACCGCGACCTTCATCAAGGCGCCCGAGTTCCGCCGCGCGGCGGGCTTGAGCGAATGGATGCCGCCGGGGCCGCTCGACTTCCTCAATGCGCGCGGCGGCGGGGTCGATGCGGTGACCACCGCCTATTTCTTCCACGAAGCGGACCTGCTCGCGCGATCGTCGGCGGTGATCGGCAAGGCGGAGGATGCGACGCGCTATCGCCAACTCGCTGAGGCGATCCGCGCGGCGTACAATGCGCGCTACTGGGACGAGGCGAACGGCTGGTACCGCACGGTCGACGCCAAGGGCGTCGCGGGGCCGCCGGCACAGGTCCAGAATGTCTTGCCGCTCGCCTTCGGCATGGCGCCCGCCGGCCGCGAGCAAAGCGTCGCCGACGCGATCGCGCGCGATGTCGCGAAGCAGGGTCTGCGCACCGGCGTCTACGGCACGCGCCATCTGCTCGAGATATTGAGCGATTACGGCCACGCCGACCTCGCCTATCGCGTCGCGATGCGCACCGAGGAGCCG
This sequence comes from Sphingomonas sp., assembly GCF_039595165.1. GTDB lineage: Bacteria > Pseudomonadota > Alphaproteobacteria > Sphingomonadales > Sphingomonadaceae > Sphingomonas. The sequence goes on from NZ_JBCNMA010000031.1 coordinate 1,834, forward strand.
GGCTGGGGCTGGTGGATCGCCAACGGCCATTCGACGATGTTCGAAAGCTGGAGCCTCGAAAGCCGCTCGCGCGACCATCATTATTTCGCGTCGATCGCCGACTGGATGCGCCAGCGCCTCGCGGGGCTGCGGCCGGGTGCGCCGGGCTACAAGACGGTGCTCGTCAAGCCCGCGATTCCCGCCGGCCTCGCCTCGGCCGAGGCGGTGATGGAGACGATCCACGGCCACGCCGCCTCGCGCTGGCGGGTCGCTCAGGCCCGCCTGACGCTTACCGCCGAGATCCCGGCCAACACCGGCGGCGAGGTCTGGGTACCGGAGCGCTTCGGCGCGATCGCCGCGCCGGCCGGTGCCGAGCTGCTGCGGCGTGAGCGGGGCTATGCGGTCTATCGCACTGGTCCCGGCGCCTTCGAGTTCCGTGCGGGAGGTGGCGCATGATCCGGCTGTTCGTCCTCGCCCTGCTGGCAGCGGCGCCCGCCGCCGCGCAGCAGGTGCGCATCGACAGCGGCGCGCTGAACGGAGTCACCTCGGACGGCGTCGCTTCGTTCAAGGGCATTCCCTTCGCCGCGCCGCCAGTCGGCGTCCGGCGTTGGGCCGCGCCGGCGCCGGCGACTTCCTGGAACGAGCCGCGCGACGCCACGCGCTTCGGCGCGGATTGCGTGCAGAACCCGATCCCGGGAGATGTCAGCCGCGGCGCGCCGATGGCCGAGAATTGCCTGTTCCTCAACGTCTGGACGCCGAAACCCGCCGCGAGCGCCAAGCTCCCGGTGATGGTGTGGATCCATGGCGGCGGGTTCGTCGCGGGGTCGGGCGCGCTCGACACGACCGACGGTACGCAGCTCGCCAAGCGTGGCGTGGTGGTGGTGACCTTCAACTACCGGCTCGGCCGCTTCGGCTTCTTCGCGCATCCTGCGCTGGGCGAGGGCGGCAATTGGGGCCTGCTGGACCAGATCGCCGCATTGCAATGGGTCAAGCGCAACATCGCCGCGTTCGGCGGCGATCCCGCCAACGTCACGCTGTTCGGGGAAAGCGCGGGTGGACAATCGGTCGCGCGGCTAATGACCTCGCCCGCTGCACGCGGCCTGTTCGCCAAGGGGATCGCGGCATCGGGCGGCGGACGCGACCGCTGGCCCACGCCGGCCGAGGCCAGGGCCAAAGGCATCGCCTTCGCAACCAAGGCGGGCGCGGCGGACCTGGCGGCATTGCGCGCGCTTCCGGCTGATACGGTGCGCGGCGGAATCACGATCCTCAACAAGGAGGACGCGATCTATGCCGGGCCAGTCACCGACGGCGGACTCGTCCCCGGCCACACCGACACGATCTTCGCCGCTGGCGGGCAAGTGCGTATCCCTTTCATCGTCGGCAGCAACGACGACGAGCTCGGCTTCATCCCCGCGCCCTTCCTGCCGATGGTCAACGGCCCTCTGCTCGCGCAGCTCGGGGGGAAGGCAGGTGCGGTCAAGGCAACCTATGGGGCGCCCGAACGGGCCGCGCGCTATCTGCCCGGCGACATGATCTTCGGCGAGCCCGCACTGGCGCTTGCGCAACGCCACGCGCGAAGCGGGGCGCGGACCTGGCTCTATCGCTTCGGCTATGTTGCGGAAGCCAAGCGCGAGCCGGGCAAGGGCGCGGGCCACGCCAGCGACGTCGCCTTCCAGTTCGGCAACCTGCCCGCGGATGCGACGCCCGCCGATCGCGCCGCGGCGGAGCGGATGATGACTTACTGGACCGACTTCGCCCGCACCGGCGATCCCAACGGCAAGGGGGTTCCGAGGTGGAGCAGGCTCGACCCTGCCAAGCCCGAGCTGCTCGCGATCGGCATCGACCGGACGGCCATGGCGCCCGCCGCCACGCCGCCGATTGCCGCCATCGCCGCGGCGCAGGATTCGCAATGAAGGAGATGACGATGCGCCTCATCGCCCTGTTCGCCGCCATGGCCGCGCTGATCGCCCTGCCCGGCGCGCCGCCGGCCGCCGCGGAAGAGGTCGTCCGCCTCTGGCCCGGCCAGCCCGCGGCCTCGCCCGGCGTGCTGGAGGACCGCGCGCCGTTCGGCACGATCGTGCGCAATGTCGAGGACGCGACGCTCACCGTCTACCGCCCCGATCCCGCCAAGGCGAACGGCACCGCGGTGATCGTCGCCCCGGGCGGCGCCTTCCATATGCTCTCGATCGAGAATGAGGGCGCCGAGGTGGCGCGTTGGCTCAATGGCATGGGGATCACCGCCTTCGTGCTGCGCTATCGCCTGCTCAAGTCGGGCGGCGACCTGCCGTTCGTGATGCTGCGCTACATGACCAACCTGCCCAAGCTGGCCGAAGCGGTCGAACCGCTGCGGCCGCTCGCGACCGCCGATGGCGAGCAGGCGGTGCGGCATGTCCGCACCAATGCCGCGCGCTATGGCGTGAGGCCGGACCGGATCGGCATGATGGGTTTTTCGGCCGGCGGCGCGGTCACCGTCTGGACGACGCTGGCGAACCACGCCGACAGCCGGCCCGACTTCGCCGCGACGATCTATCCCGGCCTGCTCCCCGATCCGATCGCGGCGCCCCCGAACGCGCCGCCGCTGTTCGTCGCAGTCGCCGACGATGACAAGCTCGCGCGCGGCGACAGCGCCCGGCTCGACGCCGCCTGGCGCGTGAGCGGGGCGCGGTCGGAGTTCGTGACGTTCGCCAAGGGCGGCCACGGCTTCGGCATGAAGCGCCAGGACAAGCCGAGCGATGCGTGGACCGAGCGCATGCAGACATGGATGAATTCGCTGGGAGTGCTGCGGAAATGAACGGCCTGCGTTTCGCGATTATTGGTGCCGCCGCGTTCGTCGCGGGCTCCGCCACCGCCCAGACCACCGCTCCGGCTCCCGCGGCCGGAAGCTGCGCCGCGCTCACCGGCCGCGCGCTCGCCAACGGCAAGGTCGAGGCAGCAACCTCGCTAACGACCGGCGCGACGGTCGACACCGGGCCCGGCATGCCCGGCCTTCCCGCCGCCGCGCCCTTCTGCCGCGTGCAGGCGGTGCTGGCCCCGGTCCCCGGCTCCTCGATCAGGGTCGAGGTGTGGCTGCCCGAGCGCGCGGCGTGGAACGGCAAGCTGATGGGGGCGGGCAATGGCGGGTTCGGCGCCAATCTCGGCATCCCGGCGCTGCTGATGCGCGGCGCGGTCGCCCGGGGCTATGCGTCGGTCGGCAGCGACATGGGCCATTTCGGCAAGAGCGATGTCGATGCCAGCTGGGCGCTGGGCGCGCCGGAGAAGATCAGGGACTATGGCTGGCGCGCGAACCATCTCGCGGCCCAGGCGGCGAAGCAGGTGATCGCCGCCTATTATGCGGCGCCGCTTGCCGCGAGCTATTTCCATGGCTGCTCCGACGGCGGACGTCAGGCGCTGATCGAGGCGCAGCGCTTCCCCGACGATTACGACGCGATCATCGCCGGCGCTCCCGCCATCCCGTGGACGCGCATGGCCAGCGCTTTTGCGAGCAACGCGCAGGCGCTGTCGCGGCCCGGCGCCGCGCTCGGGGCTGCCCAGCTCAAGCTGCTCCAGACCGCCTCGCTCGCCAGATGCGACAAGCTCGACGGGGTGGCCGACGGCGTGATCGAGAACCCGCGCCAGTGCCGCTTCGATCCGGCCGAGCTGCAATGCAAGGCGGGCGAGGGCACCGACTGCCTGAGCGCCGCGCAAGTCGCCGCCGCGCGCCATCTCTATCAGGGTCCGAAGGCGCCGGACGGCACGTCCTTCTACCCTGGCTTCGCGCCCGGCGCGGAGGCTGGCGAGGGGACTTGGGCGATGTGGCTGACCGCCGCGGACTCGCAGCATGCGAAATTCTCGACCGAGTTCTTCCGCTACTTCGTGCACGGGGATCCCGAATGGCCGGCCTCGCGTTTCGATCTCGCGCGCGACTACGCACTGGCCAAGGCGCGGGTCGGCAAGGAGCTCGACGCCGACGATCCTGACCTCGGCGCCTTCTTCCGCCGCGGCGGCAGGTTGCTGATGTACCATGGCTGGCAGGACGCCGCGATCCCGCCGGAGAACACGATCGGCTATTACGCGCGCGTGCTCGCCGCGAACCCGCAGGCGCGCGCGCGGACCCGGCTGTTCATGGCGCCGGGCATGTCGCACTGCCTCGCCGGCCCAGGGCCGAACGTGTTCGATGCGCTCGGCACGCTCGATGCCTGGCACCAAGGCGGACCCGCACCCGAGCGGATCGTCGCGACCAAGTTCGACAACGATATGTTCGGCTATCTCGGCTTCCCCGCCAAGGCGCAGCGGACGCGCCCGCTCTGCGCGTGGCCGAAGGTCGCGCGCTGGGACGGCAAGGGCCCGACCGACGAGGCTGCGAGCTTCACCTGCGCGGCGCCCGGCACATGAGCTTCGTCACGCCCGGGCTCAGCCATGTGCGTGGAGCCGATGCGCCGCCGCTGCTCGAGCACACGATCGGCGAGGCGTTGGTGCGCGCGGCTGAGCAATGGAGCGAGCGCGACGCGCTGGTCTCGGTCGCGCAGGATATCCGTTGGAGCTTCGCCGAGCTGCTCGCGCGCGCCGATGCGCTTGCCGCGGGGTTGCTGACGCTCGGGCTCAAGCCGGGGGAGCGGATCGGCATCTGGTCGCCCAATTGCGCCGAATGGGCGCTGACTCAGTTCGCCGCCGCGCGTGCCGGGCTGATCCTGGTGACGATCAACCCCGCCTATCGCCTGTCCGAGGTCGAATATACGATCAACAAGGTCGGCCTCGCAGCATTGGTCGCGGCCGAGCGCTTCAAGACCAGCGCCTATGCCGAGATGATCGAGGCGCTGGGTCCCGAGCGTCTGCCGGCGCTGCGCGCACGCATCCTGATCGGCGAGGCGGCGCGGCCGGGCTGGATACCCTTCGCCGAGGTCGAGGGACGCGCCAGCCTGCCCGAGCACCTCCACCCCGGCGACCCGATCAACATCCAGTTCACCAGCGGCACCACCGGCTTGCCCAAGGGCGCGACGCTGAGCCATCGCAACATCCTCAACAACGGCTATTTCGTCGGTCGCGGCATGGGCCTGACCGCGGACGATCGCATCTGCATCCCGGTGCCGCTCTATCATTGCTTCGGCATGGTGATGGGCAATCTCGCCAGTCTCACCCACGGCGCTGCGATGGTCTATCCCGCCCCCGGCTTCGAGCCCGAGGCGGCGTTGCGCGCGGTGGCGAGCGAGCGCTGCACCGCGCTCTACGGCGTGCCGACGATGTTCATCGCGATGCTCGCGCATCCGGTGGTCGACAGCCTCGACCTCGCCTCGCTGCGCACCGGCTGCATGGCCGGCGCGATCTGTCCCGAACCGCTAATGCGCGAGGTGATCGAGCGGCTGCACATGCGCGACGTGACGATCGCCTATGGCATGACCGAGACCAGCCCGGTGAGCTTCCAGACCGGGCTCGACGACCCGCTCGACCGCCGCACCGGATCGATCGGCCGGGTGCAGCCGCATCTCGAATGCAAGCTGATCGACGGCGAGGGCGCGATCGTTCCGGTCGGCCAGCCCGGCGAGCTGTGCACGCGCGGCTATTCGGTGATGCACGGCTATTGGAACGAGCCCGAGCGCACCGCCGAGGCGATCGACACCGAGGGCTGGATGCACAGCGGCGACCTCGCGGTGATCGACGAAGGCGGCTACGCCAACATCGTCGGCCGCCTCAAGGACATGGTGATCCGCGGCGGCGAGAACATCTATCCGCGCGAGATCGAGGAGTTTCTCTACCGCCACCCAGCGGTCGAGGATGTCGCGGTGGTCGGCGTGCCCGACGAACGGATGGGCGAGGAGGTCTGCGCCTGGGTCCGGCTGCGTGCCGGGGCCGAAGCAGACGCGGAGGCGATCCGCGCCTTTTGCCGCGAGCAGATCGCGCACTTCAAGGTGCCGCGCTACGTCCGCATCGTCGACAGTTTCCCGACCACGGTGACCGGCAAGGTCCAGAAATATCTGATCCGGCAGGCGATGATCGCCGAGCTCGGCAGCCAATCCGCTGAAACCAAGGAGAGTTAGTGATGAAACTTCCCCTCATGCTCGGGGCGGCGTTGCTCGTGCCAGCTACCGCCATTGCGCAGACCGCGCCTGCGCCTGCTGCGCCGGCGGAACCGGCCAAGCCCGCGGCAAAGTACAACCTCGACACCCCGATCGGCGAGCTGCTCGCGAACGACGCGGCCAAGACGGTGCTCGACAAGGACTTGCCCGGCCTCACGCAGCTCCCGCAGCTCGAGATGATCAAGGGCCTTAGCCTCAAGCAGCTCCAGCCTTATTCGGACGGCAAGCTCACCGACGAGCTGCTCGCCAAGACCGCGACCAGCCTGGCCGCGATCAAATGAGATTGAGGCAGGTTGCGGCAGTCGCGTCGATCTTCGCCATGGCGGCCCCCGCCGGATCGCAGGAGTCGGCGCCGGTCTATCGCGACGCGAAGGCGCCGATCGAGGCGCGCGTCGACGACCTGATGGCGCGGCTGACGCTCGACGAGAAGATCCTGCTCCTGGCGGGGGAGTCCTCGATGGCGCTCAACCCGATTCCGCGCCTCCGGATCCCGGCGGTCAAGATGACCGATGGGCCGACCGGCGTGCGCTCGCCGGACAGCAAGCCTGCGACGGTCTTTCCGGTCGGCGTCGCACTCGCGGCGAGCTGGAATCCCGAACTCGTCGCGCAAGTCGGTGCAGCGATCGCGCGCGAGGCCAAGGCGCACGGCGCCGACGTGCTGCTCGCGCCGACCGTCAACATCGTGAGGACGCCGCGCTGGGGGCGGAACTTCGAAACCTATTCGGAGGACCCGTGGCTCACCGCGCAACTCGCGCTCGGCTATGTCCGCGGCGCGCAGGGCGAGGGCATCGGCGTCTCGATCAAGCATTTCGCGGCGAACAACCAGGAGAGCTACCGCTTCGTGGTCGACTCGGTCGTCGACCAGCGGACGCTGCGCGAGATTTACTTGCCCGCATTCGAGGCGGTGGTGCGCGAGGCCGATCCCTGGTCGGTGATGGCCTCGTACAACAAGATCAACGGCACCTACGCGGCCGAGAATCGCTGGCTGCTGACTGACCTGCTCAAGACGGAATGGGGCTATAAGGGCTTCGTCGTGTCCGACTGGGGCGCCACCCATTCGACCGCGCCGGCGGCCAATTCCGGGCTCGATCTCGAGATGCCGGGGCCGCCCAAGCATTTCGGCGACAAGCTCAAGGCGGCGGTCGCGGCGGGCGAGGTGAGCCGGGCGCAGATCGACGACAATGCCCGGCGCATGGTCCGGCTGATCGTGCGCAGCGGCGTGATCGAGCGCGGCACCTCGCGCCCGGCGGCCACCCAGCAGCTGCGCCAGGCCGATGTCGCGCGCAAGGCGGCGGCGGAGGCGATGGTGCTTCTCAAGAACGAGGGCGTACTGCCGCTCGACCCGGCGATCCGTTCGCTCGCGGTGATCGGGCCCAATGCCGATGTCGTGCGCATCCAGGGCGGCGGCAGCTCGAACGTCGCGCCGTTCGAGACCCAGACTCCGCTCGATGCGTTGCGCGCCGCGCTGCCCGGTGTGCGGATCATTTACGAGAAGGGCGTCGACAATGAGGAGACGCCGCCCGCGGCCGATCCGAAATTGTTCACCCCGGGCGCCCGGCGCGGCGAGAGCGGGCTGGCCGCGAGCTATTACATGACCGAGGACGCGAGCGGTGCGCCGACCAAAACCGAGCGCGTCACGCGCTTCGTGCGCTGGATCAGCGGCAATGTCGCGGGGCCCAAGGTCACCGGCTATGCCGCGATTCGCTGGGAGGGCATGTTCTGGCCGCGCACCAGCGGGGTCCACGAGTTCAGCATCCGCGGCACCGGCACGCCACGCATCACGCTCGACGGCAAGGTGATCCTGGAAAAGGCGAGCAAGATCGTCCCCGACAATCGCGACGTGCTCGGCTTCCCCGTGCCGCGGCGGACGGTTCAGGTCGAGCTGGAGGCGGGGCGCGGCTATCCGATCCGCGTCGACTATGCGAATGGCGGCACGCCCTACGAGAATCTGAGCTTCGGCGTGCGCGAGCCGCAGCCGTCGTTCGACGCGGCGGTGGCGGCAGCCAAGGCGGCGGACGCTGCGATCGTGATTGTCGGCTCGTCCTCGACCACCGAGGGCGAGGGCTATGACCGCGCCTCGCTCGACCTGCCCGGCGAGCAGAACCGGCTGGTCGAGGCGATCGCGGCGGCGAACCCGCGCACCGCGGTGGTGGTCAATGCCGGCGCGGCGATGACCATGCCGTGGCACGACCGCGTACCGGCGATCGTCGACATGTGGCTGCCCGGCGAGGGCGGCGCGTCGGCGGTGGCCGATGTGCTGACCGGCAAGATCAACCCCTCGGGCAAGCTGCCCGTCACCTTCCCCCAGCGCACCGAGGACGACCCGATCGATCTCCAGACTTCGAAGAGCGTCTATTCGGAAGGGCTGTTGGTCGGCTATCGCGGCTATCGCGCGCGTGGGACCAAGCCGCTGTTTCCGTTCGGCCACGGGCTGTCCTACACGCGCTTCGCCTATTCGGGTCTGAAGCTGCCGGGGCGCGCGACGGGTGGCAAGCCGCTGACGGTGCGGCTCACCGTCCGCAACGCCGGCAGGCGCGCGGGGCAGGAGGTCGTCCAGCTCTATGTCGAGCCGGCCGAAACCGCCCCCGGCGAACCGCCGCGCAGCCTGCGGGCGTTCCGGAAGATCGCGATCCCCGCCGGCGCGCAGCGCGAGGTGACGCTGACGCTCGATCCGCGCGCCTTCTCCTTCTTCGACGCCAGGGCCGGCGGCTGGCGCGTCAGGCCGGGCGCCTACCGCGTGCTGGCGGGGGCATCCTCGGAGGATATCCGCCAGGCCGGTGCGATTCACATCGGTCCGGCGCCCTGAGCCGGCGCCGCTCCCCGACAAAATGCACGCGCCACCAGGATGCGGCGGCGCGTCGCATCCGTCACCCGTCGTCGGGCGAAGGTCAAGGCGGGCGGGGAACCCGGGGACGCCGAATGCGGATCCCATCCGGGCCGGACGAACGGGATTGGGCGAGATGCTACGGGCGGGATTGATGATCGTATCGGCGGGCGTGCACGCCGTGACTGACGCCGATCGCAACGCCACCTCGACGCGGCACGGATTCCGGTGGCGGAGGAGCTCGGCAAGCCGCCGGTGTTCGTCGTCCGGCAGCTCCACCGCGACGGCGACTGGGCGTTCCTGTTCGCCGACATGCAGCAGGTTGGCGGCGCGCCGTTCGACTATGGCGGCACGCGCAAGGCCGAGGCGGCACGGCAGGGCTATGTCCCGCGCAGCGCTTCCTGCAGGACGGCGGTGACGATCGGGGATCGGGCGATCACGCACACGGCACGATCGCCTCGCGCGCGACTCGCGCGACTCACGCGGCGGCCGCGCCGGCCGATGGCGTCGCCGCCTCGGGCACCCTGGCCGAGCTCGCATCGAGCCATCACGACTTCGCCAACAGGATCGGCCTGCCGGCCCAGGCGTCGGGCGCGGATACTCCAGCTGACCATGACCGACCAGCGCTGGATCGCGTCGCACGCCGTGGTGCGCCGCGACGATTCGGGCGGGCTGCCGGTCGATATCCAGGCGCGCTCCGACTCGGATTCGGAGCAGCAGCGCCAGGCATTGCGTGCGCGGCTCGAGGCACGCGGGCATCGCGTCACCGCAATCGAGTTCGACCGCTCCTGAGGCGCCCCTTTGCGCGCGGCGGGATCGCGACTAGGCTCCGCGCGCCGCCACGGGGGGATCGCCGATGCACGCCCATTCGATCGCGCCGCCGTCCGGCACGCCGGCCCCGGATCGCGTGCGGCTGCCGTTCGCGTTCGATGCCGACCGCCTGCGCGCCGACCTCGCGACAGTCGACCGCGATTGGATCGACCATCTCGTGCGCCAGAATTACGAGGGCTCGTGGTCGGTGCTGCCGCTGCGCCACGCCGCGGGCGCGACGCATCCGGTGATGATGATCTATTCCGATCCGACCGCGACCGAATTCGTCGACGGCCCGCTGCTCGCGCATACGCCCTATTTCCGCGAGGTGCTGGCGCAGTTCCGTTGCCCGCTCCACGCTGTGCGGCTGATGCGGCTGACGCCCGGTTCGGTGATCAAGCCGCACCGCGACCACGACCTCGCCGCCGAATGGGGCGCGGCGCGGGTGCATCTCCCGATCACCACCAATCCCGATGTCGAGTTCCTGCTCAACCGGACGCCGCTGGCGATGGCGCCGGGCGAGGCCTGGTATCTGCGCCTCGCCGACGAGCATGCCGTGGCCAATCGCGGCACCACCGATCGCGTGCATCTGGTGATCGACTGTATCGTCGACGACTGGTTCGCGGCGATGCTTGGCTCGCCCGTCTAGGCGAGAGCTTCAGGGCCGGTAGGAATTACAGCGCCAGACCGCGTGGTTGCGCACGCGCGGGCAGCGGCTGACGCGCGTGATCCACAGGTCGAAGAAGCGCGGCTCGCGCAGGCACAGCACCATGCCAAGGCCGTGGATCACCAGCGCGGCGACCAGCACCCAGGCCGAGCGGAAGATCAGGAACAACTCGGTGGCGATGATCGCGTTGGCGATGAAATAGGTATAGGTCACGCCCGCGAACATCTGCGGCCGGGTCAGCGCAACGAAGACCGTGTCGCGGTCGAGCCCGTTCACGGCGGTTCAGCCCGCGCCGGCGGCGGACTGGATCCCGGCGACGATGCTGGCGGCGCCGAACAGGATGAAGCAGCCGAGGATGACCGTGGCGCCATAGCGCCAGTTGATGCGCCCGGTGAGCATCATCAGACCGACCACGGCGACCGCGATCACCGCGACCACCGTCGCCACCGTGCCGAGCAACGTGCCCTGCAGCCAGCGCACCGCGTTGATGATCACGCCCGAGCCCTGCGGGTCGGCGAGCTCCTGCGCCATCGCCGCGGAGGACCAGGCGAACGCCGTGCCGGCGGCAAGCGCCGCCGATGCTTGCTTGAGAAGTCTATGATTCACGAATCGCCGCCGCTGTTCATTCACGCATCTTGCTCCGCCCGAAACGCCTTGCCAACCAGCGACTTGCCCGCGGCAGGCCCCGGACGGGCCGGTCAGGCTGCGACGACCGCGACCTTGCCGCTGCCGCGCGCCAGCCGCTCGAGGCGCGGCAGGTCGCGGTTCAGCGCCTCGACCATCGCCGGCTTGCCCGCTGCGCCGCGATAGGTGGTGGGCAGGTTCGGCGCGATCGCCAGCCAGCCCTGCGCGGCATAGCTGCGCGCGGTGGCCTCCGCCGCCGCGTCGAGCGCGCCGCTTTCCGAGATCACCACGACCACGTCGAGCTTGGTCTTGCCGCGCGGCGACGCCATGAAGCCGTCGACGATGCGGTGGCCGTCCACGGCGTACTTGCCGGTGAAGGTCTTCACCTTCGCGCCCGGCAGGACGGCGGCGGCGGCGTTGGTCGCCATCCCCGCGGTGGCGACGCCGACGGCGGACGCAACGCCCGCGCGGCCGAGAAAGGCGCGGCGGCTGACCTGGCCCGCGTCCGGATTTGCTGCGTCATGCGAATTGTTCGACATGGCCCCCCACCTTGCTCAAACGTGAGGGCGCAGCGTAGCGTGATGCACGCCGCTACACAACGCCTGATCGCGCGGCGACGGCGGGGTTTTTTTCCGAGGAGTACAAGGAGATGAACGCAGACGGCTGGGACGTGTTCGGCCGTGCGATCCTCGCGAATCCCGCGCTGCAGGAACGACTCGGCGCAATCGAGCTGCCCGACGCGTTCGAGGCCGAGGCGCATGCCGTTGCGGCTGCTTCGGGGATCGTCTTGCCGGTTGGGGCGACGCCCGGCCGGCCGGTGTCGGTCGAGTTCGATTGCTGGCCGGACACGGGCTGGCTGCCGGCCCGAACCGTGCCGGGGACCGGCGCGCCGGCATTCGACTGGATATGGTTCGGCGCGCGTCCGCTGGTCGAATCCTTCTACAGGGACTCGGCGCTGCGGATGGGAACGCGGCCGTTGAGCCGGACGGTCCGCCCCCGCACGGACATGGCCGCGCTGGTCGCCGGCGCGAGCCGGGAAGGCACGCTGGCGCCGCAGGGTTTCATCTTTCACATGTCCCGCTGCGGCTCGACGCTGGTGGCGCAGATGCTGGCGGCGGTTCCTCACCATGCCGTGGTGTCCGAGGCCGAGCCGATCGACGCGATCGTGCAATGGACGCGCGACGCGGATGTCCCATTTGAAGACAAGCTCACCGCGTTGCGCGCGATCGTCGCCGCGCTGGGCCGCAACCGCGACGGCCTCGCGCGGCGTTATTTCGTCAAGCTCGACAGCTGGCACGTGCTGGCGCTGCCGCTGTTCCGCGCGGCGTTTCCCGAAGTGCCGTGGATCTTCCTCTACCGCGATCCCGCGGAGGTGCTGGTGTCGCAGATGCGCATGCCGGGGCTCCATGTCGCCGCGTCGCTCCCGGGCGTCGAGCCCGCAGCGGATTTCTCGCTCGAAACGCATGGCGCGAAGGTGCTGGCGAAACTCCTCACCGCCGTGGCGGAGCATCTTGCGCTCGGGCGCGGGATGCTGGTCGACTATGCCGAGCTGCCGTACGCGATGGAGGCGTCGATCCCCGGGCATTTCGGCTTCGCGCCCGATGCCGGGGAAGCGCGTGCGATGGCGGCGGCACGGGCGCGCGACGCCAAGGCGCCGGGCGAGCGCTTTGTCGCCGATGTGGCGCGCAAGCGCGCCGCGGTGACTCCCGCGATCGCGGCCGCGGTCGAGAGGTTCCTCGATGCGCCTTATGCCCGGCTCAAGAGTCTGCGGACCGTTGCCCGCTAAGCCGGCTGATCCGGCGTACCGTTGCGCGATGTCGTTGACTCGAAACGGGTCCGCGCTACACTCTGCGGCACGACAAGCTTCGCGCGGTGACGCACAGAAGTCTGTGAGTACAGGGCGTTAGGGGGTGAGCCGACTCGTCGGGCACCGGTCACATTGGGGGAATCTATGTCGGAACCGTTTATCGGGCAGCTCATGACGGTGCCCTATAATTTCCCGCCGCGCGGGTGGGCTTTCTGCCAGGGCCAGATCTTGTCGATCGCGCAGAACACGGCGCTGTTCTCGTTGCTCGGTACCACCTATGGCGGCAACGGCCAGACCACCTTCGCGCTGCCGGATCTGCGCGGTCGCGCTCCGCTCAGCTCGGGTTCGATGCCCGGCGGCAGCGTCTACACCCTCGGCCAAGTCGGCGGCAGCGAGAACACCACGCTGATCACCAACAACATGCCGGCGCACAACCACACCATGTCGCCGGGCCAGGTCTCGGTGAACGCCGTCAACGTCAAGGCGTCGGAGCAGGCGCCGCAGGCAGGCGCGTTCCTCGGTCGCGGCGTCGACACCGCGCCCAATCCGGGCGCGATCCCGGAGATCTATGTGCCGGCCAGCGCCGGAGCGGGGCAGCCGCTGATTCCGCTTGGTGGCGTCAACGTCGCGGGCAACACCGGCATTTCGGGCAGCAACTTCCCCTTCTCGACGATGCAGCCTTATCTGGTGCTCAACCACTGCATCGCGCTCGAAGGTATTTTCCCCTCGCGCAACTGATTTGCGATCGGGCCGGCGGCGACGCCGGTCCGTTTCGTCAGTTGAACACGGCCTGATAATAATGGCCCGGGACCGCGTCACGCGGCGGCACCGTATTCTCGAGATAGACGAGCGCAGGTCCGAAGGATCCGCTGCGCATGGCATAAATGCCGGCGAGCAGCTTCACCTTGGGGTCGGAGTGGAAGATCACGACGAACGGCGGGCGCGGCGTTGCGCCGCGGTCGGGCAGGGGAGCCGCTTCCACCAGGGTAAGGTCGACGTTCCGCGGTTCACAATCCACGCGGACGATTTTGCCGACCAGCGGCGTGAATTCCTCGAGCACCATCGGGCGCGGCAGAAGCTCTTCGGTCATGGTGGCGAACCTAGATGGATTTGCGCGGCGATCAACCGGATGCGATGGGAGGCCACGCAAAGGTCAGCCCTTTTCCGTTCCGAAGCCGATGATCGATCCCCACGCCCGATTTGATGAAGCTTTCGCCGCGCGCGCGCCTCGATTGGATTGCCGTCCGGAAACGCCGGTCGACTCCGCATTCCTCACGGGGCTCGCCATCGCCTGCTCGCCACTGGCGGGAACCTTGCCCGAGCCGATGCTGGTGCAGCAGGCAGAGTTTCAGCACGCCGCGCACAATGCCGCGCACCCGCGGGCGATGCAACGCATTGTGACGTGTGGCGGCCAACCGATCGGGCGCATCATGGTGGCCTGGGAGGCGAGCGAGAGCCATGGCGTCGACATCGCCGTGCTGCCCGAGGCGCGGGCGACCGCGGCCGGCCTGCACCTGCTGCGCGCCTGGCTCGATGTCGTCGATCAGCTCGGCCTGTCCGCGCGGCTCGAGGTGCGCGCCGACAACCCCGCGGGCCGCATCTATGGCCGGCTCGGCTTCGTGCCGGTGCCGGATCCGGCCGGCTGGTCGCCGATAGTGACGATGCTACGCGCCGCGCGCGCCTTGGCCTAGCCGTGACGCCGCTGACCAACGCCAGGATCCTGTGGCGCGGAATGCGCGCGATGGCCGGGGCGTTCGCCGGGCATGCCGGGCGCGGCGGACTCGGCGCGATGGCGCTGGTCGCCGCCGCTGCCGTGCTCGACGGTGCCGGGATCCTGATGCTGGTGCCGATCCTCGGCCTTGTCGTCGGTGCCGATCGCCGCGGCGTCGCGATTTTGAGCGAGCTCGGCGCGGTCAGCCCAGTGGCGCAGCTCGCGCTGCTCGTCGGGCTTTTCCTTGCCGTGATGCTGCTCCGCGCCGCGGTCGGCTATGGCCGCGACATGACGCTCGCCCGGCTCCAGGCAGGCTTCGTCGAGGCCGAGCGCAACCGCATCGTCACCCGGCTCGCCCGCGCGCCTTGGCCGAGCGTCGCGCCGATCAGCCATATGCGAGTCGCCAGCCTGCTCACGCAGGACGTCAGCCGCGTCGGCGCGGCGCTGCAGACCTTGCTGCAGATGGCGGTCGCGGCGGTGATGCTGCTGGTCCAGGGCTGCATCGCCTTCGCCTTGGCGCCCCGGCTCACCGCCGCCGTCGCGCTGGGCCTGCTCGCCGCCGTCGCGCTGTTCCTCGCCACCAATCACGGGCTCCGCGCGCTGGGCGGGGAGATGGTGCAGGCGAGCCAGGCGATGATGGCTGGCACCGGGCGCTTCCTCGCGGGCCTCAAGACCGCGGCAGCGCAAGGCGCGCGCGGCCGCTTCCTCGACGAGCACCGCCGCGTCCAGGCGCGCGTGCGCGACGCGACGCTATCCTTTGCGCGGCGGCAGGCGCGGTCGCGCTTCGGCTTCGGCATCGGCTCGGCGGTGCTGGCGGGCCTGGTCGTGCTGCTCGGCTTCGGCTGGTTCGGCGTCGCGCCCGTCCTGCTCATCACCTTGCTCGTCATCTTCGCGCGGATGAGCGCGCCTGCGTCGCAGCTGTTCCAGTCCGCGCAGGTGCTCGCCTTCCATCTGCCGAGCTTCGAGACGGTGCGCGGCTTCGACGCCGAGCTGGGCGAGGAAGCAGCCATGCCGCCCGCGCCCGCGCCGCCGCCCGGTCCGATCGCGCTGTCGCAGGTCACCTATCGCCACGCCGGCGGCCGCGGGGTCGAGGACGTCACCTTGGCGCTCGCGCCCGGCAGCTTCGTCGGCGTCGCCGGGCCTTCCGGCGCGGGCAAGACCACTCTGGTCGACCTGATCGTCGGGCTGCTCGTGCCGCAGGCGGGCAGCATCGCGATCGGCGGGGCCGTGCTCGACGATGCCGGCCGCGCGGGCTGGGCGCGCGCGATCGCCTATGTCCCGCAAGACGGCTTCCTGTTCCACGACACCGTCCGCCGCAACCTGACCTGGAGCAGCCCCGAGGCGGACGACGGCGCGATCGCCGCCGCGCTCGACATCGCCGGGGCGAGGGGGATCGTCGCGCGGCTCGAGGCGGGACTCGAGACGGTGATCGGCGAGCGCGGCGGGCTGCTCTCGGGCGGCGAGCGCCAGCGCCTGGGGATCGCGCGCGCGCTGCTCGCGCGGCCGCGGCTGCTGGTGCTCGACGAAGCGCTCGGCGCGATCGACGCGGCGGGTGAGGCGGAGGTGCTCGGCCGGCTCGCCACACTCGACCCGCGCCCGACGATCCTGATGATCACCCATCGCGAGCACAGCCTGCGCTGGTGCGACATGGAGCTCCGCGTCGACGAAGGCCGAGTCCGCGCGGTCACGCGTCCTTGAGCGCGGCGGGCACGAAGCAGGCGACCGGCGTATGCGCGGCGAAGCTGCCCGCGCCGCCGCTCACGACGATCTCGCCCGCGCTGACCCAGGCATGCGCGCGCATCCTGGATGCGCCGTCGCCGATCGCGACGCCCAGATGCATCGCGCAGGGCACGCGCCACAATGCGCACAGCAGGCGCGCGGTCAGCGCTTGGGGAAAACAGTCGGCGCGGAACGGCGCATGGCGCGCGGCGAGGCGGATTGTCTGCGCGATGCGCAGCGCGCGCCGCTGCTGGCCAGCGTCGATGGCGGGCTTGAACGCGACCGCGCCGCGGTTGACGCCGAGCAAGGGCGCGATGCGGCGGAACGGCACCAGCGCGATCGTCGCGGCGGACAGGCCGATCAGCAGCCAGGCGGGAACCAGCCACAGCAGCACGAACAGCGGCTTGCGCCGCGCCGCGGCAAGCTTGCGTGCAACGGTCGCGCCCGGCGCGAAATGCATGTCCTCCCGCCCCCTTCTCGGCGCTCCGCTTTTCGGCTTGTGGCCTGCCGCCACCAGCGGCAATACCCCTATCAGGCCGGGGGAAGCGCGCCAACCGGCCCGGGTGGCGGGGTGAGATGTCCAATCACATGATCATCAGCCAGGAGATGGGCAAGCGGATCACCGCGGCCGACGAATGCGCGGTGGTGAAGGCGGCCTATGCGCGCAATCCCGCCTCGCCGCTGCTGCGCCAGCGGCTGGCGTCGCTGTTCAATCTTTCCGACGCGTTCGGCGAGACGCTGGCCCTTTATGCCGCGGTCGACCTCGAGACATTGCCCTATGTCGAGGCGATGCTGCTCGCTCATGCGCATCTCGCGCAGGAGGAGGACGCGCACAGCCGCCGCGCCGGCGACACGGCGCGGGCCGCCCTGGCGCGCGCCGCGACGGACCGCCAACGCGCCGCCGCGCTCGCGCTAGAAGGCAAGGCGTGGGCGCGGCTCGGCGATCCCGCCGCCGAGCAATGCCTGCGCGACTCGCTCGCGTTCGATCCGCACAACAAGGATGCCTGCAAGCGCCTCGCCGCGCTGCTGCTCGACCGCGGCGATCCGCACGCGGTGATCGCCGCGACTGACGCGCTGCTCGCGGCGGGAGTGGGCCATTCGCGCCTGTTCGGCGCGCGCATCCTCGCCTTTGCCCGGCTGGGGGAGATCGACGCTGCGCGCGAGATGGCGGGCTTTGACCTGCTCGCCCGCCGCACCACGCTTCCGCCGCCGCCGGGCTGGGACAGCCTCGACGCGTTCAACGTGGCGCTCGCGCAGGAATTGCTGAGCCATCCCGGCGTGCGCTTCGACCGCTACGGCACCGCCTCGGAGCAGACCTGGCGGATCGACGCGCCGGCAACCGGGAACGCGCCGCTGGTCCGCGCCCTGCTCGCCCAGATCGAGGCGCAGGTCGACTCGCATGCGCGCGACATCGCTGCGCTCGATCATCCCTGGGCACGCGCGCGTCCCGACCGCGGCACGCTGCATTGCTGGTGCGTGATCACCGAGAGCACCGGCTTCGAAACGTGGCACGTCCACCAGTTCGGCTGGCTGAGCGGCGTCTATTATGTGCAGATCCCCGACTCGATCGCGCACGGCACCGGTCCCGGCGGGTGCATCGCCTTCGGCCTGCCCGAGGAGCTGGCCGGCGCCGAGGCGGCCGCGGCGTTCGGCAAGGCGCTGATGCGGCCGACAACGGGTACGCTGATGATGTTCCCCTCGCACAGCTATCATCGCACCTTCCCGCACGGCGCCGCCGATCGCAGGATCTGCTTCGCCTTCGACATCTGGCCGGGCTGATCGCGCGTATGCGCGGCTTTCTCGCTTACGGCCTGCGGATCCGCTCGCAGCTCGACATCCCCGGCGCGCTTGCCGACGGCGCGGCGGATGCCGAGGTCGAGATCACGCGTGCTTCGCCGAGCGCGGCGCAATCGGATCGGCTCTATCGCTTCGAGGGCGACGAACTCTGCTTCACCGCGCCGGGCGTCGCCGAATATCGCTGCCGTCCCGATCAGCTCCGCGTGACCCCGCATCCCGCCGCGTCCGAAGCCGAGGTGACGGCGCTGCTGATCGCGACCGCCCTGCCGGCTCTGTTGTGGATGCGGAGCGGTTTCGTGCTCCACGCCGCCGCGGCGCACCTGCCCGGCTGGGAGCGCGCGATCGCCATCGCCGGACCGTCGGGCAGCGGCAAGTCGACGATCCTTGCCCAGCTCGTCGCGGCCGGGGCATCGATCCTCGGCGACGACACGATCGCGATCGATGCCGCAGCGCGCCCGGGCGAGGCGTGCGGCCTCCCGGGCGGCTATTTCCTCGGCGGCGGGGAGAGGCCGCGCGACTTTCACGCCGTGCCGAGCGATAGAGGGCTGGTTCGCGATCGTCTCGGCGCGATCCTGATCTTGTCGCGTGGCGGCGATCCGGCCCCGTCCTTCGGCCGGTTCACCCCGGTCGAAGCGGTGGCGCAGCTGCTCGCGCATCGCCATCGCCCCAGAGTCCCGGCGCTGCTCGGCCGCCATGGCGCGACATTGGCGGATTCGGCGCTACTCGCGGCCACGATACCGCTTTATAGCTGGCCACGTTCGGCCGGCCCGGAGCTGGCGGCATGGGAATGGGCTGGCCTCGCGCGCTGCGCGGGGCAGGGGGTTCGCGATGACGGATATGGTGTGGCGGCGCAATGAGGACTGGGTCGGGTCGCCGGTCGAAGACAGCTATGTGATGGTCAATATCGAGAGCGGCACCTATGTCGCCCTCAACCCGACCGCGCGCGCGATCTGGGAAGCGCTCGCCACGCCCAGCACGCAAAGCGAGGTCGAGGCCAGCCTGCTGCGCCAATATGACGTGCCGCCCGAGAGGTGCACCGAATCGGTGACGCGGACGCTCCGCGAAATGCAGGAGCAGCAGCTGGCGAGTGCGAGCTAGCTACGACGGAGGTGACCGGCGCGCCGGCCTATCACGCCGCGGCGTTCGGGTTGCGCTGGCTGAGCGACACGCCGCTCGCGCATTTCGAGACGACCGCCCCGGGCGACGCCGACGTCCGCGTCGCCCGTGCGACGACGCTGGCCCAACGCGAGCCGCTCGCGCAGGTGCGCCGCGGCCAGGTCTATGCCGACGGCACGCGCTTTCCGTGGGAGGACGAGGCGGTGTTCGACACGCATCAGGGCGCGCATGTCGACTATCTCCCCGGACCGGACTGGACGGGAGCATTGCCCTACGCCTTTTACGGCACGGTCGCGGCACATCTCCTCGCCTGGCGAGGTCTGGTCCCGTTGCACGCCTGCGCAGTCGAGATCGGCGGCAAGGCGCTGCTGATCGCGGGCACGAGCGGGGCCGGCAAGTCGAGCCTGATGGCGGGGCTGCTTGGCTGCGGCGCGACGCTGGTGAGCGATGACCTGACCGCGCTCGCGATCCGCGACGGCGTCGCCGAGGTGCTGCCGGGGCGGACCACGATCCGCCTCGGTCCCGAGATCGCGCACTGGACCGCGGGCGAGCAAATCGTTCCGCCCTCGCCGGCGACGCGCGGCAAGCATGTCATCCGTCCGGCTGCGCGAACCCGCGCGGAGCGGCTTTCGCTCGCCGGCCTGCTCCTGCTCGGCGCGGCGCCCGGCGCGGTGCCACCACCGGCGCGCGCGCTGGCGCTCGCGAGGCATCTGTTCCGTCCGGTCTGGCTCGCGGCCTTGCCCAATCATCGTGCGCGCCTGCAGGCGTTGCTCGATCTCGCGGCCAGCCTCCCCGTGATCGGCTTTCCCCGGGTCGAGCGCACCGGGGAGGACGCACATCGCGAACGCGCGCGACGGGCGTTGGCGCTCGCCGAGTCGCTCAGCTCATGAGACGCCGCGCCACCAGGCGATGAACTCCCCAGCCATCGCGGTCAGCTGCGCCGTGAGCGCCTCTTGGCCGTCGCGCGCGGCGTCGCCGGCGATACGCGCGAGCGCAACATCGAGCGCGTCGAGATCGAGCCATTCGTCAGCACCCGCTTTGCGGAACAGCGCGATACGCGCGCGCGCGTCCGGCGCCTGGCGTATCAGGCGCTGGCCATAGTCGGGGGAGAAAGCGGGGCCCTTGCCGCGCAGCCGGATCGAGTCGGGCAAATGCCCGGCCAGCAGGTGGCGCGCCGGCGCGCGATCGAATCCGGGCCGGTGCAGCATGCGCGCGGGGAATCCGGAGAAGAGGGCGAGCAGCCGCGGGTCGCGATAGGGTTGCGCCAGCCGCACGCTGCCCAGTCCCAGCGAGACGGGGCCCTTGAGGATCTTCTCGAAGCTCGGCAGTAGTCCCCATCGCTCGCCCGATGCCGGCATCCGCATCCTGGGGACGGGGGATGCCAGCGCGGCGGCGACCGGATCGGGCAGCGACGCGCTCCGGTGCGCGGCGAGGAAGA
This sequence comes from Sphingomonas sp., assembly GCF_039595165.1. Lineage (GTDB taxonomy): Bacteria > Pseudomonadota > Alphaproteobacteria > Sphingomonadales > Sphingomonadaceae > Sphingomonas. The sequence continues at coordinate 22,376 of NZ_JBCNMA010000031.1, forward strand.
CGTGAAGCGCGTCGCGCGGGGACGGCCCGGACCGCGCCGCCCCGCCGCGCCAGCGCTGCATCGCCGCTCGCGTGCGCTCGCGTATCGACGCCAGCGGAAAGGGGCTGCTCAGCGTGAACTCGCCATATTGCCCGTCGAACAGCAGCGGAATCCGCGCCGCGCGCGCATGCGCGGCGAAGGCGTCGTAGAGATAGTGGCGCTGGCCGAGATAGGGGGCGTTCGCCTCGCGGAACCACTGCGCGGCGGGCCGGTAGATCGCGGCCGCCGCGTCGGGCACCACGCGATCCATCGCCAGGCCGAGATGCTCCGCGACGATGCCGGCGGCCTCGGTCTCGTCGGCAAGCCCGCTGCCCGGCGCCGCCGCGGAGGTGAGGCAGCGCACCGACTCCCCGGGCCGCCGGTCGCGCGCCACCAGCCAGGCGAGCGTCGCGGAATCGAGTCCGCCACTCACCATGCATCCGATGCGATCGCCGAACATGCGGTCGCGGACGATCCGCGCCAGCAACGCCTCCGCTTCCGCCATCGCGTCCGCGAAGCCGCCACGCCAGCGCGCGGCGGCGCGGGGCAGGGCGCGCGGCGCGACCTCGCTGCGCGCCGCGTCGAAGGTCGCGAACCCGCCCGGCCCGAGCGCGCGGACTCCGGCCAGCACCGTCCGGTTCCCGATCGCGCCACGCAGATGCTGCCGCCCGAGCGCGAAGAGCAACCCGGCATCGTCGAGTGTATCGTCCACCCAGCTCAGCCGGCTCAGCAACCGCAGGTCGGGCGCGACCGCGAGGCGCGCCCCCTTGCGGGCATAGAGCAGCGGATCGCGCAGCGCGAGCGACGAGGCGAGCGTGACGCGCTCGCGCTCGCGGTGGAGCAACGTCCACTCCCCGGCGAGAACCCGCCGCACATCGCTCCCGAAGCGGTGCAGCGCTGCGCGGGCGAGCACCGCCACCGGCGTCTCCGCCGCCAAGCCGAGGCGCGCCGCGACCGCAGCGGGTTCATCAAGCTGCCCGAGCAGGATCGTCGCCGCAGGCTCCGCTCGGTCCGTCCATATTGCCTGCGGATCGGCGAGATCGATCGCGTGAGCGATCCCGGCATCGTCGGGGGCGGGGCGCAGGCTCAGCACCGCGGCATCGTCCGGATCGAGCGGCGCGCCGTCGAGGTTGAACAGGCCGTAGATGCCGGTGCGGTCCATCGCGGCGCCGTGCGTCACGCGCGGTTGACTGGCGTCCGCCGTCGGCTAGGCCAGCTGCCATGCAGGAGGGCTTCGCAAGCGAGCGGACGATCCGCGCGGCGTTGGCGGACCGGGCCTATGCCGCGGCGCAGGTGCGTATCTGCGATCCGGACCTGCGCGGCTATGAATGCCTCGCCGCGAGCCGCAACGGGCTGTTCGCGGTCGGCCCGCACGGCGCCAAGCGCGTCGCCTATGGCTTCTTCTTCGGATTGCGGCAGCACGGCGATGCGCTCTTCGTCTTCGAATCCTGCGGCATCCCCAGCGCACGCTCGAACCGCGGCCGGATCGTCCGCCTGACGCTCGCCGACGGGCGGATCGCCGATGCCACGGTGATCGCGCAGGGGCTCGACAACCAGTGCCACCAGCTCGCGGTGATCGATTCGCGGATCTGCCTGATCGATACCGCCAACCAGGCGATCGCGCGCTTCGCTCTCGACGGCACGCCGCTCGATGTGCTGCGCCCGTTCGCCGCGGCGACGCGCGACGACGGCAGCGGGCGCTATCACCACATCAACTCGATTGCCCGCGTCCGCGGCCAGGTGGCGGTGATGCTGCACAACGGCACCTCGACGCCGCGGCAGCGCAGCGAGCTGGCTTGGCTCGACGCGGATTGGCAGCTCGTCCGGCGCGAGCCGCTGCCCGGTTATTGCTGTCACGACATCCTCGAGGACGAAGCGGGGGCGCTGTGGCACTGCGGCTCGCTCGACGGGGAGCTTCTCCGCTCGTCCGGTCCGCCGGTGCGGGTGAGCGCGCACATGACTCGCGGCCTGGCGCTGGGCAGGCACGGCCTGATCGTCGGGACATCGCTGTTCGGCGCACGAATCGACCGGCCCGATCTCGCGGGAAGCGTCATCTTCCTCGATGCGCAGTTGGGCAAGCTATACGAGATCGAACTGCCCGCCGCGCCCACAGACCTCATCGCGCTATAGCGGATGCGGCTGGAATCGGGTCGAAGGGGGCAGGCATCGTGCCGCGCCCCTTCGCCGACGAACTCAGGAGCTCGTGCAGTCCGGGCCCTGGACGCCGCCATCGGGGCCGACGCCACTGAACGCCGCAGTCTCTTCGATCGCGAGCGTCGAGATTTCCGGCTCGACCCAGGCGAGGCGATCCGACGTGCGCTGCGTGTCTTCCATTCGCTCTGTCATGGTTATCCCCCAAGATAGCAATCCAGGCCTGAGAACGGCCGCAGCAGCGATCGTCCTCGTCCCCGGCGTCCTTGTTCCGTTTCCGAAACGGGAATGGGCGCCAGCCCTTGCTTCCTACCTGTTGCGGCCGTCCGAGGCAAGGCGAAGGCTCGGAAATTCACGGCGGCGCCAATATGATAGGGCGTTCCACGGCTCGCCGGTACGTTGCGGAAACAAGACTCTTACCGCTATGCGTTCGCGGCGCTAGTCTGGCCTTACCCGTCCGCATGGCCGAGGACGCATGATTCCCCCCTCTGGTATCTCGAACGAATTCAGGATCGTAGCGGCATGCTGCCGGTGGCCGCGCGGGCCCGCGCGCAACGCGGCGGTGCGCGAAGCGGCGCGGTCCGCGATCGACTGGCCGCGTGTCGAGCGCGTCGCGCGGCGCCATCGCGTGTTCGCGCTGGTCCATAACGGACTTGTCGAGGCCGGAGTCGCGCTGCCCGAGGCGGCCGCGCAGCGCCTCGCCGGGGAGGCTCGGCGCGTGCGCCTGACTGCTCTCGCCATGGCGCGCGAGGCGGCGCTGCTGCAGGAGGCGTTCGACGCCGCGGGCTGTCCCGCGCTCTTCGTCAAGGGCGTGTCCCTGGCCGTGCTCGCTTATGGCGACATCGGCCTCAAGCACGCCTGGGACATCGATCTGCTGACCACGCCCGAGACGACCGCGCAGGGCTGCGCGATCCTCGCGCGCCACGGCTATCGGCTGGTCGAGCCCGCCGCGCTCGACGGGCGCCGGCTCGAGCTGTTCATGGAGCTCGCCAAGGAATGCGTGCTGGTCCATCCCGAAAAGCGCATCGCGGTCGAGCTGCACTGGCGGCTGGTCGACAACCCCCACCTGCTGCCGGGCATCGACGCGCGGTCGCCAACTCGGTCTGTTGCGATCGGTTCGCAGCAGCTGCGCACGCTGCCCGATGCCGAGCTGCTCGCCTATCTCACGGTGCACGGGACGCGATCGGTGTGGATGCGGCTCAAATGGCTGGCGGACGTCGGCGCGCTCCTGGTGCGCTATGACGTCGCCGAGATCGATGCGCTCTATCGCCGCCTGCAAACGCTCGGCACGGGCCGCGCCGCTTCGGTGGCGCTGCTGCTGTGCCACCAGCTGCTCGGCCTCGCCTTGCCCGACGCGCTGCTGGCCGAGCTGCGCGCCGATCGCCGCACCGGCCGCCTCGCCGCTGCCGCGCTGGCAGCGCTCACCTATGGCGACGGCGAGCGCGAGTTTCCCGACTATTCGGAGGCTGGCGTCCGCGCCCGGCTCGCGCGGTTCGAGATCGGTTCGGGCTGGGGCTATCTCGCGGCGGAGCTCGGCGCGCTGTGGCGGTCGCCGATCGACCGGCTGGCGCTGCCCCTGCCGCCCCGGCTGACCTTCCTCTACCATGTGCTGCGCATCCCGCTCTGGGCGCTGCGTCGGCTTGGCGCGCTCCGCGGGACGGCAAGACCGAAACCGGGCTAGAAAATGGTGCTGCCGGTGAGGATTGAACTCACGACCTCAGCCTTACCAAGGATGCGCTCTACCACTGAGCTACGGCAGCACTCGGCGCGGGCGGCATGTCCGGCCCCGCGCGGGAGCGGCCCTTTTGCGCAGGGGTGCCCGGTTGTCAAGGCGCAGGCGGCGGGTTTATCGCATCGCCCAATGAACGAAGCCGAGAAGAAGGCCCGCCTCGCCGCCGCGCTGCGTGAGAACCTGCGCAAGCGAAAAGCACAGGCGCGCGCTGTGGCCGAGACCCGGCCCGTACCGCCGCGCGAGCCCGAGGCGGACTAGCTCAGCGCGCCGCGATCGGGCGGCACTTGGCTTCGAGCCAGGCCCGCTCCTCGGGCGAGAGCTGCGGACCGAGCACCTCCAGCACCTTCGCATGATAAGCGTCGAGCCAGCGGCGCTCGTCCTCGGTCAGCAGCGCCGGCTCGATCAGCTCGCGCTCGATCGGGACGAAGGTCAGCGTCTCGAAGCCGAGCATCGGCGATTCCGCGCCGGGGATGTCCTTCTCGATCACCAGCACCAGGTTCTCGATGCGGATGCCGAACGCGCCGGCCTTGTAATAGCCGGGCTCGTTGGACAGGAACATGCCGGCGCGCAGCGGCTCGGCCGGGCCGCCGCCCGGATAGTTGGGCGCGGCGATGCGCTGCGGCCCCTCGTGCACCGACAGATAGGCGCCGACGCCGTGGCCGGTGCCGTGCGCATAATCGCAGCCCACTTCCCATAGCGGCCGCCGCGCGAAGGCGTCGATCTGGCCGCCGGTGGTGCCCGCCGGGAACACCGCCGTCGCGATCGCGATATGGCCCTTGAGCACGCGGGTGAAGCGGTCGCGCATCTCCTGGGTCGGCTCGCCCACCGGGATCACGCGAGTCACGTCGGTGGTGCCGTCGGCGTACTGCCCGCCCGAATCGACCAGATAGAGGTGCCCGGTCTCGATTGGGAGGCTCGATTCCTCGGTCACCTTGTAGTGCGGGATCGCGCCATTGGGTCCGGTGCCGGAGATGGTGTCGAAGGAGAGGTCCTTGAGCACCCCCGTCTCCTCGCGGAACGCCTGGAGCCGCGCGGCGGCCGAGATCTCGGTCACGCCGCCCTTCGGCATCTCGGCCTCGGCCCAGCGCAGGAAGCGCGCGAGCGCCGCGCCGTCGCGCGCCTGGGCGGCCTTGTGCCCGGAAATCTCGGCCTCGTTCTTGATCGCCTTGGCCAGCACGACGGGATCGCGCACCGCCAGCACCTTGCCGCCGCCCGCCTCGATCGCGTCGAAGATCGCCGCCACCGAGCCCGCCGGATCGGCCGCGACGCGCTTGCCGGCGAACCGGCCCAGCGCCGGGGCGAAGGCCGAGCGGTCATGCACGCGCACCGCATTGCCGAGATGCTTGGCGACGTCCTCGCCGACCTTGTCCCTGGCGACGAACAAGTCGGCGGTGCCGTCCGAATTGACGATGGCATAGGCGAGCGCGACCGGCGTGCGGCTCACATCCTTGCCGCGCACGTTGAACGCCCAGGCGATCGAATCGAGTGCCGACAGCACCACCGCATCGGCCTTGCGCTCGGCCAGCCAGTCGGCGATCCCGGCGCGCTTGGCGGCGCTGGTCTGGCCCGCGGTATCGTCGTCCTGCACGGCGAGCTTGGCGTCGGAGGGCAGTGGCCGGTCGTCCCACACCGCGTCGATCGGGTTGCTCGCCACCGCGACCAGCTCGGCGCCCCTCTCGGCGAGCGCCTTGCGCGCTTCCTCGACCCAGCCGCGCGTGTGCAGCCACGGGTCGTAGCCGATCCGCCCGCCCTGTGGCGCATGCTCGCCGAGCCAGCTCGCGATGCTCACCTGCGGCACCGGGACATATTCCCAATGCGTGCCGTCGACCTGCTGGCGCACCTGCAGCGTATAGCGCCCGTCGGTGAAGATCGCCGCCGCCTCGGGCAGCACCACCGCGCTGCCCGCGCTGCCCTGGAAGCCGGTCAGCCAGCCCAGCCGCTGCGCATATTCGCCGACATATTCGCTCATATGCTCGTCGGTCAGCGGCACCACGAACCCGTCGAGTTGCTCGCGCTTGAGCTGCTCGCGAAGGGCGTTCAGGCGATCGGCATAGGTCGACATGGGTTCAGTCCTCGAAAAGCGCGTGGTCCGGCGGCTCCGGGCCCAATCTGGGGGCGGCAGGGCCGCCTGTGAAGCCGTCCGGGCAATGGCGAATGGCTAGGCCGATCGCGCGGCTTTTGGAAGGGGTCGGAGGGCCAGGTTAACGGCGCCCCGGGCTGTACCAGCATGGAACGCCGCCAAATCGAGGGTGGCGTCCGGCGTCCGAATTACGGATCATGGCGGGACAGCGAGCGAGGGAGTCGGGCAAGTGCGTTGGCGGGGATGGGCGATCAGGACCGGGCTTCTGGTCGGCGGCGTGGCCGCCGCGATGGGCGCCGCGACGCTGTTGCCCGCCAATTCTCCCGCCGCGGCCCCCGCGCGGCCCGCAACGGCCCCGCAGCCCAAGCCGGCCGCCAAGGCGCCCGCGCCGAAGCCCGTTGCCGCCGTGGCTCCGGCACCCGCGCCCCAACTCGTCGTCAGGCGCATCCTCGATATCCCCGGCCCGATCCGCTTCGGCGACTATTATTGGGACGCCAAGGGCATCGACGCGAGCGGCCCGCTGATCATCACCATCGATCTCGAAGCCGAGACGATGTCGGTGTTCCGCGACGGCTACGAGATCGGCGCCACCGCGATCCTCTATGGCGCGGACGAGAAGCCGACCCCGCTCGGCGAGCACAAGAT
>NZ_JBCNMA010000032.1:0-28238 GCF_039595165.1 Sphingomonas sp.
GTCAAGATCGTCGCGCTCGCCGTGTTCGTCGCGGTGGCCTTGCCCTATTTCAACGGCGCCAATCTCGAGCCGTTCGCGCCGTTCGGCTTCGCCAAGACGATGTCGGCGGATGGCGTCGAGCGCGGAGTGATGGCGGCGGCGGCGATCATCTTCTTCGCCTTTTATGGATTCGATGCGATTTCGACCGCGGCAGAGGAGACCAAGAATCCCGGCCGCGACCTGGCCATCGGCATCGTCGGGTCGATGATCGCGTGCATCGCGATCTACATGCTCGTCGCGGTCGCGGCGGTCGGCGCCGTGCCCTTCGCCAGCTTCGCCAACAGCCCCGAGCCGCTCGCGCTGATCCTGCGCGAGCTGGGCCAGCCGCAAGTCGCGCGGTTCCTCGCCATTTCCGCAGTGATTGCGCTGCCCACCGTGCTGCTCGGCTTCCTGTTCGGGCAGAGCCGCATCTTCTTCACCATGGCGCGCGACGGGATGCTTCCGATCGCTCTCGCCAAGGTATCGAGCCGCGGCTCGCCGGTGCGCATCACCCTGTTCACCGCGGCGATCGTCGCGGTGATCGCGGGGCTGCTGCCGATCGACGAGATCGCCGCGCTCGCCAATGCCGGAACGCTCGCCGCGTTCACCGCGGTGGCCGTCTGCATGATGGTGCTGCGCCGCCGCGCGCCCGATGCGCCGCGCATGTTCCGCACGCCGCTCTGGTGGCTGGTCGGCGGGGGCGCGGTGCTCGGCTGCATCTATCTGTTCTTCAGCCTGCCCGCCAAGACGCAGCTGTGGTTCCTCGCGTGGAATGCGCTCGGCATCGTCATCTACTTCGCTTATGCGCGGCCCAGAGTGACGGCGAAGGGGGTCGAGTGAGCGGCTGGCATATCGGGATCATCGGCGGATCCGGGCTTTACGACGTCGAGGGGATCGAGGGCGGTGAATGGGTGGACGTCGTGTCGCCCTGGGGTGAACCCTCGGACGCAGTCTTTACCGGCCGGATGGGGCATGCGCGCGTCTCGTTCCTGCCCCGGCACGGACGCGGCCACCGCATCTCGCCGTCGGAGCTCGATAGCCGCGCCAATATCGATTGCCTGAAGCGGCTCGGCGTCACCGACGTGCTGTCGGTTTCCTCGGTCGGCAGCCTGCAGGAGATGCGCGCGCCCGGCACGTTCAGCGTGGTCGACCAGTTCGTCGACCGCACCAAGGGGCGGCCATCGAGCTTCTACGGCAGCGGCATGGTCGCGCATGTCTCGATGGCCGACCCGGTCTGCCCGCGCCTGTCGCGTCTGGCGACGGCGGCGGCGCGTGCCGCAGGTGCGGACGTGCATGAGGGCGGCACCTATCTCGCGATGGAGGGACCGCAATTCTCGACGCGCGCGGAAAGCCATCTCTACCGCAGCTGGGGCTGCCAGGTGATCGGCATGACCGCGATGCCCGAGGCCAAGCTCGCGCGCGAGGCCGAGCTGCCCTACGCGCTGGTCGGCATGGTCACCGACTATGATTGCTGGCGCGAGGAGGAGGCGGCGGTCGACGTGGCGCAGGTGATCGCGCAGCTCTCCGCCAACGCGGTCAAGGCGCGGGCGATGGTCGTCAATCTGCTGCGCGGACTGCCCGAGACCCGCGAGCCCTCGCCGATCGACACCTGCCTCGATACCGCGCTGATCACCGCGCCGCATGTCCGCGATCCCGAGCTGCTCGCGAAGCTCGATGCGGTGGCGGGACGCGCGCTGGCGGGCAGGTAACGGAACCGCCATCGCCGGCGGCGGTTTTTTGCCGCGATGCAAAATGCGAAGCGAGCGGTGCCCTGGTGGGAACGGGGCGTGGTCTATCAGGTCTATCCACGCTCGTTCCAGGACAGCGACGGCGATGGCGTGGGCGACCTCAACGGGATCGAGGCGCGGCTCGACCATATCGCCGGGCTGGGCGTCGACGCGATCTGGCTGTCGCCGATCTTCCCTTCGCCCATGGCCGATTTCGGTTACGACGTCGCCGACTATCGCGGGATCGAGCCGGTGTTCGGCACGCTCGCCGATTTCGACCGGTTGCTCGCCGAAGTGCATCGCCGCGGGCTCAAGCTGCTGCTCGACTTCGTGCCCAATCACAGCTCGATTGAGCATCCCTGGTTCGTCGAGAGCCGCTCGTCGCGCGATAACCCGAAGCGCGACTGGTATATCTGGCGCGATCCCGCGCCGGGGGGCGGACCGCCCAACAACTGGATCAGCGACATGGGCGGCTCCGCGTGGGAATATGACCCCGCCACCGGTCAATATTATCTCCACGCCTTCCTCAGGGAACAGGCCGACCTCAACTGGCGCAACCCGCAGGTGCGCGCGGCGATGGCCGATGTGCTGCGCTTCTGGTTCGATCGCGGGGTCGACGGCTTCCGCATCGACGTGCTGTGGCACATGGTGAAGGCCGAGGGACTGCCCGACAATCCGCTCAACCCCGATTATCGTCCCGAGCTCGGCGAGAAGCTCAAGCTGCTCCAGCTCCATTCGGCCAACCAGCCCGAGGTGCACGAGATCGCGGCGTCGTTCCGCAAGCTCGCCGACGAATATGGCGAGCGGCTGCTGGTGGGCGAGATCTGCCTGCCGCTCGACACGCTGATGCACTATTATGGCCGCGAGGCGCCGGGGGTGCATCTGCCCTTCAACTTCCAGCTGCTCGACGTGATCTGGGATGCGGAGGCGCTGACGGCGCTGATCACTGCTTACGAGGCCGCGCTGCCGCCCGGCGGCTGGCCCAACTGGGTGATCGGCAGTCACGACGCGCCACGCATCGCCGCGCGGCTGGGCGAGGCGCAGGCTAGGGTCGCGGCGATGCTGCTGCTGACGCTCAGGGGGACGCCGACGCTCTATCAGGGCGACGAGCTGGGCATCGGCAAGGTCGACATCCCGCCCGATCGGATCCGCGATCCGCAGGATCTGCGCCAGCCCGGCATGGGCCTCGGCCGCGACCGCTCGCGTACACCGATGGCTTGGGACGACAGCGCTTACGCCGGGTTCAGCACGGCCGAGCCGTGGCTGCCGCTGCATGGCGACTGGCGCACGCGCAACGTTGCCGCGCAGGCGGATGATCCGGGCTCGATGCTCAGTCTCTATCGTACCCTGCTCGCGCTGCGGCGGTCGAGCGAGGCGCTCAGCATCGGTGACTTCGCGCTTGCCAGGTGCGAGCGGGAGGTGCTCAGCTACACGCGTAGCTTCGGCGACGAGCGTGTGCTGGTCGCGCTCAACCTCGGGGGAGCGCGCCGACGCTATTCGCTGCCCGAGGGCGAGGCGGCCGAGCTGCTGGTGAGCACGCTCGCCGCTCCGTCGCCCCTTGGCGAACTTGCCCCGAATGAGGGCGTGGTCGTGCGACTCGGGCGATCGACCTGATGCGCATCGCCATGCTCGCGCCGATCGCCTGGCGCACGCCACCGCGCCACTACGGCCCGTGGGAGCTGGTCACCAGCCTGCTGACCGAGGCGCTGGTCGCACGTGGGGTGGACGTGACCCTCTTCGCCACGCTCGACAGCGTGACCGCGGGCAAGCTCGACGGCGTGGTGCCGGCGCCCTATTCGGAGGACCCGTCGGTCGACGCCAAGGTGTGGGAATATCGCCACCTCTCGCATCTGTTCGCGCAGGCCGACCGGTTCGACCTGATCCACAACCAGGCCGACTTCCCCGCCCATGCCTTCGCGCCGCTGATCGGGACGCCGCTGGTAACGACGATCCACGGCTTTTCGTCCGAGCGGATCCTGCCGATGTATGCGCCTTTTCAGGATCGCGTGCACTTCGTGGCGATCAGCGACGCCGACCGGCATCCTGCGCTGCGCTACGCCGCGACGATCCATCACGGGATTCGGCTCGAGGAATTCCCGTATGATCCGGTCGGGAGCGAGGATCTGCTGTTCTTCGGCCGCATCCATCCGGACAAGGGCGCGAAGGAAGCGATCGAGGTCGCTCGCGCGACCGGCCGGCGGCTGCACCTGTACGGCGTGGTCCAGGACCAGGGCTATTTCGACGAGGCGGTGAAGCCGGCCTGCGATGGGTCGATGGTCATCTATCACGGGCCGGTCGGCGGCGAGGCGCGGGTGCGCGCGCTGGGACAGGCGCATGCATTGCTCCACCTCATCAATTTCGACGAGCCGTTCGGGCTGTCGGTGATCGAGGCGATGGCGTGCGGCGCGCCGGTGATCGCGATGCGGCGCGGATCGATGCCCGAGTTGATCGACCATGGTCGCACCGGCTTTCTGGTGGGGTCACTGGAGGAAGCGGCCGAGGCCGTCGCGCAGATCGACCGCATCGATCGCCAGGCACCGCGCGGGGCGGTGGCCGAGCGCTTCACCGTCGATCGCATGGCCGATGCGTATCTTGCGCTCTACCGCAAGATCCTCGGCCGTTAGCTCGACTTCCTGCGCTCGATCCGGTCGAGAATCTCGCGCCGTCGCGCGTCGGTGGCGGTGGACCATTCGGCGATCTCGCCGAGCGTCCGGCCGCAGCCCTTGCAGAAACCGTCCTTCATGCGGCAGATGCTGACGCAGGGGCTTTCCACGCTCGGAAGGGGCGTGAAGTCGAGGAAATCGGAATCCTCGTCCGCCTCTCCCGGCATCAAACGTCCATGCTGTCGTAGACGACGACCTTGCTCCACAGCGGCTCGCATTCAGCGACGAACGCCTTGTGCAGCGGGTGGAGCTGATAGGCGAGCTGCGCCTCCTTGCTCTCGAACAGCATCAGCTCGGAGACGGCGAAGGAGTTGTCGACGACCGGGCGCGCCTCGGTTTCCGCCGGAACGCCGATACGGAGTTCCTTGATCTCCGCGATCGCGCGCAGCTTGCGCAATCCGGCGATGAGCTTGTCGCGATCCTGGATTGAACCGGGGTTCTTCAGCCAGAAGAATACCTGGTGGCGCAAATATCGCCGCGGCTCGTCCCCGGCCGGACTATGCGCCTCGGCCAGGCTTGCTGCCGATGCTGCGGCAATGCCGCCCATTACGGTCCGTCGGCTCACGCTGCCCATCCTCCAGCTCCTTTTTCGTCTCCCGATCCGGTCAGGCGGGAATCGTGAAATTGAGGAAGTCGGGGATCGGACCGTTCCAGCCCTGGTCCGGACCATCATCTGGCTCTTCACGGCGGCGATCGCGGCGCGGGCGATCGTCCTTGCGCGCATCGCGTGGCGTATCGCGCCGCGGTTCGCGCGGCTCTTCGGCCTTCTTCTCGCGCGGTTTGTCCTCGGTCTTGGGCTTGTCGGCCTTCGCCTTCCTGCCGCGGCCTTTCTTCTCTTCCTTGGGCTCGTCGCCGGCCGGCAGCTCGCCGATCCGCTCGATCTTGGTGCCCTGCAGCTTCTCGATATTCTCGATCGCCTCGGCGTCGGCCGAGCTCACCAGCGTATAGGCGGTGCCGGTCGCACCCGCGCGGCCGGTGCGGCCGATGCGGTGGACATAATCGTCCGGATGCCAGGGCGCGTCGAAGTTGAAGACGTGGCTCACGCCCTTGATGTCGAGCCCGCGCGCCGCGACGTCGGACGCGACCAGAATGTTGACGTCGCCCGCCTTGAACCGGTCGAGCTCGGCGATGCGCGACGCCTGGTCCATGTCGCCATGGATCTCGGCCGAGCGATAGCCGTGCTTCTTGAGGCTCTTGTTGAGCTCGCGCACCGTCGTCTTGCGGTTGCAGAAGATGATCGCGGTGCGCACGTCCTCGGCGCTGAGCAGGCGGCGCAGCGTCTCGCGCTTGGCGAACGCGCTGTTGGCGACCGGCACGAGGCGCTGGGTGATGTTGGTGTTGGTCGAGGCCGGACGGGCGACCTCGATCGTCTTGGGGTTCGACAGGAACTTGTCGGCCAGCTTCTTGATCGGCGGTGGCATCGTCGCCGAGAACAGCAGGGTCTGGCGGTTGGCCGGCAGCTTGGTGCAGATATTCTCGATATCGGGGATGAATCCCATGTCGAGCATGCGGTCGGCTTCGTCGATCACCAGCATGTTGCAGCCGGTGAGCAGGATCTTGCCGCGCTCGAACAGGTCCATCAGGCGGCCCGGCGTGGCGATGAGCACGTCGACGCCCTTCTCCAGCGCCTTGACCTGGTCGCCCATCTGCACGCCGCCGATGAGCAGCGCCATCGAGAGCTTGTGATGCGTGCCGTATTTCTCGAAATTCTCGGCGACCTGCGCGGCGAGCTCGCGCGTCGGCTCAAGGATCAGGCTGCGCGGCATGCGCGCGCGGCTGCGGCCCTGGGCGAGGATGTCGATCATCGGCAGGACGAACGAGGCGGTCTTGCCGGTGCCGGTCTGGGCGATGCCGATCAGGTCGCGCATCATCAGCACCGAGGGGATCGCCTGGCGTTGAATCGGGGTCGGGTCGGTATAGCCGGCCTCAGTGACGGCCTTCAGCAATTCGTCAGAGAGGCCGAGATCGGCGAAGCTCATCCAGATGTCCGGAAAAAGGGGCGTAAGCCCGCATTAAGTCAGCCGCGCGCATTGGGGAAATGGCGCGCAAAGTCAAGATAAGTTCAAGTCAGCGCGCGGGAATCAGCGTGCGGAATGCCTTGATCCGGCATTCCCCGCCGGAGCGCGACCGGAACATGTCGCGCTTGGCGCAAATCATGCCGTCCTTGGTCGGCTTGACGTAGAAACCCGAATAGAAGTCGAGCGCCGGGCATTCGTTGCCGAGCTTGGCACGCAGCCGCTTGCCCCCGGCGAGGAACAGGTCGACGCTGTCGGGGCGCGTGATCGTGGCGCCAGCCAGGCTCTGCATCTTGACGCATTTGTCCGCATCCTTCTCGACCCAGGCGATCGGCGGGAGCGGCGCAGCGGGGGCGGAGACACGGCGCACCGCATCGGGGCGCGGCACGCGAATCACGAAATGCTGCTGGATGCGGATCTGGGCCACCCGCGTCGTGCCGGTGTTCGCCTTGGGCGCGGCCTTGCGGGTCTCGCCCGGCGGGGCGAGCGGGAGCAACAGCGCAGCAGTGGCGGCAAGCAACAGATTCACCATCTCATCCTGCCCCATAGCGGACGGGCTTGAACAGTGGATGAATTGCCCGCCCTGTCGCCGAGTGGTAGCGGCGCGGCATGACTCCGGCCCAAGCGCAACTGATCGACGCCATGACGGCACGTTTCGGTGCCAAGGTGGCGGTCACCGGTGCCCAGGCGATCGCGCCGTGGCTCGAGGATTGGCGCGGCCGCTATCGCGGCGCCGCGGCGGCGATCCTGCAGCCGGATTCGCTCGAAGCAGTGGCGGAAACGGTGCGTCTCGCGGTGGAGCTGCGAGTGCCGCTGGTGCCGCAGGGGGGCAACACCTCGATGGTCGGCGGCGCCACGCCGCCCGCCGACGGCACGGCGCTGATCCTGTCGCTGCGGCGGATGAACCGCGTGCGGCGAGTCGATGCGGCGGCGAACCTGGTCGAGGCGGAAGCGGGGGTGATCCTCGCCGACCTGCACGAGGCGGCGCTGGCCGAGGGGCGGCGCTTCCCGCTGACGCTCGGGGCGAAGGGCAGCGCGACCGTGGGCGGGCTGGTCTCGACCAATGCCGGCGGCACGCAGGTGCTGCGCTTCGGCACGATGCGCGGGCTGGTGCTCGGGCTCGAGGCGGTGCTGCCCGACGGCAGCATTCATGAGGGACTCGCCGCGCTCAAGAAGGACAATCGTGGCTACGACCTCGACCAGCTGCTGGTCGGCGCAGAGGGGACGCTCGGCGTGGTCACCGCGGCGAGCCTGAAGCTGGTCCCGGCGGTGCAGGCCCGCGCGGTGGCGTGGGTGGGGCTGGCGTCGCCGCATGTCGCGCTCGACCTGCTGCGGATGGTCGAGGCGGCGACCGATACGATCGAGAGCTTCGAGATCGTGCCGGCGCATTCGCTCAACGCCGTGCTGACGCACATCCCCGGCACGCGTGCGCCGCTCGCCGGCGCGCATCCCTGGCACGTGCTGATCGAGGCGGTTGCGACGAGCGACCAGCAGGAAGCGCCCGCGGCGCTGCTCGAGCGGCTGCTCGGCCAGGCGCTCGCGTCCAATCTGGCGGCGGACGCGGTGATCGCGGCGAGCGAGGCGCAGGCCGAGGCGTTCTGGAAACTGCGCGATTCCATCTCCGAGGCCGAGCGCGCCAGCGGTCCGGCGCTGCAGCACGACATCTCGGTTCCGGTGGCGGCGATGCCCGATTTCATGATCGATGGCGCTCGCGCGGTCGAGGCGCGGTTCGCCGGCACGAGCGCGGGGGCGTTCGGGCATCTCGGCGACGGCAACGTCCATTTCCATGTCCGCGCGCCCGCGGGAAGCCCGGCGGACTGGGCGGCCCGCAATGCGGGGATCGTGAGTCCATTCGTCCACGACCTGGTGGTTGCGGCGGGCGGGTCGATCTCGGCCGAGCACGGCATCGGCCAGATGAAACGCGACGAACTGGCGCGGCTTTCCTCCCCTGCGCGAATGCACGCGCTCGCCGCGATCAAGCGCGCAATCGATCCCCTGAACCTGTTCAACCCCGGGAAGCTCGTTTCCCTTGCGCCGGAGCGTCGCGGCCAATAGACCGCGCCAGTCCCGAATCCAGGAGAGTTTCATGGCCAGCGCGCCGCAAGCACAGGGTCTTCCGCTTTTCTATAATGACCTCCAGCCGCTCTCGAGCGAGATCCACGGCAATTTCCGTATCCGCCGCGCGGACTCGGCGCCGTTCCTCGCCAAGCAGCATGCGATCCCGCTGACGGTGGAAGAGTTTCCGCTCGTCCAGCGCCACATGCCGATCGTCTTCTCGATCGGTGACGACGCGGTGCCGCTCGGGCTGATGGGCCTCAATGAGGGCGCTAACGTCTTCTTCGACGAGACCGGCAAGATCCGCGAAGGCGAGAACATCTATGTTCCCGCTTATGTCCGTCGCTATCCCTACATCCTCGCCCGGCTGCGCCCGGACGCCGAGGAACTGTCGCTGTGCTTCGATCCGACTTCGGACACGATCGGCGCGTTCGACGAGGGCGATGCGCTGTTCGAGGACGGCAAGCCGACCGAGCTGGTCCAGCAGATCCTCAAGTTCAACGAAGAGTTCGAGATCGCGGGTCAGAAGACCAACGCGTTCATCAAGGAGCTGGGCGACCTCGGCCTGCTGATGGACGGTGAGGTCGCGATCCAGCCCGAGGGCGCGGCGCAGCCCTATATCTATCGCGGCTTCCGCATGGTTGACGAGAACAAGCTCAACGATCTGCGCGGCGACCAGCTGCGCAAGATGGCGCAGAACGGCATGCTGCCGTTGATCTACGCCCATCTCTTCTCGCTCGGCCTGATGCGCGAGATTTTCGCGCGCCAGCTGCAGCAGGGCGGTGTCGCCCCGCAGCCGGTGGTGCCGGCCGCCTGACGACAGGCGCGCGCCCGGCCGCGATGGCGCGGCCAGGCGCGCCCTTGCCGCGCTGACCGCGGCGCCCAATATCCCGTGCACGTCCCCGGCGAGATTTTCCGCCGGATAGAACGGCTTGCGGGCTATTCCTCCTCAATTCGTCGCATTTCCGATTGTGGCCTTGAAGCCACGGTCAAGCCCCCCTATATTCTGTTCAGTACGGTTCCGTGTCCCCCCTTTCGCGGAGCCGTGCGGCACGCCCTCGGGCGTGTCTCCTCCCTGAACCTTGGCCGCCCGGTGGCAACACCGGGCGGTTTTTTTATGCCCGGACGAGAAGCGCGATGCCGCCGGCGACCAGCGCCAGCGAGACGACCGCGAATAGGATGGCCGCCGTAAGGCCGAAACGCCGGTGGATCGCGCCGACCGTTTCCTCCCACACCGCTTCGAGCACGCTCGACACGATCTCGGCGACCACGCTCATTGCGCGGCTGCAGCCAAGGGGAGCGCCTCGTCGGCCACCGCCTCGATGATCCGGCGCAGCAAGGTCGCGGTTGAAGCGAGGCCGGGGCCGGGCAGGTCGCGGCGGCGGTCGAGATAGAGCGTGCGATCGACCTCGATCTGGATCGCGTGGATCCCCGCCGCCGCATCGGCGTGGCGATCGAGCACATGGCCGCCGGCATAGGGTGTGTTGACCGCGCTGCGCAGGCCCGCGGCATGGACCGCGCCCTCGATCCGCCCGACGAAGCGCGCCGCCGCGGATCGCCCGAAACGGTCGCCGATCACGATCCGCGCGCTTCCGGCGGCGAGCGGGGGCATCGAGTGGATGTCGAGCAGCACCGCGACCCCGAAGCGGTCGCGTGCCGCCGCCAATGCCGCGGCGAGCGCGGCATGATAGGGGCGGTGATCGTTCTCGATCCGTTGGCGCACCTCCTCGTCGGCGAAGCGGCGGCGCCACAGATCGGCGGCGCTCGCGCGGCGCGGCATGAGGCCGAGGCCGCTCTTGAGCTTCAGCGACATCGCACTCTCGGGCATCGGTGCGGCGCCCTCGTCGACTCGCGGGTCGCGCTCATGTTCGGCGCGGTTGAGGTCGATCCATGCGCGCGCGCGGTTGGCAACGAACAGGGTCTCCGCTCCGCGCGCCGCGATCGCCAGTGTATCGGCGTGGCGATCCTCGAGCGGGAGCAGGCTGGCGAGCGGCACGCGCAGCGCCGCGCGCAGCGGCAGTGGATAGTCGCGCCCGGCGTGGGGCACCGACAGCACGACCGGCGATACGGGGCTGTCAGGGCCGAGACGGTCGAAGGACGGCGTGCTGCTCACCCGCGCGAGCCTATGCGCGCGCTGCGGGCAGGGCAACGGTGCGGACGGCTGGAAAATCTTAAGCCCTTGGCGCATAATCTGTGGCTTCGCAGACGCGCCGGATTCGCGCTGCGGCGGCACGGGCTCCGGCGCGGCAAGGGGTAGGAATGATCAGGATTCTTCTGGCTGAGGACGACCGGGTGATGCGCGAGTATCTGACTCGCGCGCTCGAACGTTCGGGCTATGCCGTCACCGCGGTCGACCGCGGTACCGCGGCGCTGCCCCTGATCGAGGCGGAGCAGTTCGACCTGCTGCTGAGCGACATCGTCATGCCCGAGATGGACGGCATCGAGCTCGCGCAGAAGGCCGGCGAGATCGCGCCCGACATGCGCGTCATGTTCATCACCGGCTTTGCCGCGGTCACGCTCAAGGCAGGCAAGCAGATTCCGTCGGCACGCGTGCTGTCCAAGCCGTTCCACCTGCGCGATCTGGTGCTCGAGGTCGACCGCCTGTTCGAGATGGAGCAGGTTCCGAGCAGCAACTAGTTTTGCTCCGCTCGTGCGGACCGATGCCGCATGCGGCGCAGCTGAATCTAAAAGCAAACGTTCCGGCGCTTGCAAGGGGGAGCGCCCCCCGCTAAAGCGCCGCTTCCCGAGATTCGCCGCAAGGCAATCGGGCGCGTAGCTCAGTGGTAGAGCACTGTGTTGACATCGCAGGGGTCGCAAGTTCAATCCTTGCCGCGCCCACCATTTCGAAAGCCCGCCGGTCGCGCGACCTGGCGGGCTTTTTCGTTTCGTCTCAAGCGGATGCGACGGACGGAGGATCGATCGCGACGGCGGCTCGTTCAACCATCACGAGCGGGGGCACCAGGAGGATGCCATGAACGAACGCGAGCAGAACCAGAACCCCGGCGGCCAGCAGAACCAGCAGCGCAACCAGAATATGGATGAGCAGCAGAACCAGCAGCCGCAGCGCCAGCAGGATGGCGGGCAGCAGGGTGGCCAGCAGCGCGACGAGATGGAGCGCGACGAAATGGACCGCGACGAGGACGAGGGCGGTCAGCAGCAGCCCTGAGTCGTCGATCCGGAACGGACCTTTGAAGGGGCCCTTCGGGGTCCCTTCTCTTTTGTGCGGCGCGGGCGGAAGGATGCGGCGCGATCGGGAGTCATGCGTTAGCAGGCGGTATGGAGCGGCTGTGGTTCATCACAAATCCCCATTCGGGGTCGGCGACGCGCGAGAAGTGCGAGGCGCTGGAGGCGGTGTTCGAGGAACGCGGGCTGACGCTCGCCGGACGGACCGAGTTCCCGGATGCGGAGATCCCAGGTGAGGCGGAGCTTGCGGCGGCGCGGGTCGACACTGTGGTGCTGTTCGCCGGTGACGGGACGATCAACGCGGCCTTGTGCGCGCTGGCGGACTGGGAAGGCGCCTTCCTGATCCTGCCCGGCGGGACGATGAACCTGCTCGCCAAGGCGCTGCACGGCGATGTCGAGCCGGCCGACATCATCCACGTTGCGCATGACGGCGCGCGCAAGGTCGCCTTGCCCTACGTCGAGGCCGGGCCGCACCGCGCGTTCGTCGGGCTGATCCTCGGCCCTGCGGCGCATTGGGCTCGGGCGCGGGAGGCGGCGCGAAAGGGACGCGTCTCGCGCGTGCTGGGCGCGATGCGCACCGCGTGGCGGCGCACGTTCGGCAAGGGCATTCGCGTCGCCGGGGTGCCGGGCATGCGCGGACGCTATCAGGCGGTGTTCGTCGCGCCCGCCGCCAACGGCCTTGAGGTCGCGGCGATCGACGCGCGTGATTGGGCCTCGATCGCCGAACTCGGCTGGAACTGGCTGACCGGGGACTGGATCGCCGCGCGCGCGGTGACCGAGCGGCGTGCCGAGCGGCTGCGCCCAATCGCGCGACGCCCGGTGCTCGCGCTGTTCGACGGCGAGCCGGTGACACTCGAGCCCGATGCCGAGGTGACCGGCGGCATGACTCATCCGGCCTTCATCGCCACGCTGGGGGACACCGCATGATCCGCCTGTTCCATGTCAGCGACATCCATTTCGGCGCGGAGGACCGTGCCGCGCTCGACTGGTTCGCAGGGTTGGTACGCGACGAGCAGCCCGATGCGGTAGTGATGACCGGCGACCTCACGATGCGCGCGCGCGCACGCGAGTTCGAGGCGGCCGCCAAGTGGTTGGAGCAACTCGGGCGGCCGGTGACGGTCGAGGTCGGCAACCACGACCTGCCCTATTTCAACCTGTGGGCGCGCTTCTTCACCCCCTATCGCCGCTACCGTGCCCTCGAGCGGATGATCGAGCGGCCGCTTGATCTCGACGGGGTGACGATCGTGCCGCTCAAGACCACGGCGCGCTTCCAGTGGCGGCTCAACTGGTCGAAGGGCCATGTCAGCATGCGCGCGCTGCAGGAGGCGCTGGCGCTGGTCGAGGCGGCGCCGCGGGGGCATCGTGTCTTCATCGCCTGCCACCACCCCCTGGTCGAAGCGGGGACGCGCAGCACCTCGCGCACGCGCGGCGGTCGGCGCGCGCTGGCGGCCTTGGCGCAGGCGGGGGCAGCCGCGGTGCTGACCGGGCACGTCCACGATCCCTTCGACGTGCGGCACCCGAGCGGGAGCGGTACGGTGCGGCTGATCGGCGCGGGAACCCTGTCCGAACGCGTGCGCGAGAGTCCGCCCTCGTTCAACGAGATCCGCATCGGCGGCGCCGAGATCGAGACGATCGCGCGGATCATGGGCGCGACGCCCGATCAGGCGCTGTCGCCGCCGTCCGCCTGAACAACGAAAAAGGCCGCCCCGGAAGGGGCGGCCTCTTCATTACGTCGGTCGTGCGGTCAGAAGCGGAAGGTCACCGATCCGCGATAGGTCTGGACCGACAGGTCGGTGCGCTCGAGCGTGGTGTCCGCCGCGATCGAGAGATCGACCGAGCCGGCCTTGAGCGTGAGCCCGCCGCTGATCTCGGCCCAGTCCTTGTCCTCGCCGTTGAGCGCGAACAGCACGCCGCGCGTGCCGCCGACGAGATAGGCGTCGACGAAGTCCGGCTGGTCCGCGAACTCGTGGACATAGGTGCCGGTGACGAACGGCCGCACCTTGGACGATTTGGCGCCGAAGGTGATGCCCGCGCGGCCCTGGTAGCTCGTGAAGGCGTGGCGACGCAGGTCGAGCGCCATCGGCCCGCCGCTCTCCACCGCGCTGCCGAAGCCGATATGCGTGGCGCGGCCGGCGATGCGCGGGGTGATCTCGAACGTGCCGCCGCCCAGATCCTTGCCCAGGCCAAGCTCCGAGCTGATCACCAGCGCGGTATCCGAGGCGCGCAGCGTGAACGGCGTGCCGAGGAAGTTGACCGAGCGCTCGCTCTTCGCGTTGATCGCGCCAGCGGTGACCTGGCCATCGACGGTGAGGCCGTTCGGGCTCACCATCTTCGCATAGAGCGTGCCCTGGAACGCTTCGTTCTTGACCGTCTGGCCGGGGAACGAGGGCGTGCCCTCGAGGTCGGTGTAGCTCAGCGCGAAGCCGACCAGGCTGTTGTCGCCCACGCCGACCTCGATACCGGCGCCGACATACCAGCCGTCGAAGTCGTCGCGCCCGCCGATCCCGGTCATCGAACGGCCGTCACCGGTGAGATAGCCGCCCGAGAGGAAGCCGCTCATATTCTCGGGCAGCGCGCCTTCCTGCAGCAGCATCGGCGCCGCCATATCGCTGGCGACGGTGTTGGTGCCGTTGGGCGACATGCCCAGCGCGGCGACCTGCACCGGCCGGCCATAATGCGCCAGCGTGCCGCCGAGGTTCGCCGGATCGAGCCGCTGGAGGCGCGTGCGGATGAAGTTCGCGTTCGAATCCACCACCGCGAGGCCCAGCGTCTGCACCGTCGATTCGCTCGCCGGGGCGAGGCTCGCCAGCGTCGAGCGGATAGTCGCCGCGTTCTGCAGGTCGAGCGGACCGTAGAGCGAGTCGAACATCGCTGCGTTGGGACGGTTCGCGTCGAGCAGCAGCGCGTAAGTATAGCCGATCGTATCGCTCGACGAGACGACGTTGGCGTAGCTGCCGGTGATGATGTTCAGCACTACTGAATTGGCGGTGTAGCTGAGCTTGGGCGTCAGGATCGCGCTGAGCGAGGTCGGGGCGTTGAACGTGCCCGTGATGCCGCCCTGCGCGGTCAGGATCGTGTAGCTGTTGCCGCCGCGCAGCGTCGTCGGCGAGAAGGACAGCGTCAGATTGCCGCCGAGAGTCGCCAGGCCGTTGGTCGGCGTAGTGCCGTTGAACGTGGTGGCGCTGAGCACGATCCGATCCGACACGCCGTTGGCGCCGACGTCGACCAGATAGTTCGAGCCTGACGACAGGACGAGATTGCCCTGGAAGGTCAACGTGCCGGTGGTGGTCAGCGTGCCCGGCGCGATGCTGCCCAGCACGCTGGTCGTGAAGGGCGCCCGCACGGTCCCGTTGCCGGTCAGCAGGCCCGAGAGCAGCAGATAGTCGCCGGGCGAGGTGAGCGTGCCGTTGTTCTGGATCGTGCCGGTGAGCTGGCGGATCTCGATCAGGCTGTTGAGCGACGCGCCGCTGGCGATGTTGAGTTGCGACGTCGCGCCGGCGATCGAGAAGCGGTCGATCGTGACCGCCGAGTTCAGCGTGACCACGCCGGTGTTGCGCAGCGTGACGTCGTAATAACGCCCCATCTGCCCCGTCGCGCGCACGCCGTCGATGTTGTTCGGCGTGAAGTTGGTGGCGCCGGGCAGGCCGTTCGCGATTGTCGGCGCCGGACGCACCGTGTCCGAATAGCCGGGATCGGCCTGCGCGGTCTCGACCGGCATGGTCAGGCCCGAATTGCCCGTGATGTCCGCAACCAGCGGCGCGCTCGATTCGGTCGCGCCGTTGGGCACGTTGTTGCGCACTTGGCCGGTGGCGATGTCCACGCACTCGTTGGTCGCGGGATTGGCCTGGTTGCTCGGCGACTGGAAGCACATCTCGCCGAATTCGGGCGCGGCGCCCAGCGCGCCGCCGAGATTGGTCGGCAGGCCGTTCACGAGCTGGCCGTTCAGGATGATGTTGAAGTTCGGGTCGAGCTCGGTCAGCCAGGCGGTCTGGTCTTCCCAGTTCTTGTTGCCCGCTGCCGCGGTGACGTAGCGATACGGGCTGTTCGCGACGATCCAGTCCCAATAGAGGAACAGCGGCTGGTAGAAGCTCTGCGTGCCGTAGCTGCCGCCGGGCTGTCCGCCGAAGAAGGTCGAGCCGCCCGACAGCGTGCCGATCACTAACGGCTTGGAGAAGGCGCGGTCGAGGATCAGCGGGCCGCCCGAATCGCCCGGACCGGTCAGGCCCTCGCGCGGTAGCGCATTGTCGCGGAAGCCGTTGAAGTCCTCCGGATCCGCGCCGGCCTGGCCGCGGCGGGGATCGTCGAAGTCGAGGAAATAGAGCGCCTGCGGCCGCGATGGGCTCCCGGCGGTGCCGAACAGGAATTCATTGCGGTTGTTGATCGACACCAGCGCGCCGAGCATGTTCTCGGCGGCGCGGCGGCGGAAATCGCTGCCCGATGCCTGGCCGGTCGTGCCCGTGCCGAAGCTGCCATAGCCCTGCATCTCGACATGATAGCCGGTGCCGGTCGCGGTATTGATGCTGCCGGGGGTGGGGAGCGGCGAGAACAGCAGCGCCCAGGTCGGGATGTTGCGTGTCGGGGTGTCGAGCACCGCGGTGGCGACATCGGCCTCGAGGAAGCACGAAGTCGGGTTGGTGCACGACGCCGGCGCCAGCGAGCGCGGATCGTAGAACACCTGGCTGATATTGTAGAACGCCTGGGCCTGGTTGGTCTGGTACTGCCCGGCGCCCCCGGTACCGCCGAGCAGCCAGCGGACAAGCTCGTCAGTCTGGCCCGCGGCATTGGCGCGGGTGTTGTTCTCGAAGCCGACGCCGATGCCGACGCCGCCCGATCCCGCGCCATAGGCGGTGGCCGAGCGCGTGTTCACGCAGTGCGCCGCGAACAGGATGGTGCGCGGATTGATCAGCGTGCCCGTGCACAGCCCGACGAAGCCGCCGCCGGAGTCGGTGATGACTTGGCCGACACCGGTGATGAGGTTCGGATCACGCGCCTGGGTGGGGGTGAAGTTGTTGTTGATCGTGATGTTGGGAGTCTCGATCACCTCGGCGGGCGACACGAAGCCGGTTTGCGCGGCGGTCGTCACGCTGACCGGCTGCCCGTTCGTATGCGGCGCCTCGACCAGGTCGGTGAGGCGGACGGTCGCGTGCGGGCTGTCGACGGCGTCGGCCGCGCTCAGCGATTGCGCATTGGCGACGCCCGGCGCGGTCAGCGCCAGACCCAGCCCAGCCGAAAGAAGAAGCGATGCGCGAACGCGCCGCTGGTGACGAGCGAATTTCATGGCAGTCCCCTGCTTTGACCCAGCCGCCCCCGGCCGAGTTCAATTCGGGAAGGCTATGCGGATGCGGGGTCGCGTCAAGTCCCTGTCGTTACAACTGCATCTATTTGGGCGCCGATTGATGCCGCAAGGACACAGTTGTAACCGGTCCGGGTATACGCTTGAAGCGTAACGAAAATCATCTGTCGGTTTCGCCGTAGAGCGAGCTACCGGTGTCAGCGCAGCCAGCGCGTCATCGCCGGGAAGGGCGCGCGGTCCAGGGCTTGGGCTTGGTGCGGTTCAGCGCTCATCCCGTAATATTGCAGCATCGGCACACCGATTCCGGTGCCGTCATTGCGATAGGACTGAAGATAATTGTCGCCGCCGCCATGATAGCCGCCGTCATGGAAGACGAGTTTCGGATCGATCCCGATGGCGAGCGCGGCGGCATACGACCAGGCCATCGCCGCGAGCTCTTCGCCGGGATCGGGCGACACCTCTTCCTGCGCGCCGCGTATCGCGGGGTCGGTGACGGCGATATGCCCGGCCTCGTGGAGCAGGTCGCCGGGCCATTCGAGCATCTCCGGATCGAACACGAGCGCGCCGCGCCGCACCATCGCGCCCGTCAATAAGGTGCCTTCGGCAATCCGATCGACGATCACCGGGATCCCGATGCTCTCAAGGAAAGGAACGATGCGCGCGACGATCGGATCGGCAAAGGTCATGCGGCATCCCTAGCCGGGCGGCGCGCAACGAAAAAGGGCGGCCCGTTTCCGGACCGCCCCGTTTCGCGTTGGCCGTAGCCCGAGAGGCTTAGCGCTTCGAGAACTGGAAGCTGCGGCGGGCCTTGGCCTTGCCGTACTTCTTGCGCTCGACCGCGCGGCTGTCGCGGGTCAGGAAGCCGGCGGCCTTGACGGGGCCACGCAGCACCGGCTCGTACTTGGTCAGCGCCTGGGCGATGCCGTGCTTGACCGCGCCGGCCTGGCCCGAAAGCCCGCCGCCCTTGACGGTGCAGATAACGTCATACTGGCCATCACGCTCGGCGACGCCGAACGGCTGGTTGATGACGAGACGCAGCGTCGGGCGCGCGAAATAGACTTCCTGGTCGCGGCCGTTGATCGTGATCTTGCCCGAGCCGGGCTTGATCCACACGCGGGCGACGGCGTCCTTGCGGCGGCCGGTCGCATAGGCGCGGCCATAGGCGTCGAGCTCCTGCTGGCGGAGCGGCGCGGTCTCGACGACCGGCGCGCCGGCCAGATAGGCATCGGCGCTGGTCGCGGCCTCGGCACCCTCGGGCGCGCCGGCGGCGATGTTGCCGAGATCGGAAAGGGACTGGCGATTGTCGGACATTATGCGCCCACCTTGTTCTTGCGGCTCATCGCCGCGATATCGAGGACCTCGGGGTTCTGCGCTTCGTGCGGATGCGCGGCGCCCTTGTAGATACGCAGGTTGCGCATCTGCTGGCGGCCCAGCGGACCGCGCGGGATCATGCGTTCGATCGCCTTCTCCAGCACGCGCTCGGGGAAGCGGCCCTCGAGCTGCTTGCCCGCGGTGATCTCCTTGATCCCGCCGGCATAGCCGGTGTGCTTGTAATAGACCTTGTCGGCGAGCTTCTTGCCGGTGAACCGGACTTTCTCCGCGTTGATCACGATGACATTGTCACCGCAGTCGACGTGCGGGGTGAAGCTGGTCTTGTGCTTGCCGCGCAGGACATTGGCGATCACCACCGCCGCGCGGCCGACGACCAGGCCGTCGGCATCGACGATATGCCACTTCTTCTCCACCTCGGCCGGCTTTACCGACTTGGTGGTCTTCATCAGCGCCTTCATGGGGCCAGACCTCGCTTAAAGAACAAATTGAAGCGTTAGAAATGCGTGACGCCGCCATCAGGGGCGGCGCGAACGGCGGCCATTTGGCGAAAGAGGCGCGGAAAGTCAAGCAAATCGCGGCTTTGCTGACAGGTATTATGATACCTTCATCTTTGAAGCCGGCTCATCGACCCGCGTTCGGAGGTGATCGAACCGTCCGGCGCGAGCGTGCGCACCGTCTCGCGGCTCTCGAGGACGAGGCCGGTCGCGGGGTCGATCGCGCGCTCGGTCTCGAGCGTCATGCGCGCACGCGCCGTGCCGTCCGGCCCCGGCATCGCGATGCTGCCCTGCGCCGTCACGCTGACCTCAAGCCGACCCCGCGCCATCCGCGCGACCCGGATTCCTTCGAGCTCGGCCATGCCATAGGGCGAAGCCGCGGGCACGCGGACGGGGCGGGGCGGACTCTCGCCCGTCGCGTCGGCGGCGATCAGCGGTTCGACCAGCGAGGCGAGCGTGTCGCGCTGCCGCTCCGCGGACATGGCCGCGAGCACGCCCACGATCGCGCGCACCTGGCCCGCGCGCTTGCGGTCGAGCGCGCTGGTCCCGTCCGGCGCCTGCGCCGCGAAACCGTCGAGCATCGCCCGCCATACCGCCGCGTGATCCTCGACCAGCATGACCCGTCCCGCGGCGTCGAGCCGGAAGATGATCGTGCGTCCCGCGATATGGGCGAAGCCGGCGCGCGCCATCGCGGCGGGGTCGTCGGTCGGGCCGGTCGGCTCGGATCCCTCGATCGTCACTTCGGTCCGCAGCTCGGTCCCGGCGCGCCGGAAGACGATGCGGCGCGCATTGACGAAGCTGCGCGTGACGCCGCCGTCGGTGCGCACCGACTCGGTCACCACGCGCAGCGGCTTGTCGAGCGGCGGGTCGAAGCGGGCGGCGGCCACCTGCCCGGCGATCGCGACCAGGACCACGCAAGCGGCGGCGGGGATCACCGCGTGGCTTCGTCGACCCACCGCGCGACGGCGTCTCCGGCGGCGGCGGGCCAGATCTCGATCGCAGGCAGGTCGTAGCTGTGGAGCGCCGCGATCCGGTCGGCGAGTTCGCGCGCCAGCTCGGACGTGGTCTTGAACAATGCGCGATGCTCGGTCGCGGTCTCGACCTTGTCCTGCCAGCGATAGATCGAGCTGCACGGCCCGAGCAGATTGACGCAGGCGGCGAGCCGCTCCTCGACCATCAGCCGGCCGATGCGCTCGGCTTCCTCCGCCGTGGCGAACGTGACGTGCAGCAATGCGATGTCGCTCATCGACGTTTCCCCACCGAATGCGCGCCCCACGCGGTCGCCGCGACGACCAGCGCGCCGACGACCTGGTGCAGCGCCGCGACATGGATGTCGACTCCGGTCCATACCGTCGCGATGCCGAGCAGGATCTGCGTGCCGAACGCGGCGTGGATCGCGACCGATGCCATCCGGTCGCCTGCCGCCCGAGCGCGGCGCGCGAGCACGATCAGCGCGGCCACCGTCACCCACGCCCACCAGCGGTGGAACCAGTGGATCAGTGCGGGGTCGTTGACCAGCGCATCGAAGAAGGGGCGCGCCGCGAGCACCTCCGAGGGGAAGAACTTGCCGTTCATCAGCGGCCATTCATTGGTCACGAGGCCGGCGTTGAGCCCGGCGGTGAACGCGCCGAACACGAGCTGGACCAGCAGGATCAGCCCGGTCCCCGCGGCGACAGCGGTGAGCCGCGCCGGCCGATAGCCGGGATCGCGCTCCAGCCCGCGCAGGTCGAGCGCGGTCCACACCAGCAATGCCAGGATCAGCAGCGCGAGCAGCAGATGCGCGGCAAGGCGGAAATGGCTGACATCGGTGCGCTCGGCGAGGCCCGAGGTCACCATCCACCAGCCGATCACGCCCTGCAGCCCGCCCAGGACCAGCAGCCCGGCCAGCCGCCAGCCATAGCCGCGCGGGATCGCCCGGCGGATCGCGAACCAGGCGAGCGGCAGCGCGAAGGCGACCCCGATCAGCCGCCCGAGCAGCCGGTGGAGATATTCCCAGAAATAGATGCCCTTGAACGCCGCCAGGCTCATCCCGGCATTGATCTGCTGATATTCGGGGATCTGCTTGTACTTCTCGAACTCGGCCAGCCACGCCGCCTCGCTCAGCGGCGGCAGGATGCCGGTGACCAGCTTCCATTCGGTGATCGACAGCCCCGACTCGGTCAGGCGGGTGATGCCGCCGACGGCGACCATCAGGACGATCAGGGCGGCGACGGCATAGAGCCAGCTGGCGATCGCGCGCGGGCGGATGTTGTGGGTGAACTGCGACACCCGCGCCGTTTATGCGCTGCCAACCATAAATGCCAGCCGCAGCACCCCGATGTTATGTTGTAACTTAGCTGATGCGCTTCTATATGCCGGCCATGGCCACCGTGCTTGCCCCGCGATTCTGGGAACAGGTCGATTCGCGCTTCGATCGTCTCGCGATCGGGCTGTCGAGCCTGTGCCTGGCGCATTGCGTCGCGAGCACGGTGCTGCTCGCGCTCGCCTCGGCGGCAGGCGCCTTGCTGCATCCGGCGATCCACGAGATCGGGCTGGGGCTCGCGATCCTGTTCGGGCTGGTCGCGCTGGGCCGCGGGATCTGGAAGCACGGCTATATGCTCCCCTCCGCGGTCGGCGCCTTCGGCCTCGGCATGATGGCGGGCGCGCTGACGCTGCCGCATGGCGGGCAGGAGATCTTGTGGACGGTGCTCGGTGTCGCGATCCTTGCGCTCGGCCACGACCTCAATCGTCGGGCGACCTATTAATTAGGTACGGGACCGGCCCGCTCCCCACCCGGCCACTCATATGATGCTGCCGCCGGGTGGCCGGGTGGGAAGCGGGCCGGTGCCGCCACTCAAATGGGGAACCTTGCTGCGAGGCGCTCGCAGGACTACATTCCACGCATGCACGCGCACGATCACCACGGTCACGACCACCACGAGCCCGAGGGCGCCGATCTCGCCCGCGCGGCGCAGGCGGCGCTGGAGAAGGCGGGCGAGCAGTGGACGAGCATGCGCGCGTCTATCTTCGAAGCGCTGGCCGGGTTCGACAAGCCGGCCTCGGCCTATGACATCGCCGAGGCGGTGTCGAAGGCGGAGGGGCGGCGCGTCGCCGCCAACAGCGTCTATCGTATCCTCGACCTGTTCGTCAGCGCCAACCTCGCCCGCCGGGTCGAGAGCGCCAACGCGTATGTCGCCAACGCGCATCCCGACTGCCTGCACGACTGCATCTTCCTCGTCTGCGATTCGTGCGGCCAGACCACGCATATCGACGACGATACGATCACCAAGTCGGTACGCTCGGCCGCGCGCGAGGCCGGCTTCCAGCCGATCCGCCCGGTGATCGAGGTGCGCGGCAAATGCGCCGACTGCGGCTGAACGCGCGCTAGCGCATCTCCACCATCGCCCGGATCGAACGGTCGAGTTCGGCGATCGCCTCGTCGCGCGTCACCGCCCCGCTCGCGGCGGCTTGCGACAAGGACTGCGCCGCGCCGAGCATGCTCCACAGCCCCGCGGCCGAAACGTCGCCCGACGGCGCGAAGGGCGCAAGCAGGACGCGGCATTTCTCCATGAACTCGGCATGGAACTCGCGTTTGATACGCTCCATTTCGGGCGAGCCCTCGAGCGCCGCGACCACCCCGGGGAGCTCGCGGCCCTGCGTGAACACGCAATCGACATAGGATGAGGCGATCGCATGCGCGCGATCGGCGAGCGTCGGCTCGCTGCGTTCGAGCGCTGCGTCCATCAATTCGGTCTGGCGCGCGTCGAACCGGCGGAACAGCGTCGCGAGCAGCCCCTCGCGGGTGCCGAAATGGCTGTACACCACGGGCTTGGTGACACCGGCGCGCGCCGCCAGGTGACCGAGCGTGAGCGCGTCCGTCCCTTCCTCGCGCACGATCTTCCACGCCAGGTCGAGCAGCTGAGTCAGCCGGTCGCCCCGCGCCATGCGCACACGCTTGTCGCCTGCCTCAGCGCTGCTTGACATCTCTATATACCATTAGTAACTTACTACCAGTATATAGTAGCGATGGCGGAGATGCCAGCGCGTTCGGAGGTATTTGATGCGCAACCTTGTCGTGATTTCCCACCCGGATCCCAATTCGCTGACTCATGCCGTCGCCGACGCGTTCGCGGGCGGGTTGCGCGAATCCGATCCGGCGGTGAGCGTGGAGATCGCCGATCTCGCGGCCGAGGGATTCGATCCGCGTCAGACCGCACAGGACCTTGCCGCGCACTTGCTGACGGCGACTCCGGCGGACGATATCCTCGCGGAGCAGGCGCGGATCGACCGCGCCGATCGGCTGGTGCTGGTCTATCCGGTCTATTGGTGGTCCTTTCCCGCGCTGCTCAAGGGCTGGATCGACCGCGTGTTCACCAATGGCTGGGCCTATGGCTACACCGAGGGTGAAGGACGCAAGAAGCTGGGGCGGCTCGAGGTCGTGCTGATCGCGGTCGGCGGCACCGATACGGGGACCTATGCGCGCCACGGCTATTTCGGCGCGATGCGCACGCAGATCGACCATGGCATCTTCGACTATTGCGGCGCGCGGGTCGTGCGGCACGAGCTGCTGTTCGAATCGCATGGCGCCGACCAGCAGCCCAATCTCGACGCCGCCTGGCGGCTCGGGCGGGACATGGCGAAGCGCCGGGCGGCCTGAGGCGTACGGGCCTTTTCAGCGACTGCTCAGCTTTCGCTCATGACGATGCGTCCGTCGCCGCTGCAGGGGCGTTGGACACCATCATGACGCTGGAGTAGATGCGGCAAATGGCCGACCTTCCCACGACGCCGTTGCTCGACACCGTCGACACGCCGACCGATCTCCGCAAGCTCAAGCCCGCCCAGCTCCGCCAGCTCGCCGACGAGCTGCGCGCCGAGACGATCTCCGCCGTGGGCACGACCGGGGGACATCTCGGCTCTGGGCTTGGCGTGGTCGAGCTCACGGTCGCGATCCATTATGTGTTCAATACGCCCGAGGACCGGCTGGTCTGGGACGTCGGGCACCAATGCTATCCGCACAAGATCCTGACCGGGCGCCGCGACCGCATCCGCACGTTGCGCCAGGGCGGGGGCCTCAGCGGTTTCACCAAGCGCAGCGAGAGCGAGTACGACCCGTTCGGCGCGGCGCATTCCTCGACCTCGATCTCCGCCGCGCTGGGCTTCGCGGTCGCCAACAAGCTCGCCGGGACGCCCGGCCGCGGCATTGCGGTGATTGGCGACGGCGCGATGAGCGCGGGCATGGCCTATGAGGCGATGAACAATGCCGAGCAGGCCGGCAACCGCCTGATTGTCATCCTCAACGACAACGACATGTCGATCGCGCCGCCGGTCGGCGGGCTTTCGGCCTATCTCGCGCGTGTCGTCTCCTCGTCCGAATATCTCGGGCTGCGCAGCCTCGCGAGCCGGATGGTCAAGAAGCTGTCGCGCCGGGTCCACCAGTCGCTCGGCAAGACCGAGGAATATGCCCGCGGCCTGGTCACCGGCGGGACGCTGTTCGAGGAATTGGGCTTCTATTATGTCGGCCCGGTCGACGGCCATAATCTCGACCATCTGATCCCGGTGCTCGAGAATGTCCGCGACGCCAAGGAAGGCCCGGTGCTGGTCCATGTCGTGACCAAGAAGGGCAAGGGCTATGCGCCCGCGGAGGCATCGGCCGACAAATATCACGGCGTGCAGAAGTTCGACGTCATCACCGGCGCGCAGGCCAAGGCGCCGCCGGGACCGCCCGCCTATCAGAACGTGTTCGGCGAGACGCTCGCCAAGCTCGCCGAAACCGACGAGCGAATCGTCGCGATCACCGCGGCGATGCCCTCTGGCACCGGCGTCGACAAGTTCGCCAAGGCGCATCCGGACCGCGCCTTCGACGTCGGCATCGCCGAGCAGCACGCGGTGACCTTCGCCGCCGGTCTCGCCGCGCAGGGGATGCGCCCGTTCTGCGCGATCTATTCGACCTTCCTCCAGCGCGCTTACGACCAGGTCGTCCACGACGTCGCGATCCAGAACCTGCCCGTCCGCTTCGCCATAGACCGCGCGGGGCTGGTCGGCGCCGACGGCGCGACGCACGCCGGCAGCTTCGACGTCACCTATCTCGCCGCCTTGCCTAATTTCGTGGTGATGGCGGCTGCCGACGAAGCAGAACTGGTGCACATGACGCGCACCGCCGCCGAATACGACGCCGGCCCGATCGCGCTGCGCTATCCGCGCGGCAACGGCGTCGGCGTGGAATTGCCCGCGGCGCCCGAACTGCTCGAGATCGGCAAGGGCCGCATCGTGCGCGAGGGCAAGAAGGTCGCAATCCTCTCGCTCGGCACGCGTCTCGCCGAAGCGCTCAAGGCCGCCGACGCGCTCGAGGCCAAGGGCCTCTCGACCACCGTCGCCGACCTGCGCTTCGCCAAGCCGCTCGACGAGGCGCTGATCCGCCGCCTGCTGACGACGCACGAGGTCGCGGTGACGATCGAGGAGAACTCGGTCGGCGGCCTCGGTGCGCATGTGCTGACGATGGCGAGCGATGCGGGCCTGATCGACAACGGTCTCAAGCTGCGCACGATGCGCCTGCCCGACACCTTCCAGGACCAGGACAAGCCCGAGCTGCAATATGACGAAGCCGGCCTCAACGCGCCGCACATCGTCGACACGGTGCTGAAGGCGCTGCGCTGGAACGAGAGCGAGGTCGCGGGCGCGCGGGCCTGAACCCGCGCGGCTCGCGCGCGTCAGTCAGTTCCCCAGATAATGCCGCTGCGCCGCGTCGGTGGCGTTGATCGCCAGCACGCTATGCTGCTCCACCTTCCGCGGCCGGCCGCGCCGGTCGCTCGCTGCGTCGAGCACGCGGTCGAGGAGCACCTGACCTTCGTGCCACCAGCCGAGCTCGCTGTCGGCATTGAGGTGGCCCTGCGGCCCGGCATCGACGAACACGCTGCCCCAATTGGCGGCGAGGTTGCGGGCGTGGTCGATATGCACCCAGGGGTCGTCGGTGCTCGCGACCAGGATCGAGGGGAAGGGCAGCGGCTTGGTCGGCGAGGGGGCGAAGGCGCGCAGCGCCTCGTGCGAGCCCTTGTCGACATCGGCCGGCGCGACGAGCAATGCGCCCGCCACCGGCCAGCCATAGGGCTGTCCCGCGAGTTCCGCCCACCACGCGACGGCGAGGCAGCCCAGGCTGTGCGCGGCGAGCACCACCGGCGCCTGTGCCTCGCGGATCGCCTGGTCGAGCTTGGTCACCCAGCTGTTGCGGTGCGGCGTGCTCCACATGCCGAGCTCGACCCGGCGGGTGTCGGGACGCGAATCCTCCCACAGGCTTTGCCAGTGGGAGGGGCCCGAGCCGCCCAGGCCCGGAACGGTCAGGACGATCGGTGAATTCACGTCATGGGCTGAGAAGATGGACATGGCCATGGTCTCCATATGACGGCTCCATGTCCGCAAGATAATCCCATTAATCTAGTAGGCAATAAACATTGCGTTGGGCTGACCCGTGGCTGCGGTTGGCCGTGCCGGGGGCGCTGCGGGCTAGACGCCGGGGCAGGAATGCCGCAGCACGGCACCGCTGCGCGACCCCGTCGGCTGGCCCTTGGCGAGCGCGACGACGCCGTTGACGACGACCTCGCCGATACCTTCCGGCGCGGCGGTCGGGTCCTCGAAGGTCGCGCGATCCTTGACCTTGGGCAGGTCGAACACGACGAGATCGGCCCGCATCCCCTCGCGCAGCAGCCCGCGGTCGGCGAGGCCGAGGCGCTGGGCGGGCCAGCTGGTCATCTTGCGGATCGCGTCGGGCAGCGTCAGCACCTTCCGCGCCGTGACATATTCGGCGATGATCCGCGGGAAGGTGCCGGAGGAACGCGGGTGCGGGCGCCCCTGCGCCGCGGGATCGGCGGTGGCGTCGGCCGCGCCGGCATCGGTGCCGACGCTGACCCAGGGCTGCTTCATCGCGAGTTCGATGTCGCGCTCGTCCATCATGAAATAGAGCGCGGTCGCGCGGGCGGGGAGGGCGCCGAGCCAGATGTCCCACGCCACATCGGCGGGGTCCTTGCCCAGCGCCTTGCCGATCTCGGCGAAGCTCTTGCCGTGGAAGCGCTTGGTCGCCTCGGTCTGGCCGTTGGCGAGGACGACGTTGCTCCAGCCGCCCGAGGCATGGACGAGGTTCGACCAGTCGGCCTGCGGCCCGGCGGCGAGCTCCTTCTTGAGCTGGGCGCGCACGGCCGGATCGCGCAGCGCAGCGTGCGCCGCCTCGCGCCCCTTGGCGAAGACGTGAGTCGGGATCGTCACGTCGAGCCCGGTGCCGCCGGCGCGATAGGGGTAGATGTTGGCGCCGACGTCGAGCCCGCGACTGCGCGCCGCCTCGATCCGCGCGATCGCCTGCGGCATCAGCTTGCCCCATAGCGGGGCGTAGGCGGCCTTGATGTGGAAGATCTCGACCTTGGCGCCGCTCTTCTCGCCGATCGCCACCGCCTCGTCGATCGCGGCGAGCAACTTGTCGCTCTCGTCGCGCATGTGGCTCGCGTAGAAGCCACCGCACTTGCCCGGGATCGCGGCGAGCCGGGCGAGGTCGGCGGTCGATTGGAAGCTGGCGGGGGAGTAGATGAGCGCGGAGGAGACGCCGAACACGCCAGCCTTCATCGCGGTGCGTACCTCGGCCTCCATCGCGCGAAGCTGTTCCTCGCTCGGCGCGCCGGCGGCGTCGCCCATCACCTTCACCCGCGCCTGGACCGCGCCGTAATAGGTGCCGAAATTGACCGCGATGCCCTGGCTTTCAAGCTTGGTGAAATAGCCCGCGATCTCGTCCGCCGGCACCGCAGTGCCGCCTTCGCCCGCGATCAGCGTGGTGACGCCCATGCGAAGCTTGTTGACCGCCGACCCGTCGCGCAGCAGCGTGCGCCCCGACTGGTCGAGCATGTCGATGAAGCCCGGCGCGACATAGCGGCCGCGCGCGTCGATCTCCTGCTTGCCCGCGCCCTCGACCACACCGACGCGGACGATGCGCCCGTCCTTGATCGCGACGTCCGCGGTGATCCACGGATTGCCCGCCCCATCGAGCACCCGGCCGCCGCGGATGACGACGTCATAGGCTTCGGGCGGCACGGGCGCGGCGGCGCCGGCGAGCAGCGAGGCGAGGATGAGCGCGATCGGGCGGGTCATGCGGGGTCTCCCTCAGGCGTGGACATTCGGGTGGAATCGTTCCCCTGCGAAAGCATGGGACCAACAAGGGCTGCGGGCCGCCGAAGTTGACACGCAGTTGACACTGTCACGGCCGCTGCGCCGGGGAGGCGGCACCGTCGCGCCGTTCCCAAGCGACGAGACCTCGCGCAAGCGGCACCGACGCCTCAACGGTGGCAGCCGGGGTGAAACCGGATGCCGAACTGCCCATCGATCATGATGAAGCAAATCGGTTCCAACATTGGAAGGGCGAATACGCGGCCGCCACATAATCCTCCCCGGCCAGGGGAGGATTGAAGTGGCTCAATCCTCGACATAGACATATTGGGTCTGCTGCC
>NZ_JBCNMA010000033.1:0-27312 GCF_039595165.1 Sphingomonas sp.
TGTCAACCTTTTCAGCGTTGTCCGACCGGGTCGATCGGTCCGGAAACCACCGGAGTCTGCGCCGGCGTGTCGGTCGTGCGCGTCGCCTGGGGCTCGGGCGCGGGGCCGTCGCGCCAGTCGGAGATGCTGTTGCGGACGCGGTCATAGTTGGCCACCGGATCGTAGAGCGGCCCGCCGTCGAGCCCGAGATCCTGTGCTTCCGCCCGGCCCATCGCGGCGAGTACCGCGAAGCCCGCGACATAGGCATCGCGCTCCGCCGTCACGAGCTGGACCTGGCTGTTGAGCAGCTCCTGCTCGGCGTTGAGGATGTCGAGAATGGTGCGGGTGCCGACGCTGTTCTCGGCGCGGACGCCCTCGAGGCTCAGCCGGTTGGCGCTGACCGCGAGCTTGCTGCTCTCGATCACGCGCAGCGCCGACTGCCACACGGCATAGGCCGAGCGCGTCTGGGCGATCACGCCGCGCTCGGTCGAGGTGACCTGTTCGATCGCGGCGGACTGGCGCGCCTGGGCCTGGCGGACCTGCGCGGCGGGAAGGCCGCCCTGGAAAAGCGGCAGCGAAAGATTGACGCCAGCAGTGGTCGCGAAGCCGTCATTGGCGAGGCCGGCGAGCTGACCCGCGCGGCCGACCGAGCCGAAGCGGTTGTAATAGTCGCCGCCGACGCCGACGCTGACCTGCGGCAGGCGGCCGGCGCGCGCGACGCGGACGTCATAGGCGCTCGCATCGCGGACCTTCTCCGCGGCGTCCAGCGCCGGATTCTCCTCGAGCGCCACGCCCACCGCCTGGTCCGGCCCGGCGGGGAGGTTGGGCAAAGCCGGCGGCGGCGCGAGCACGCCCGGCGGGGTGCCGATCACGCGGATGTAATTCTCGCGGCTGCCGATCAGCGACGCCTCGGCGCCGCGCAACTGGCTCTGCGCCAGCGCGAGCCGCGCTTCCGACTGTGCGACATCGGTGCGGGTGAGATCGCCGACCTCGAAGCGGTCCCGGGTCGCCTGGAGGTTGACCTCGAGCACGCGGACATTCTGCTGGTTCAGGCGGACGATCGCCTCGTCCCGGATCACGTCCATATAGGCGGAGACGACGTCGGTGAAGAGCTGCGCCTCGACGCTGCGCAGGCCGGCGCGCCCCGCCTCGACCCGCGTCCGCGCCGCGCGCACCGAGTTGCGCACCGCGCCGCCGGAGAAGACCGGCACGCTGAGATTGACGCCCACGGTGCCCGTGCGCGCCGCGCTGACGCCGCTGTCGTCGCTATTGTAGAGATTCTCGTTCACGCCGGCGGTCGAGGTGACGCCGGGCAGCCCGCGCGAGCGCGCGATCGGCACTCCCTCGTCGGTCGCGCGCAGATTGGCGCGCTCGGCGGTGAGGTCGGGGTTGGTATTGTAGGCCTTGACCATCGCCTCGCGCAGCGTCTCGGTCGGCGCGGGGGCCTGCGCTTGGGTCGCGGGCGGCGGCGTGGTCTGCGCAGCCGCGGGAACCGCGAGCCCGAGAACGCTCACCCCGGCGAGGAAATGGCTCAATCGCATGCCTTGATCTTTCTTCAGAAGGTGAATCCGCGCGGCTTTTCGAACCCCGGCAGTACCGCGCACTCGATATCGGCGAAGGAAGTGAGGCCGAACCCGCCTTCGCTGCGGACGCCCGACGCAAGCCGCGTGACGCCGCGATCGACGAGGCCCGTGACCACGCGGCCACCCGGCCTGACCTGCTCGACCAGCGCCGCCGGAATCTGCTCGAACGCGCCATCGATGACCAGCACGTCATAGGGGGCGGTCGCCGCCGCGCCCTGCTCCAGCGGCGCTTCGACCAGTTCGGCCGCGCCCGCGAGCGCCGACCGCGCCGCCGCCGCCAGATCGCTATCGGATTCCACCGCGACCACTTGCGCCGCCAGCTTCGCCGCGACCGCCGCGGCATAGCCGCCCGCCGCGCCGACGATCAGCACCTTGTCCTCCGGCTGGATGCGCGCCTCGGTCAGCAGCAGCCCGGTCGCGAGCGGCGGATTCTGCACCCGGCCCGCGCCGAGCGGCAGTCCGCGGTCGCGATAGGCGAAGGGGCGCTGCGATTCGGGCAGGAACGCCTCGCGCTCGACCTGCGCCATCGCCGCGACCACGCGCGCGTCGTTGACGCCGCTGGTGCGCAGCTGGCTCGCCACCATCGCGGCGCGCGCGGCCTGTGAACCCGGAAGATCGGCGGTTGCGGTCATCATCACTCCAGCCCTGTTCGCACAACTGTTATAGTCATGCAATACACTACGTCGATTGGCGCGCTTGTATCTCGTGGTGGCGCTATCGCCAAGCAAGTGCGGCAGCAATTTTCGCGGCGATGGTTGACATGGGACACGGCCCCGCGCACAGCGCCCGCTCGCTCCCGAGGCCCGATGGCGGAGTGGTTACGCAGAGGACTGCAAATCCTTGCACGCCGGTTCGATTCCGGCTCGGGCCTCCAATTCCCCTTTAGGCGCAATCGAATTAGACTCCGGCGGCCGGGGCGCACCCCCGACGCTGCGAAGGGGAGTCGCGTGGCGAAGCAGGCGGTGGGCGGCGTTCGGGCTCGAGGACGGCGCGACGCTGCGCGGCATCCGCGCCATCGCGGTGCAGCCCGAACTGGACGCGAACGGTGGCAGCCCGCGCCCGGCGCTGCGCGCCGCGATGCGGTTCGGCCAATGAATCGTTTCGCAAGCCCGCGTTCATGCGGACACGCGCAGTCAATCAGGCAGAGGAGATGAAGATGCGTTTCGTCCCGATCATGATCGTCGCAGCCGCGCCGCTGCTGCTGTCCGCGCCCGCCGAGGCGCAGCGCGGGAGGCCCTATCGCGCGCTCGGCACCGAGCCCGGCTGGACGCTGACGATCGACAGCCGCCAGATGCGCTATGACGGCGACTATGGCGAGACCAAGGTCACGGTCCGCACGCCGCGCGCGCAGGCGATTCGCGGCGGCCGTCGCTATGCGGCGCGCGGGATGACGGTGGAGATCACCAACCGCGAATGCAGCGACGGGATGAGCGACCGGCACTACGCCGACACCGTGCGCGTGACGGTGCGCGGGCGGACCGTCAACGGTTGCGGCGGCGAGGTGTGGGAGCTGCCCGAGCTGACCGGGCAGCGCTGGCGCATCCAGCAGATCGGCAATGTGTTCAGGCCACAGCGGCCGTCGCAGGCGACGATGCAGTTCTTCCCGGACCGGCTGAGCGCGGCCCCGGGCTGCAACAGCCACAATGGCGGCTATCGCATCGCCCGCGGGCGGCTGGTCGCCGGGTCGCTCGCGGCGACGCGCAAGGCATGCCCCGCCGCGCTGATGCGCCGCGACGCCGAGTTCGCGGCGATCCTGCGCCAGCCGCTCAAGGTCACCGCCCCGCGCGAAGGCACGGTGGTGCTGACCGCGCCGGACGGCAGGCAGATCGTGCTGCGGCGCTAGGGTCTAGTCCTCGCGCGGCGGCGCGGTGAGGTCCATGAAGTTGCGCGCCGCCTCGCGCTCCGCGGGATCCTCGAACGCGACGTCGAGGTCGGGGGCGGCGCCGAGCATGTGCATCACCGCCCACAGCGCAAAGCGGCGGCCCCTGTCCTGCTCGAGCCCGAGATCGACCCGCATCCGCTCGACTCCCGCCTCGACCGCCGCGGGCGGGATCGAGGCGAGGTCCGAAGAGCCGAAATAGCGGCGCAACTGGTCGTCGAAATCCATGCGCCGCCCTTGCGCCAGTCAGCTCGTGAAGTCGAGCTGAACCACCTTTGTCGGCGTCGCGCGACAATAGAAAGGCGTCGAGCGGTCGCCGTCCGGATAGGTCGCGGTCAGATCGGCCGCGAAGCGCCAGCCGCCATTGCCCGGCTCGATGCTGGTGATGCGGTCGAGCCGCAGGCGCGTGCCGCCGGTGACGCCGATCTGGCGCGACGCCTCGAACATACAGGTCTGCAGCGAGGGTCGCGCCTCGGCCCGGACCAGATTGAGATCGGCGGCCAGCGCAGCGGGCGGGCCAGGCGGATAGCTGGTCGGCGCTTCGGACGCGGGCTCGCCGGCCTTCTTGTTGCGGCTGGCGAGCAGCGCGACGAGGCCGGCGGCGACGGCGACGCCGCCGATGATCAGGCCGGTGCTCGGCCCCTTGTCGGGCCGCTCGGGACGCCAGCCCCCGCCTCCGCCCCAGTTGTTGCCATAGCCATAGCCGAATACGGCGCGGCAGTTGCGCACCCAGATCGAGCGCCGGTCATAGCCCCAGCCGCGTCCCTGGTTGCACACACCGCCGGTGGCGCGGAGCAGCACGACGCGATTCTGGGTGGGGACGCTGCAGCGGCGCTCGCGGTTGTTGCGCGATTCGCAGGCGATCGTGCCGGCATAGCCTTGGCCGTAACCGGGGTTGGGACGCGGCGGCCGGATGGGCGGCTGCGGACGGATCGGGCGCGGCGGCTGGATTTCGGGACGGACCGGCTGCGGGAGGGGCACGGGGCGATCGGGAACCGGCTGGGGCAGCGGGACGGGCCGCTGCTGCGGTGCCGGCCTGGTCTGCGCCAGCAGCGGCTCTGTGCTCTGGCCGATCAACGCGGCCGAGAGGGCCACCAGCTTGAACGTGCTCTTCATGCGCGGACTCCCCTGTTATGGAACGCGGTCAATCAAGTCGGTTCGCTGTCGGTGTAGTCGGATCGCGCCCTCGGCGCAGCAGAAATCAGCGTAAAGAGAAGCTTGCCGCCTATTCCGCCGCTTCCGCCGGAGGCTCTTCCGCGGGCGCTTCGGCATGGCTGGCGAGCAGTTCGACCGCGGCGATCGTCTCGATCTCGCGCGCGCCGGTCTCGACGTTGAGGTCCTTGAGCTTGCGCGCCGAAACCAGCGCCCGAGTCTCAAGACTGCTGGCGAAGGTATTGAAATTCTTGACGGCGCTGTTGAGCCCGCTGCCCACCAGGCGCAGGTCGCTCATCGCCTTGGCCAACCGGTCGTAGAGCTCCTTGCCAAGCTCGCCGATCTGGCGCGCCTCCTTGGCGAGCTTCTCCTGCCGCCATACCGCGGCGACGGTGCGGGCGATGGCGATCAGATTGGTCGGCGTCGCCAGCAGCACGCGCTTGTCGAAAGCGAAGTCCCACAGCGTCGGATCATGCTCGAGCGCGGCGGACAGGAAATGCTCGCCGGGGACGAACATGATGACGTAATCGGGCGCGTCGTCGAACTGAGTCCAATAGGCCTTGTTGCCGAGCGCGTTGACATGGTTCTTCATCGAGATGGCGTGCGCGGCGAGGCCGGCCTGGCGCTCGCTTTCCTCGACCGCGCCGAACGCGTCCTGATAGGCGTTGAGCGACACCTTGGCGTCGATCACCAGCGCCTTGCCGCCAGGCACCCGGACGATCGCGTCCGGGCGCAGCCGCCCGCCCTCCTCCTGCGCGACGCTGACCTCGGTCTCGAAATCGGTATGTTCGGAGAGGCCGCAGGTCTCGAGCACGTTCTTGAGCTGCTGCTCGCCCCAGCGGCCGCGCGACTTGGGCGCATTGCGCAGCGAGTTGACCAGCTTGGCCGCCTCGCTGCTCACCCGCTCCTGCCCGATGCGCATCTGCTCGATCTGCCCCTTGAGCTCGCCGAACGCGTCGCGGCGCTCGGCCTCGACCTTGGCGACGCCTTCCTCGTAGCGCTGGAGCCGTTCAT
Organism: Sphingomonas sp.; assembly: GCF_039595165.1. Lineage (GTDB taxonomy): Bacteria > Pseudomonadota > Alphaproteobacteria > Sphingomonadales > Sphingomonadaceae > Sphingomonas. Next base: position 5,608 of record NZ_JBCNMA010000033.1, read on the forward strand.
TGACCGGCTGGAGCAGCGCCTTGAGGTTCTGGCCGGCGGTGACTTCGGACTGCTTGAAGCGGTCCTCGGCGCGCTTGAGGAAGGCCTCCTGGGTCTGGTTGAGCATCTGTCCGGCGAGCTCGCGGAACTGGCCGGCCATCAACTCGCGCGCGCCCTTGAACTCCTCCAGCCGCTCCTCGAACGCGCTCGCCCTGGTGCGCAGCTCGGTGAGTTCGAGGCGGGCATGGTCGCGCTCGTCGCGGATCGCGTCGAGCTGGTCGCGGAGTTCGGGGAGTTCCTTGAGGCGCTGCTCGGCCCCGGCGAGGTCGACGATCGCGGCCTTGAAGTCGGCCTCGCGCTTGTCTCGCTCGGCGCGCAGATCGCTCACGCGGCGACTGGCCATGAACCAGCCCAGGGCAACGCCGGCCAGCAGGGCCGCGACGGCGGCGATGACGAGTTCCACGGTCACGAACGCTCCGGAAGTTTGCACTAAGTCGACACTATCGACGCCAAACGGCGAGTCGATGGTGACCGGCGCGCACGATCGTCCCGTAACGCGCGGCGATGTGGAACATAGCCCGAACGCGGCGTGTAGGACAGCGTTAATTCACGGAGTCGAGCCTATCGCGTCAGGCAGCGATGCGGCGGGCCTTTTCCAGCTTTTTCATGATCATCTGGCGCTTCAAGCGCGAGAGGTGATCGAGGAAGACGATGCCCTCGAGATGGTCCATCTCGTGCTGGATGCAGGTCGCGAGCAGGCCGGTGAACACCTCGTCATGCGCCTTGCCCTGCTCGTCGAGCCACTTGACGCGGCAGGTCGCGGGACGATCGACATCGGCGAACTGATCGGGGACCGACAGGCAGCCCTCGGTATAGGTGTTCTGGTCTTCCGAGGGATCGAGGATCTCGGGATTGATGAACACGCGCGGCTCGCGGATCGGCTTGCCTTCCTCATCCTCCTGCTCCTGCAGGTCCATGACGATCACGCGCTTGGGCACGCCGACCTGGATCGCGGCGAGACCGATGCCGGGGGCGTCGTACATCGTCTCGAACATGTCGGCGATCAGCGCGCGCAGCTCGTCATCGACCTGGTCGACCGGGGTGGACACCAGCTTGAGGCGCGGATCGGGGACTTCGAGGATGGGTAGGATGGCCATGCGCCAAATTTAGGTGCTGGAGGCGAACGGGTCAATCTGGCGCGCGGCGCAGAAATCCGATCAGCGTGAGCAGGAACGTGACCGGGATTCCCGCAAGCGCCGCCGCGATGCCGAACAGCCGGTAGAGATTGGCGGTGTAGGCACCGGTGACAAGATCGGCGAACTCGCCCTGTGGATTGTGGTCGAGCGCGATCGAGCACAGCAGCAAGCCGGCGAGACCGCCAATCATCAAGCCGACGAGCAGCGATCGTCCGAAGCTCATGCCACCGGCCGCCGCGCGCGCAGGGCCTGGGCGAGCGTGCCCTCGTCGAGATAGTCGAGCTCGCCGCCAACGGGCAGGCCGTGGGCGAGCTGGGTGAGGCGCACGGGGTGTCCCTCGAGCCGCTCGGCGATGTAGTGGGCGGTGGTCTGGCCCTCGAGCGTGGCGTTCATCGCCAGCACAACCTCGTCGATCCCGCCGGCGGCGACGCGAGCGATCAGGCTGTCGATCGCGAGATCCTCGGGCCGCACGCCGTCGAGCGCGGAGAGCTTGCCGCCGAGCACGTGGAAGCGGCCCGGGAACAGGCGCGAGCGTTCGAGCGCCCAGAGATCGGCGACCTCCTCGACCACGCAGAGCTGGCGCGTGTCACGGCGCGGGTCGGCGCAGATCGCGCAGGGATCCGACGTGTCGACATTGCCGCAGGTCGAGCAGGTGGCGAGGCGCTGGCTGACCGCGGTGAGCGCGGCGAGCAGCGGATCGAGCGCGGTCTCGCGCTTCTTGAGCAAGTGCAGCACCGCGCGCCGCGCCGAGCGCGGGCCGAGGCCGGGCAGGCGCGACAGGGCTTGGGTGAGGGTTTCGATCTCGGGCGAGGCCATGCGATGTTCCCTACCCGTTCGCGCGCACGAAGGGAAGGATGGCGCAGCGGGGGCGAATGCGGCTAGAGGCGCAGCCCATGCGGATCATCTTCATGGGAACGCCCGAGTTCGCGGTGCCGACGCTCGATGCGCTGGTCGATGCGGGGCATGACGTTGTGGCGGCATACAGCCAGCCGCCGCGCGCGGGCGGGCGCCGCGGCAAGGCGCTGACCCCCTCCCCCGTCCATGCGCGCGCCGAGGCCTTGGGGATCGAGGTGCGCACGCCGCTGTCGTTCAAGAAGGACCCGGAGGCCGTGGCGGCGTTCGCCGCGCTGCAGGCCGATGTCGCGGTGGTCGCGGCCTATGGCCTGATCCTGCCGGTGAGCGTGCTGGAAGCGCCGCGGCTGGGGTGCATGAACGTCCATGCCTCGCTGTTGCCGCGCTGGCGCGGGGCGGCGCCGATCCAGCGCGCGATCCTGGCCGGGGATGAAGAGACCGGGGTCGGGATCATGCAGATGGAGGCCGGGCTGGATACCGGGCCGGTGCGGCTTGAGGGGCGGACAAGGGTCGCTGGCAAGACGGCGGGCGAGCTGACCGCCGAACTTGCCGCGATGGGCGCGCGGCTGATGGTTCAGGTGCTCGCCGATCCGGACGCCTATCCGGCAGTTGCGCAGACCGAGGATGGCGTGACCTACGCCTCGAAGATCGACAAGGCCGAGGCGCGGCTCAACTTCGCGCAGGATGCCGAGGCGGTGGCTCGGCAGGTGCTGGCGTTCAACCCGCCGGGCGCGTTCTTCGAGGTGAATGGCGAACGCGTGCGGGTGCTCGGGGCGACCCGTCATCCCAGCGAAAGCTGGGATCTCTCGTCGTCGAGCGCCACGCCTGCCGCACGAGACCCCAGCTTTCGCTGGGGTGACGGGGTTGTTCTGGATGACAAGCTGACGATCGCCTGTACCGAGGGTGCGATCCGCCCCACCCTCGTCCAGCGCGCGGGGCGAGGCATCATGACCACCGCGGAATTGCTCAATGGCTTCCCGATCCCGGCGGGGACCCGGCTTTGACCCGCTTCGCGCTGACCATCGAATATGACGGCCGGCCGTTCATGGGCTGGCAACACCAGGATCATGGCCCGAGCGTGCAGCAGGCGATCGAGGACGCGCTGCACGGCATCACCGGCGAGGATGCGCTGGTCCATGCCGCCGGACGCACCGATGCGGGCGTCCATGCGCTGGCAATGCGCGCGCACACCGAGATCGACAAGGACATCGCCCCGTTCCGGCTGATGGAGGCGCTCAACGCGCATCTTCGCAATGTGCCGGTGGCGATCCTGGCCTGCGAGACGGTGGGGGAGGACTGGCATGCGCGCTTCTCGTGCGTCGCACGGCATTATGTGTACCGCATCGTCAACCGCCGCGCGCCGCTGACCTTCGACAAGGGGCTGAAATGGCGCGTGCCGGCCGAGCTGGACGCGGCGGCGATGCACGAGGCGGCGCAATCGCTGGTGGGGCTGCATGACTTCACCACCTTCCGCTCGGCGCATTGCCAGTCGGCGAGTCCAGTCAAGACGCTCGACCGGCTCGACGTGGTGCGCGAGGGGGACGAGATCAGCGTGTTCGCCTCGGCGCGCTCCTTCCTGCATCACCAGGTGCGCTCGATGGTCGGGTGCCTGGCGATGGTCGGGCGCGGGCAATGGACCGCAGACGAGCTGCGCGACGCGCTGGACGCGAAGGATCGCGCGGCGCTGGGGCTGAACGCGCCGCCGGACGGATTGTATTTCGTGCGGGCGGATTACCCTATCGGCTGAATCGCGCGGCCAGCTCGGCGTGGGTCGACCAGCGGAACTGGCCGACCGGGAGCACCCAGTCGAGCCGGTAGCCGCCTTCGCACAATATCTTTGCATCGCGCGCGAAGGTATTGGGATTGCACGAAACATAGGCGATCACTGGCGCCTTCGACGCGGCGAGCTGCTCGGCTTGCTCCTTCGCCCCGGCGCGCGGGGGATCGAGGATCACGGCGTCGAACAGGTCGAGTTCCTTGGACACCAGCGGGCGGCGGAACAGGTCGCGATGCTCGGTGAAGACCTGGCGCTGCGCGGCGCCCGCCGCGACCTTGAGCGAGAGAATCGCTTCGCGCGCGCCCTCCGCGGCATAGACTTTCGTCCCCGGGCCCATCGCCAGCGCGAAGGTGCCGAGGCCGGCGAACAGATCGGCGACCGCCTTCGCGCCGCCGACGGCCTCGTGCACCGCTGCGACCAGCGCGGCCTCGCCCTCTGGCGTCGCCTGCAGGAAGCTCGCGGGCGGGAACGGCGCGGGGACGCCGCCGAAGGTCACCGTGACCGGCTCGGGCTCCCAGCGCGGCTCGGGGCCGAGGCCGTCGTCGACCGCCAGGCGCGCGAGGCCGTGGCGCTGGGCGAAGCTGGTCACCGCCTCGACCGCGGTCAGGCTGTCGGTGACGAGGCCCTCGACCAGCACGTCGGGTCCCTGGTCGGTGAGCGCGAGGTGGACGTCGACCCGGCGGTTGGCGGAAAGGTGCGCCGCGAGCAGGCCGCGCAGCGGCTGGAGCAGCGCGAACAGGCGCGGGTCGAGAATCTCGCATTGCTGGAGGTCGATCAGGCGGTGGCTCGACTGTTCGGTAAAGCCGAGATGGACCTGCCGCCCGCGCCGCTCGGCGTGGAGCGCGGCACGGCGGCGGGTGCGCGGCGGGGACAGCGCGGGGGCGCGAATCTCGGTCTCGACGCCCTGCTGCGCGAGAGCGCCGGCGACACGAGCGGTGAGGAACTCGGCGTAAGCGGCATCGTCGAGATGCTGGAGCTGGCAGCCGCCGCATTCGGGGAAGTGACGGCATGGCGGCAGCTGGTGGCGCGGTCCGGGCTTGAGCGTGCCGTCGGCCAGCAGCGTGTCGCCCGGTGCGGCGAGCGGCGCGTGGCGGCCATCGGCGGTAACGCCGTCACCTCGCGCGGCGACGCGGACGATGGTGGCTTCTTCGCTCACCGGGCGTGTTCCAGAGCCAGTGGCAGCGCGTTGGCGAGCTCGTCGGCGAGGAAGCAGCGACCGAGCAGGCGCGCGGCTTCGGCGTGGAGCCAGACGCCGGCCTGGGCGGCCTCGAGCGGCGTGGCCGGTTTTTGGGCGAGCATGGTGGCGATGGCCCCGGCGAGGACGTCGCCGGTGCCGGCGGCCGACAGCCACGCGCTGGCGGGCAGTGCGATCCTGGCCGAGCCGTCGGGGGCCGCGACGACGGTGTCGGGGCCCTTGAACACGACCGTCGCGTTGCTGCGACGGGCAGCGTCCTGTGCGCGAGCGATCTTGCCGCTCTCCCCTTCGCCGAACAGCGCCGCGAACTCGCCGGCGTGCGGGGTCAGCACAGTCGGCGCCGCGCGGGCGCGAAGCTGGTCAAGGTCCAGAAGGTGGAGCGCGTCGCCGTCGATCACCAGCGGATGCGGGCCGGCAAGCGCCGTGGCCAGCTTTTCGCGCGCGCGGTCGTCGCGGCCGAGGCCGGGGCCGATGACCACTGCGCCGATACGCTGGTCGTCGAGCGCGTCGGTGCTCCAGCGGCGGCGGACGATCGCGTGCGGCGGGTGCGGCAGGCCGCCGGTGAACAGCAGGACATAGCCCGCGCCGGCGCGGTAGGCGGCCAACGCGGCCAGTTCCGACGCGCCGTGCATCGGGCCGGAGACGACCGCGACCATCCCGCGGCTGTATTTGTGCGAGGCGGGCTGCGGCTTGGCAATGCGCGGGACGGCGATCGTCTGGACGGCGGACTCGACTGACTCCAGGCCGATATCGATCGCGCAAATCGCACCGCAGCGCGCGGCGGCGGGCTGAAGGACATGCGCGGGCTTGAGCACGCCGAGCGCCAGCGTCACGTCGAAACGCGCGAGGTCTTGTCCGAAATCGCCGCCTGTATCGGTGTCCACGCCGCTGGGCAGGTCGACCGCAATCGACAGCCGTGCGCGGCTCGCCAGCCCCTTGATCGCGTTCGCGAGGGAGGCATCGATCGGCCGCGACAGTCCGGTGCCGAACACCGCGTCGATCACCACCGGCGCGTGCTGGTGATCCTCAGACAGCACGCCGGGGAACGGCTCGACCGGCCCCACCCACCCCCTGCGCGCTTCCGCCGCGGCCTCGGTCCGTGGATCGCCCGGCGCCGCCACGCGTACGCGCATGCCACGGCTCGCCAGCACACGTGCGGCGACGTAGCCGTCGCCGCCATTATTGCCCGGGCCGCAGAGGATCAGCACCTCGGCGCCGGCGGCGAAACGGCGGACCGCTTCGGCGACACCTGTCCCGGCGCGCTCCATCAGCGAAGCGATGCTCGCGCCGCTCGCGATCGCCCGCCCCTCCGCCGCGCGCATCTGCGCCGCAGTCAGGATCGGCGCGCTTCCGAGCGCGCGGTCGAACATCATTCGTCGCCTTGCGGCTTGGGCAGGAGCAAGGCGAGCAGGATCATGCGGCACTCGGCGTCGATCGTGCCGTCGACCAGCTCGGGACGGAAGCGGCGCTGAAAGGCCACGGTCGCGGCCAGGCCGTCGGTGACTTCATAGCCGAACCGCTCGAGCGCGAGCAGGAAGCCGGCGTCGGTCCAGCCCGGGTCCATGAGGTTCTTGGTCGGGCGCGGCAGCGCGAGCCGCAGCCGCGCGAGCTTGCCCCAGGGAAACAGCTCGCCCGGGTCCTGCTTGCGCGCCGGCGCGATATCGGAATGGCCGACGACGTTGCCGCGGGTGATATGGTAGCGGTCCTTGATCGCCGCGGTCAGGCGGATCACCGATTCGATCTGCTCGTCGGGGAACGGGCGATAGCCGAACTCATGGCCGGGATTGGCGATCTCGATCCCGACCGAGGCCGAGTTGATATCGGTCACCCCGCGCCAGCGCGACTTGCCGGCGTGCCAGGCGCGCTTGCTCTCATCGACCAGGCGGACGATCTGCCCGTCCTCGGCGACCAGCCAGTGGCTCGACACCTTGGCCGCGGGGTCGCGCAGCCGGGCGATCGCCTCTTCGGCGGTCTTCATGCCGGTATAGTGAAGCACGAGGATGCTGACCGGCAGCGCGCGCGCGTCGAAATTGGGCGACGGCGCGTCGATCCATTCGAGCTCTGACCGGTCCTGCATCATCGCTGCGAGGGATGCGGCGGCCCGCGCCGAAACGCAAGCGCCGAGGGCTCCGGTCAGCCTGCGCAGGTGCGGAACGGCGCGACGCGGGCGTCGCCAGCGAGGTACAGCCCGCGGAATTGGTCGCTCGGGCGGAAGGCGTCGGTCTGGCCGATCACCGTCTCGCCCGCGCCGAGCACCAGCAGTCCGCCCTCGCGGGTCGCGTCGCGCAACGTGCGGAACACGCGCGTGCGCACCTCGGCGGCGAAATAGAGCAGCACGTTGCGGCACAGCACCAGGTCGAACTTGCCCGCGGGCGGCGGATCCTTGGCGAGGTTCTGCTGGCGGAACACGATGCGCCGGGCGAGCTCGGGGCGCACGATCCACTCGCCGTCGACGCTGTCGAACCAGCTCACCATGCGGCGCACCGGCAGGCCGCGCTGAATCTCGAACTGCGAGAAACGGCCGGCGCGCGCGCGGGCGAGCGCGGCGGCGGAGACGTCGGTGGCGATGATCTCCGGCATCAGCATGCCGCGGCTCAACGCCGCCTCCTCGAACAGCATCGCCAGCGAATAGGGCTCCTGCCCCATCGAGCAGCCCGCCGACCAGATGCGCAGCCGGCGGCCCGGCGCCTCGGCCTGCAGCGCCTGCGCCGCCTCGACCACCAGGTCGAGCACCGCGGCGTCGCGGAAGAAGGAGGTCTCGTGGTTGAGCAGCGCGTCGACCACCGCTTCGGCGAGCGGGCCGTTGCGGTCGGCGGCGAGCCGGCCGATCAGCTGGTCGAGCGTGTCGAGGTCGTTGGCGCGCAGCACAGGCTTCAGCGCGGTCTCGACGCGCCAGGCGCGGTTGGCGGCGATCTGCTGTCCGGTACGTTGCTCGAGCAGCGCGCCGATCACGCCCATCGCGCCGGTCGAGGCGAAGGCCTGGGGGTGAAGCTGGATCATCCCGGCCTCCGCTGGCTGGCGATCATCTGTCCGATCTCATCGGGCGGCAGCACCGCGCTGGCGCTCTCGGCGACCGCGCCGGGCATTCCCCATACCACCGAGCTCGCCTTGTCCTGGACGATGACGCTGCCCCCGGCGTCGATCAGCCGCCGTGCCCCGATCGCCCCGTCGCGGCCCATGCCCGAGAGGATCACGCCGAGCCCGCGCGCGCCGTACAGCTCGGCGATCGAATCGAGCATCGGATCGACCGAGGGCATGCAGCCGCTGGCGACGGGCTCGTGAGTCAGCCGGATCGCGCAACCGGCGTCGCTGGTCCGCACGCAGCGGATGTGCGCGTCACCCGGCGCGACCACCATGCGGCCGGGTCGCACGCGCATATGGTCGGTCGCCACCTCGCACGGGCGTCCGGCGAGCACGGCGAGCTGCGCCGCGAAATAGCTCATGAACGATGCGGGCAGATGCTGGGTGACCAGGATCGGCGCCTGGAACGCGGGCGGGATGGCGCGCAGCATCTGGCTGAGCGCGTGGATGCCGCCGGTCGAGGCGCCCACCGCGACGATGTCGAACTCGCCCGGGGCATGTCCGGCGTGCGCCGAGACGGCGGGACTCCCTTCGGTATCGAACAGGCGGCTGAGGCGATCCTCGAGCACCGCCGCGAAGCGTCCGGCGAAGCTGCCGACGCCGGGCTTGACCAGCGTATCCGCCGCCCCAAGCGCGAGCGCCTGGACCGCGGCCGCGGCGCCGTCGTCGGCGGCGGAGGAGACGACCAGCACCTTCGCCCCCTGCCCCGCCGCGACGAGATCGGGCAGCGCGGTGAGGCCGTGGATCCCCGGCATTTCGAGGTCGAGCAGGATGGCGTCGGCGCGGTCGCGGGCGAGGAAGGCGAGCGCGCTCTCCACGTCGCTGACCGATCCGGCGACGCGGAACCGCGCCATCCCCTCGATCATCCGCCCGATCACCGCGCGGGCGACCACCGAATCATCGACGATGAGGACGCGAATGCCGTCGTCCGCGCGGTCCGGCGGAGGGCCGGCCGCGGCTGTGCTCCTCGCCATGCCGCGGCCCTCAGGCGACGCCGACGATCTGGAGCTTGCTCTCGAGCGTCTCGCGGTCGAACGGCTTCATGACATATTCGTCGGCCCCCGCCTCGATCGCGGCGCGGATATAGGCCATGCCGTTCTCGGTCGTGCAGAACACCACCTTGGGCTTCTCGGGGATGCCGCTGTCCTTGAGCGCGCGCAGGAAGTCCATGCCGCTCATCACCGGCATGTTCCAATCGAGCAGCACGACGTCGGGCACCGAGTCCAGGCACGCATCGAGCGCCTCGCGCCCGTCGCCGGCCTCGCGCACCTCGAAGTTGAGCGTTTCGAGGATGTGGCGGGCGACCTTGCGGATCACCTTGGAATCATCGACGACGAGGCAGGTCTTCATGATGGTCCGTTCCCGGATTTTGACGCGTTCACCAGTAGTTGTGCCCGAAAGATGTAAGCACCGCGTTAATGTCGATTTAGGCGGCCTGGGCATTTCCGCCGGCTGGGACGAGCGCGGTCAGGTCGATCGCCAGGATCGGCTCGCCGTCGCGCTCGACCAGCCCGTGGCCGGCGCGCTGCCAGGCCTGCGACAGCGGGATGCCCGAGGCGAGCGGCTGCAGCGCGAACGGCGCGACGTCGTCGAGCGCGTCGACCAGCAGCGCGTAATGATGCCCGTCGACTCGCGTGATCACCGCGCGGCTGGCGCTGTGGCCGCCCGTCATCCCGAGCGCGGCGACCGTGTCGATCACCGTGACGACGCGGCTGCGCAGCGCGGCGAGCCCGCGGACATGGCCGCCGGCGCGCGGCACCGCCACGATCGCGCCGATATCGACCACCGACTCGACCTGATCGGCGTCGATCGCCACGGCCTGGCCCGCAACATGCGCGATCAGGTAAAGCTTCTCCATCATGCCTCCCGCCGCGCCACGCTGGCGAGCGCGCCGAGCAGCGCGTCGCGATCGTAGCGATAGATGCTGCCGTCCTCGCCGCCGCCACGCTTGCTGCGCAGGCGCACGACCGGCGCCTTGACCGGATGGCCCTCCGCGGGACCGTCGAGCGCGAGCACGACATCGGCCGCCTCGCCCGGATCGAGCGTCACGCGATAGCCGGCGCTTTCGAGCATCGGCCGGACGAAGGTGCGCATCCAGCCATCGTCCCCGCCGGTGAGCAGGCAGAGCGGCGCGGTGTCCGCACAATCATCCGGCTCGCCATGCTCGGCGAACAGCCAGTGGGGATCGAGCAGCTCGACCGGCTCATCATGGAGCAGCACCGCGCCGGCGATCGGCCCGGGCTGGGCGGCGCGCGCCATCTCCGCCGGAAGCGTCACGATATCCGCTGCTTCGGCAATGGCATAGCCGATCTCGCTCACACCATCTTTCAGGCGCAACACCGACCAATGCGGCGCACCGGCAAGCTCGCGCTGGGCGACCAGCGGCAGGATCATGCCGTCGATCGTCAGCCGCATGCGGCCGGCGGCGTGACGGATCGCGCCGGGATCGACTTGCTCGATACGGTCGACCACGCTCAGCGGTACCGCGCGGCGCGCACCGTCGAGATCGACGAAGACCAGCGCCGCGATGCCGTCGGCTTCGTCCGCGCCGGCTTCCTCGGCCTCGTCGGCGAGCACGCCGCGCACGAACTGCAGCCCGGCGTCGCGGGCGATTCCCGCGCAGTCGAGCAGCAGCATCGGGCAGCCGCTGTCGGGCAAGGTCTGCCCGGCATAGATGCCGGTCGCCATGATCGCCGGCGCGGCGGGTTTGATCACCAGCTCCTCATTGTCGAGCACGTCGTCGACCCGCAGCGCGTAGCTGCCCTCGCCGACGCTCACGATCGCGAGCATGCGGTGCATCGCGCAGACATTGTCCGCAATACCGAGCACCTGCGCGAGCTCGACCAGCGGCAGGCGGCGGTCGCGCACGGTGACGACCTCGGCGCTGCCGATACGGTCGATACGGATCGCCTCATTGGCTTCGCTGACGATCTCCTCGATCGCCTGGCGCGGGACCGCGAAGCGCTGGCCGCCCGCCGCCACGACGATCGTCGGGATGATCGAAAGCGTGAGCGGGACATGGATGAGGATGCGCAGGCCCTTGCCGCGCTCGCTGTCGAGATCGACGCGGCCGCCGATCTGCTCGATCCCGAGGCGGACGATGTCCATGCCGACGCCGCGGCCCGAGACCTCGGACACCTCGTCCTTGCTGGTGAGGCCCGGCTCGAACACCAGGGCGAGCTTGGCGCGCTCGCTGAGCGCACGCAGCGCGCGCTCGTCGCGGCCGGTGTCGGCGAGCTTGCGGATCAGCCGGTCGGTGTCGATGCCGCGGCCGTCATCGGCGATCTCGACGACGATCTGGTTGCCCGACTGGCGTGCCGAGACGCAGAGCCGGCCGTTCTCGCGCTTGCCCGCGGCGCGGCGCTCGGCCGGCGCCTCGATGCCATGGTCGATGGCGTTGCGGATGATGTGGACCAGCGGGTCGCGCAGCACTTCGATCATCTCGCGGTCGAGCTCGACCTCGGCGCCTTCGATCTGGAGATCGACCGACTTGCCGAGACTGGCCGCGGTGTCGCGCACCATGCGCGGCAGCGGCGAGAACAGCGCATCGATCTTCTGCATGCGCGTGCGGGTGACGGTGTCGCGCAGATCGGCCACGGTGGCGGACATGCGCTCGAGCGCGGCCTCGACCTGGGGATCGATCTCGACGCTGCGCAGCCGCCGCGACAGCTCGTTGCGCGCGAGCACCATGTCGGACATGCCGCTCATCATGCGGTCGAGCAGCTCGACGTTGAGCCGCACGCTGCGCGCCGGGGCGCGCTGGCTCGACGGCGTGGCGGTCTGGACGACCTCATCCGACCCTTCGGCGAGCGCGGCGATCAGCAGCTCCTCGCCCTGCGCGTCGAGCGCGCTGCCCGAATCGATCGCCTCGACCAGCTCGCCGATACGGTCGACCACCGCAAGCACGGCGTTGACCAGCGCGCGGTCGGGCGCGCGTTCGCCCGCGCGCACCGCGGCGAGCACATCCTCGGCGGCATGGCTCAGGCGCGTGAGGCGCGGCAAGTCGAGGAAGCCGCAGCTGCCCTTGACCGTGTGGACGAAGCGGAAGATCGCGTCGAGCCGCGCGCGATCGGCCGGATTCGCCTCCCAGGCGACGATCTCGCCCGACAGCGCTTCCAGCGTCTCGCGCGTCTCCGCGATGAACTCTTGCAGCAGGTCGTCCACGGTTCCCCCACACGTACCCGACGGTCATGGCGGGGCAGGCGTTAAGACGGGGTTAGCCAGACCGAGTTTTCAGCCGAGCGCGATCTCGCGCCGCTCCTCCGAGCTGCGCAGCCCGGCTTCGAGCAGCTCCATCACCGCGATCGCGTCGCATCCGGGGACGGGATTCGGCCCCTCCCCGCGCACCGCGGCGGCGAGCGCGTGCCAGAACAGGCGATAGTCGCCCCTGGCGTTGGGCACCGCGACCGGCGTCTCACTCGCGCGCGTGAGCATACCGGGGACCGGGTCGAGCCCCCAGTCCTCGCCGCGGGGGGCTCGTCCGGCGACCGTCGCCGCTTCCTGCGGGTCGATGCCGTACTTGATCCAGCTACCCTGGGTGCCGTGCACCGCGAAGCGCAGCTGGTGCTCGGCGATGAGCTTGCTCGCATGGAGCAGCACGCGCCGCTCGGGATAGCGCAGCACCGCGTGGAAATAGTCGGGCGCCGGCGCGCGCTCGCGCAACGTCGCGATATCGGCGGTGATCGCAATCGGCCGGCCGAACAGCTGCAGGGCCTGGTCGACCAGATGCGGGCCGAGATCGAGCCACACGCCACCCGGACGCGCTTCCTTCCACACATCGGCCGGAACCGGGCGCCAGCGATCGAAATGGCTCTCGAACTGGACGATCTCGCCCAGCGTGCCCGCTTCGATCAGGCCCTTGAGCGTGAGGAAGTCGGCGTCCCAGCGGCGGTTCTGGAAGGCGGTGACGACCACACCCGCCCCCTCGCCCGCCGCCGCGACCGCACGCGCATCCGCCAGCGTCGTCGCGAAGGGCTTGTCGACCAGGACATGCTTGCCCGCGCGGATCGCGGCGAGCGCCTGCTCGGCGTGGAGCTCGTCGGGGCTCGATACGACCACGAGGTCGATATCCGGCTCGGCCAGCAGCGCCGTGACGTCGGGGACCACGTTCATCCCGGGCAGGTCGGCATGCACCTTGGCGGGATCGCGCGACACGACCGCGCGCAGCGTCATTCCCGGCGTGATCCCGACATAGGGCGCGTGGAACGCCCGTCCGCCGAGGCCATAGCCGATCAGTCCGACCCCGATCTCACGCATTTCGATCCCCGCCGATCACGCCGTCTTGAACGCCGCCCCGAACAGCAGCACTTCGGCCTCGGGCGGCGAGACCTGCAGTTCGCCCCCGCCCTGCTCGACCAGCTGGTGCACCAGATAGGCGGCGGCCGCGCGCGGCGTCACGGTCGCGTCGCCGGTATCGCCGGTGAGCGCACCGCGCAGCTCCTGGTCGAGCACGATGCGCGGCCCCTCGGCGCGCACCACGATCTCGACCACGCCGTCATGCCCCTCCGCGCCGATGTCGAGCTGGCCGCCACGCACCAATGCGTCGCCGCCGATCAGCGCGAGGTTCAAGAGCACCTTGATCACTTGCTTGGGCAGCACCGGATCCTCGACCATCCAACCGATCGAGACGCGGTGATTGTCGCCGAACAGCCCCTCGATCGCCGCCTGCGCCTCGCGCGTGTCGACCGTATCGCCGAACCCGCCCGCCGCGCCGAACGCCAAGCGGAAGAATTTGAGCTTGTTGGCGCTCGCCTTGGCGCTCTCCGCAAGCAATTCCAGGCAGCGCGCGCGCATCTCCGGATCATGCTCGTCCGCCAGCAGCTCCAGTCCGTTGTTAAGCGCGCCGACCGGGCTGAGCAGGTCGTGGCAGAGGCGCGAGCAAAGCAGGCTGGCGAAGTCGGTCGGCGAGATGTTCATGAATGCTCCGGTAGTCCCCCCAACTCTTTGGCGCAGCGGCGGCATCGCTGCAAGCGAACGATCTTTCGTCCCGCCGCGAAGCTCGATAGCCTTGTCCGAAAGCGATGGAGGGGATTCATGCGGGTGATGATGTTGACAGCGTTGACGAGCGGCCTCCTGCTCCTTGCGGTGCCTGCGCCTGCCGTGGCGCAGGAGCGGCCGGCGGCTGCGGAGACGCTGCGCATCGACAAAGTGCGGATCGACCGGATGCTCGCGGCGATGGTCGCCGAGGGGCGCGCCACGGGCGTTTCGGCGCTGGTGTGGAAGGACGGACGCGAGGTCTATTTCGGCGCACGGGGTGCCGCCGATCGCGAGGGCGGCAAGCCGTTCCGCCGCGATACGCTGGTCCAGATCTGGTCGATGACCAAGCCGGTCACCGGCGTCGCGCTGATGCAGCTGTGGGAACAGGGCAAGTTCCGGCTCGACGATCCCCTCGCACAGTATCTGCCCGAGTTCGCGGCGATGCGGGTGCAGGACGGCACCGACGCCGCGGGCAAGCCGGTGTGGCGCGCCGCGCGCCGGCCGATCACGATCCGCGACGTGCTGCGCCATACCGCGGGCTTCGCCTATGGCGGCGGACCGACCGCGGCGCACAAGGCGTTCGCCGCCGCCGACCCGCTTAGCCTTGACAACGATCTCGCCGAGTTCGGCCGTCGCCTCGCCACGGTCCCGCTGCTCTCTGACCCCGGCACCGGATGGCATTACAGCGCCGCGGTCGACGTCCAGGCGCTGCTGGTCGAGCGGCTCTCGGGGATCAAGTTCGCCGACTATGTCCGCACGCACGTCTTCGAGCCGCTCAAGATGCGCGAGGCGGCCTGGCACCAGCCGATGGACCGCCTCCCCCGCCTCGCCGCCACTTATATGAACCAGGACGGCAAGCTCGTCCGCCAGGCCGACGAGATCACGCGCCGCACGAACTTCCCCGGCGCGAAGCTGACGATGGGCGGTGCCGGGATCGTCGCGCCGATCGACGATTACATGCGCTTCGCCCGGATGCTGCTGAACGGCGGCGAGCTCGACGGCGCGCGCATCCTCAAGCCCGCCACGATCCGGCTGATGGCGACCGACCAGCTCGATCCCGCGATCACGGAACGCGAGTGGCTGCCGGGCAAGATCGACGGCGGGTTCGGGTTCGACTTCGCCGTGCGCACCGCCCGCCCCGCGATGCCCGAGCGCAACCGCGGTGCGGTCGGCGAATTCTTCTGGGACGGCGCGGCTTCGACCTTGTTCTGGGTCGATCCGGCGAACCGCATGGCGGTGGTGTTCTTCACCCAGACGATGCCGTTCGACGGCACGCTGCACACCGATATCCGCAAGGCGGTGTATGGCGCGGACTATCTCGGGCCGGAGGGCGACTGAGGCATCTGATCCTCCCCCGCCAAGGGGAGGATCACGCTCGCTCGCGTCCGTCGAATGCCTCGCGCGCCGCGGCAACGTCTTCCAGGTTCGCCTCGGCCCACAGCCACACGCCGCAGAACGCCTCGCCCAGGCTCTCGCCCAGCGGGGTCAGGCGATAGTCGACGCGCGGCGGGACCACCGCGTGCACGGTGCGCGTGACGATCCCGTCGCGCTCCATGCGCCGCAGCGTCTGGGTGAGCATCTTCTGGCTGATCTGCGGGATCAGCTTGGAGAGCTGGGTGAAGCGCAGCTCGCCCTGATCCTCCAGCGTCTCCAGGATGAGCATCGTCCACTTGTCGGCGATCGCGCCGATCAGGTCGTTGACCAGCGCATCCACTCGCGGATCGTCCGCGTGCCACTCGCCCACGCCTGTCGCCATCGTCCAATACTCTCTTTTTGGTTAGTATAAATCTTTCGGGTGCCTTCTTTCCAATAGATAGCATCGCGCTACATCGCCGTCATCAACTTCCCGGGAGACGAACGATGAAGCAGAGCGGCAACACCATCCTCATCACCGGCGGCGGGTCGGGCATCGGCCAAGCGCTGGCGCAGCGCTTCCACGATGCTGGCAACACCGTGATCATCGCCGGGCGGCGCCGCGAGGCGCTCGAAGCCGCCATCGCCGGCCGCGCCAACATGCACGCGATGGCGCTCGACATCGAAAGCGCCGAGGCAATCGAGGCATTCGCCACGGCCCTCGTCGCCGCGCACCCGGCGCTCAATGTCGTCGTCAACAATGCCGGGATCATGCGCTACGAAGCGATCGGCGCGCGCCGCGACCTCGCCGATGCGGAAGCCACGATCGCCACCAACCTGCTCGGCCCGATCCGCCTCAACAATGCACTGGTCGATCATCTCAAGACCCGGCCGGACGCCGCGATCGTCAACGTCAGCTCGGGGCTCGCCTTCGTGCCGCTCGAGGGCGCAGCCACCTACAGCGCGACCAAGGCGGCGATCCACAGCTACACCCTCGCGCTGCGCCAGGCGCTCGCCGGGCAGGTCGAGGTGATCGAGCTGGTCCCGCCGGCGGTGCAGACCGGCCTGACCCCGGGTCAGCACGACCGCCCGGGCTATCTCCCCCTCGACGCGTTCATCGACGAGGTGATGGCGCTGTTCGATGCGACGCCGACGCCGAGGGAAATCCTGGTCGAGCGCGTCAAGTTCCTGCGCAACGCCGAGACCGAGGGACGGCTCGACGCCGCGATGGCGGCGGTCACCCAGGCGTCGAAAGGGGGCGGGCACTGACCCGCCCCGCAGGCCTCATACGCGGCGGCCGCGCAGGAATTGAACCACCACCACGACGAGCGCGACCACCAGCAACAGATGGATCAGTCCGCCGGCCAGGTTGAGCGAGAAGCCCAGTAGCCAGAGGATGACGAGAATGATGGCGATAGTCCAAAGCATGCGACTCTCCCTGCGACTTCAAGGGCGAACGCATGTCGAGTCAGGAACGTTCCCGGCGGCGCATTGAACGTGCCGGGGCCGGTCCATAGATGCGCGGCATGATCGGGAATGTGACCACGGACGATCGGTTGGGGATCGACGAGAACAGCCTTCGCACGCTGGTCGAGCAATTCTATGCCCGCGTGCGGGCCGATGCCGCGCTCGGCCCGATCTTCGACGACGCGATCCATGACTGGCCCGCGCATCTCGGCCAGCTCACCGACTTCTGGTCGTCGGTGATGCTCGGCAGCGGCCGCTACAAGGGCCAGCCGGTGCCGGCGCACCACAAGCATGTGGCGCGGATCAGCCCCGAGCTGTTCGAGCGCTGGCTCGCGCTGTGGGACGAGACGAGCAACGCGCTGATGACGCCCGCGGCCGCGGCGGCGCTCCAGGCCAAGGCACGGCGCATCGCCGAAAGCCTTCAGCTCGCGCTGTTCTTCCGGTTGGCGCCACGCCAGGCTGCCGGCTGAGACTCAGCCGACCACGATCTCCACCGGCGCGAACCGGCCATGCGCCGCGCCGTTTTCGACTGCGCGCCACGCGGTGATCGCCCCGCCCCCGACGATCAGCCAGAGCTTGCCGTCGGGCGCCGCCATCGCCGCATCGGTGGCGGAGGGCGCGGCGTCGCCCGACGGATGCGAGTGCCAATAGCCGAGCAGCCGCGGCCCGCGGTGGCGCTCGGCGCGCAGCGCGGCGATGAGCGCAGCCGGATCGATCTCGAAATGACGAAGTGGATCGGCCGCGACGTTCGCCGTCTCGGTCCATGTCGAGATGACGCCGTCCGCGCCGAACAGCAGGCCGCAAGCCTCGCGCGGTGCGGCCGCCTTGCATTTCTGAACTATCTCGTTCAGTATATCACTTGAAATGGCCAGCATCGTTCCTACATCCCCTACCAGAATGAGCCGGGGGGTTTCCACGTTCGAAGCACGCGTTTCTCCGCAAGCCGATGGCTGGCGGCTGGACCGGGCTCTGGCGGATGCGCTTCCCACGCTCTCGCGCGAGCGGATCAAGGCGCTGATCTCCACCGGCAACGTCTCCGGACCCGACGGCCAGGTGCGCGATCCCAAGAAGAAGGCGCCAGGCGGCGCGCTGTTCCGCATCGATGTGCCGGAACCCAAGGCGGCGCATAACGAGGCGCAGGAAATCGAGCTGAACGTGGTGTTCGAGGACGAGCATCTGATCGTGATCGACAAGCAGGCCGGGCTGGTCGTCCATCCCGCCGCGGGCAATCTCGACGGCACGCTGGTGAATGCGTTGCTGCACCATTGCCGGGGCAGCCTGTCGGGGATCGGCGGAGTCGCGCGGCCCGGCATCGTCCATCGCATCGACAAGGATACGTCGGGACTGATGGTCGCCGCCAAGACCGATCGCGCGCATGTCGGACTCGCCCGCCAGTTCAAGGATCACTCGATCGACCGGAGGTACAAAGCGATCGTCTCCGGTCGGCTCAAGACCGGAAGCGGCACGGTCGACGCGCCGCTCGCGCGATCGCCGCAGAACCGCAAGAAGATGGCGATCGTCTCCGGCGGCAAGCGCGCGGTCACGCATTGGCGGGTCATGCCGGGACCGCTGCTCGACGAAGCGGCGTTCGTCGAATGCCGGCTTGAGACCGGGCGCACGCATCAGGTACGCGTCCATATGGCCTCGATCGGACACCCCTTGATCGGTGATCCGGCCTATGGCAGAACGAAAAAGGAACATCGTGAGGTGCTGGAAACCCTGGGTTTCCATCGTCAGGCCTTACATGCGGCGCATTTGGGGTTTATCCATCCCATCAAAAGCCACGCTTTGGCTTTCGATAGCGAAATGCCTGCCGACATGCAGGAACTGTTCGATAGGCTCGTCGTATAGGTTCATTGACCCGTCTTCGGAGGGTCGCAAGCCATCCTCGCCGCTTCAGGGGGGACGGCTCATCAAAGGGAGTAAAGTAGATCATGGCAAGCGGAAGCAACGTCCCGGCGACGATCCCCGCACTTGGCGGTGAGGCGAGCCTCAACCGCTATCTGGCCGAGATCAAGAAGTTTCCGATCCTGGCGCCCGAGCAGGAATATATGCTCGCCAAGCGCTTCCAGGAGCATGGCGATCCCGAAGCTGCGGCGCAGCTCGTGACCAGCCATTTGCGCCTCGTCGCCAAGATCGCGATGGGCTACCGCGGCTATGGCCTGCCGGTGTCCGAGCTGATCTCCGAGGGCAATATCGGCCTGATGCAGGGCGTGAAGAAGTTCGAGCCCGATCGCGGCTTCCGTCTCGCCACCTATGCGATGTGGTGGATCCGCGCCTCGATCCAGGAATTCATCCTGCGCAGCTGGTCGCTCGTGAAGATGGGCACCACCGCCGCGCAGAAGAAGCTGTTCTTCAACCTGCGCCGGATGAAGGCCAAGCTCGACGCGTTCGAGGATGGCGACCTCTCCCCCGAACATCTCGCCAAGATCGCCAAGGATCTGGGCGTCACCGAGGAAGAAGTCACCTCGATGAACCGCCGCATGGCGATGGGCGGCGACACCTCGCTCAACGTGCCCATGCGCGAGGATGGCGAAGGTCAGTGGCAGGACTGGCTCGCTGACGACAGCGCGCTGCAGGACGAAGTCGTGGCCGAGGCGCAGGAGGCGGATGTCCGCCACACCATGCTGACCGAGGCGATGGACGAGCTCAACGAGCGCGAACAGCACATCCTCACCGAACGCCGCCTGACCGACGATCCCAAGACGCTCGAGGAGCTCTCGCAGGTCTATGGCGTGTCGCGCGAGCGCGTCCGCCAGATCGAGGTGCGCGCATTCGAGAAGCTGCAGAAGGCGATGATGCGGCTGGCCGGCGACCGGCGTCTGCTCGCCGTCGGCTGACGGCACGACCCGGGGGCGGAATTGGCGGCAGCAACTGGCACGCGGCGTTGGGGCCGCCGGCTCATCGTCTGGGCCGGCAAGGCTCTGCTGGCGTTCATCGCCGGCTCGCTGCTGCTGGTGCTGCTCTTCCGTTTCGTCCCCCCGCCCTTCACGCTGACCATGGCGGGCGATCTGGCCTCGGGCCACGGCATCACCAAGCAATGGACGCCGCTGAACCGGATCGACCCCGACATGGCGCGCGCCGCGATCGCTGCAGAGGATTCGTCTTTCTGCACGCATAGCGGCTTCGACTATGACGCGATCGCCGCCGCGATGTACCGCAACGCCAAGGGTGGCAAAGTGCTGCGCGGCGGATCGACGATCAGCCAGCAGACCGCGAAGAACGTCTTCCTGTGGCAGGGCGGCGGCTTCTTCCGCAAGGGGCTGGAGGCGTGGTTCACCATCCTCATCGAGCTGATCTGGCCCAAGAAGCGGATCATGGAAGTCTATTTGAACGTCGCGGAGACCGGGATCGGCACCTATGGCGTCGAAGCCGGTTCGCAGCGCTATTTCGGACATAGCGCCTCCAAGATGACCCGCGCCGAAGCAGCAAGGATCGCCGCTGTGCTGCCGCTGCCGAAGAAAAGGGCGGGCGTCGCCCCGAAAGGCTTCACCCGCCGCTACGGCAATTCGATCTCCGCGCGGATCGCGGTCGTGCAGAATGACGGGCTCGACGCCTGTTTGCGCTGAACGGCCGCAGGAATCATTTTCCTACACGCGGCCGATCTGACACACCTATCCGGCGCTCTTTCGCATCGTCAGGCAATCGAACCGGCTAGCGGACCGAATTCTCGATCTTCTCGCCCGCCTTCTCGGCCGCCTCGCCGACCTTCTCCGCACCCTCGCCGACACTCTTGGCCGCCTCGGTAATGGCAGCGTCCTTCCTGGTCTCGCTGCTCCTGTCGCTGAGGAAGAAAAAGGCGCCGACCACCACGACCACCAGCGCAATGAGACCCAGGATCAGGCCTCCGCCTCCGCTACGCCGTTCGACAATGGTGGTGGTGTGCGTCGGCGTTTCGACGCGGGTCGCTTCGCTGCGGTCATCATCGCTCATGTCGCATCTCCCTGATTGATAGACACATGGCGATGCTAACGGTCACGGTGAAGCGATTGTTCCCATGGTGGAATGTTCAAAAGGGCAGCTTGAACCCCGGTGGCAGCGGAATCCCGCTGGAAAGCTTCGACATCTCCGTCTGCGCCGCCGCATCCGCCTTGGCGCGCGCGTCGTTGAGCGCAGCGGCGATCAGATCTTCGAGCATCTGCTTCTCACTCGGCGCGAGCAGCGATTCGTCGATATCGACTCCGATGATCCGGCCCTTGGCGCTGGCCTTCACCTTGACGAGGCCGCCGCCGGAAGCGCCCTCCACCTCGATCCCGTCGAGATTGGCCTGGGCCTTGGTCAGCTCGTCCTGGACGTTCTGCGCCATGGCCATGATGTCTTCGATACTCTTCATGCGGTCCTCCGGAGTGGGGTCCAGCCGATCAGCTCGGCGTCGGGAAATGCTTCGAATGCGGCTGCGACGACGGGCGAGCGCAACACCGCGTCGCGCTCCGCCGCAGCATCGGCCGCCTTGATCTCGGCGAGCGTCTCCGCCCCCGGCGCGTCGATCACGCGCAGCGACCAGCGCTTGCCGAGCACGCGGCGGATCGCCTGCTCGAAATCGCTCACCAGATCGGCGGGCAGCCCCTGGCTGCTCACTTCGATCACCGGCTCCTTGAACGCGATCACGCGCATGAGGTTGCGCGCGCGCGCGGCGACGTGGTGCTCGTGCGCGGCCTCCAGCCGCTCCAGCGCCTCCGCCAGAGACCGCGGCGCCGGCGGCTCGGCCGGGCCCGAGGGCACCGCCACCGGCGCGGAGCCGACCGGCAGCCCTTCCGCGATCTTGCGCGCCAGATCGCCCGGATCGGGCAGGCTGGAGGCATGGATCACACGGAGCAGCGCCATCTCGC